>JAWOCF010000162.1:0-3884 GCA_046483935.1 Bacteroidales bacterium | reverse complement strand
ATGATGTGGGCAGCTCGATGGTTGGATACTATGCCGAAGTGGGATATGACCTGTTGCGCTCCCTGGAAACCCAGAAGCAGCTGGTGCCATTTGTGCGCTACGAATATCTGAATACCCACAATACTGTGGAAAACAACATCAGCAAAAACCTGAAATACGAAAAAACAATCATCACCACGGGGCTGACCTTTTCCCTGACCCAAGGGGCAGTGGCTAAGGCCGATGTGCAGTTCGTAAAGCCTGTGAATGCTGATAAATTTGCCAAAACCCTGAGCCTGGGAGTTGGTATCATGTTCTAAAAAAGAAATGATGAATTTGAAAGGAGCAATATTTCTGGGTGTGCTGGTATTTGGTTTTCTTACCGCCGGGGCACAAACAGAAGTAGATTATCAGCACAAAAGACTGGTGAAGACCTTGAAAAAAGAAGGGATCGCCAATCCTGGTGTCCTTAGGGAAATGGTTGTTCCCGACGCCCTTTCCAATGGCCGGTCAATCAATGGTAAGTACTTTCAGGTTGAACCAACACCTGCTGGCTCTGTCAAATATGTATATGTTGGTCGTGTGAACAGCTGCCGCACAGGCGGCTGTTCCATTTCCAATGAACCTCCTGAGGAAGGCAGCTCCGAATATTTCGATTATTTTATCTTTTTTGATCAGAACAGAATCATCATACGGGTGAGTGTCTTTAACTACCAGGCTACCCATGGGCATGAAGTGACTGCCCGGGGATGGCTCAAACAGTTTGTCGGGCACGAGGGTTCCAGGTCTTTACAGATTGATAAAAATATTGATTCCATTTCAGGAGCCACCATCTCGGTGCATGCCATTACCACAGATGTGGAGGTAAAGACCACGCTGTTAAACCAGATTCTGAATTAAACCCTGAATCCCTGCTTTTGGATAACGTTTCTGACCCTATCCGGTCATGCTTTTCTGCCGGTCAAGGCCCGGTTAAATTCGGATCAAATTCGCATCAAATTCGGACCAAATTCGGACTAAATTCGCGAATTCGCGAATTTAGTCCGAATTTGATCCGAGTTTGGTCCGAGTTTGATCCGAGTTTGATACGGCGATGATTAAAGAAATGAGTGTTCAGGAAGGGGTGTAGGAGTGTTCAGAAAAGGGTGCGGGAGGAACCAGAAAAGGGTGTCAGCACCCTGGATGGCAAGCTGCCTTTCTGCAGGCTCTTGGGGTAGATTCATCCATCCAAAAAAAAAGCCCCCTGTTTATCAGGAGGCTTCTGGTACCCGGAGCCGGGATCGAACCGGCACGATATTGCTATCATTGGTGTTTGAGACCAACGCGTCTACCAATTCCGCCATCCGGGCATGGGGCTGTTCAGCGGATTTTTAGAGCTGCAAATGTAAGGAATAGTTTTGGATGATCAAAAAAAAATGAAAGAATCCATAGCCATAGGCAAGCTCAAGTGTGAATTTATTTCTAATTTTGCCGTACCCAATATTATTCTGGCACCACCCCAAAAAAGAAAAATCCCATGACCTCTGTAGTAAAAATTTTCGCCGGCTCCTCCTCCCGCTATCTTGCTGAAAAAATTGCCGACGCCTTTGGCCAGCCCCTTGGTAAGGGCGTTGTTGCACGTTTCTCGGATGGTGAATTCCAACCCTCTTTCGAGGAAACCCTGCGGGGAAATGATGTCTTCATCATTCAGAGCACCTTTGCTCCTGCCGACAATATGATGGAGTTGCTGCTGATGATCGATGCCGCCCGCCGGGCTTCGGCAAATCAGGTGGTGGCCGTGATCCCTTATTTTGGGTTTGCCCGCCAGGACCGCAAGGATAAGCCCCGGGTGTCAATTGGGGCCAAGCTGATGGCTAACCTGTTGATGGCTGCAGGAGTAAACCGGGTGATGACCATGGACCTGCATGCCGATCAGATCCAGGGGTTCTTTGATGTGCCGGTAGATCATTTGTATGCCTCTGCCATTTTTGTTCCTTACATCCAGAAGCTTGGGCTCGAAAATATGGTGATGGCCTCTCCCGACACCGGGGGCACCCGCAGGGCTGCTGCCTATGCCAAGTTTCTGAATTCAGAATTGGTGATTTGTTATAAGCAACGCGAACGCCCCAATGAAGTGGGCAAGATGACCCTGATCGGCGATGTGAAGGGCAAGAATGTAATCCTGGTAGATGACATTATTGACACCGCCGGCACCATCACCAAGGCTGCCGAAATGATGAAAGACAAAGGGGCCACCAGCGTGCGTGCCGTTTGTACTCATCCGGTGTTCAGCGGAAAAGCTTATGAGAGGATTGAAAACAGCCCATTCGACGAGGTGATCGTGGCCGATACCATTCCCCTGAAACAGGATAGCTCTAAGATTACGGTACTGACTACCGCCAAGCTGTTTGCCGATGTGATTCACCGGGTGCACAACCACGAATCGATCAGCAGCCACTTCGAATTCTCCACCATTTTATAAGGAGATCCATTTCTGGGAAAGACCTGCGGAAATACCTGAAACAAATTACTGATTTGTTGGCAGTAAAGTATTATCTTTGCACCCTGATTTTCGGGAGGTCTTTCTTCCGTTATTTATTTAAACCTTAATTATTATCATTATGAAAAGAGTATCTGTGAGCGGTTCTCCACGGGAGAACGTAGGGAAAAAAGATGCCAGAAAATTGCGCAGGGAAGCCATGGTGCCTTGTGTGCTTTACGGAGGTGAGAAGCAAATTCACTTTTACACCCCCGAGGTAAGTTTTAAAGACGTGGTTTATACACCTGTTGCCTGCCTGATTCAGCTGGAAATTGAAGGCCAGTCATACCAGGCCGTCCTTCAGGACATTCAGTTCCATCCGGTAATGGACAACATTATCCATGCTGACTTCCTGATGATTTCTGATGACAGCCCTGTGAAACTCCACATTCCTGTGCGTCTGACTGGGAATAGCCCTGGGGTAATCAGAGGGGGAAAACTCGTCACCAAAATGCGCAGGCTGTATCTGAAAGGGTTGCCACATGACCTGCCCGATGTGATTGATGTTGATATCTCCAAACTGAATATCGGCGATTCCTTCAAAGTAGGCCAGATGAAAAGAGAAAAAATTGAGTTCCTGGATCCTGTTTCTTCCGTCATTGTTATGGTGAAATCTGCCAGGGTACTGGCTGCTGCCGATGAAGAAGAGGAGGAAGAAACCGCTTCTGAAGAAGCTGCTGAAGAATAGACCTCATATTGAAGAATACCGGCATGAGACCACTGGTGCTCATCCGGGGCATCTTCATCCAATGAATATAAGCAAAGGCATATGGAGCAGTAGTTCCATATGCCTTGTTTTTTTAACTTTGTTTTCTTTTTATTTTACCCGCATCGTTTGTCAATGAAGTATCTTATTGCAGGATTAGGAAATATCGGCCCCGAATATCATGAAACCCGGCACAACATTGGGTTTATGGTGCTTGACCACCTGGCGGCACAAAAAGAAGTGGCCTTTGAACCGGCACGTTATGGCGACATCACCGAGTTTCGCCATAAGGGACGGATTTTTACCCTGCTGAAGCCTTCTACCTATATGAATCTCAGCGGTAAGGCCATCCACTACTGGTTAACACAGAAAAAGGTGGAACTGGAAAACCTGCTGGTGGTGGTCGATGATGTGGCCCTTCCCCTGGGGGCCCTGCGCATGAAGGCCAAAGGTGGTGCCGGAGGGCATAACGGCTTATCGCACATTATTGATATCCTGGGCACTGATCAGTATGCCCGTTTACGTTTTGGCATTGGAGGAGATTTCCCCAAAGGTTTCCAGGTGCAGTATGTGGTGGGAAAATGGGAACCCTTTGAAATGGAAATTATTGAGCCCCGTATCAAGATGGCTGCCGAGATGATTGTCAGTTTCGGCATGCAGGGCCCTGAGCGTACCATGAAT
>JAWOCF010000111.1:0-21247 GCA_046483935.1 Bacteroidales bacterium | reverse complement strand
CAAGCCTACACACGCTGCAACCTGGTAGAAGCAGCAGGGTTATACATTACTGGTGATCCGGGCATTTCAGGCGCCCTGGAGCAGCAGGGCCTGACAACCTTTGGCATTTCACAGCAACAGATCGTGTTGCCTGGGTGCGCGCATGGTTTCTTTGGGGGATGTACTGCAGTAATGGGAAACAAACTGCTGGTATGTGGCAACCTTGATCATCTGCCTGAAGGCAGATCACTGACCATGGCATTGCAACAGCGGGGCATACAGATCGTATCACTTTACGAGGGGCCGTTGTGGGATGGAGGAAGCATTTTACTGGTTCAGGAGCCCGCCTGATCACTGCCGATTGTCGGTCAGGAGCTGGGGCTGACCGCGGCAATCAGGTCAAGCATTCTGGAAGAGTACCCGTATTCATTGTCGTACCAGGCAAGTACCTGTATGAAAGTACCTCCCAGCACCCGGGTGCTCAGGGCATCAAACACCGCCGAATGGGGATTGCCAATCACATCGCTCGAAACAATAGGATCTTCGCAATACTCAATGATTCCCTTCATCTGGTTTTGTGCAGCCATCTCGAAAAGGCTGTTCACCTCCTCCACGGTAGTTCCCTTGTTCAGGATTACATTCAGCTCCACGAACGAGCCATCGCTCACAGGCACCCGGGTGGCAAACCCGTCGAAGCGGTCTTTCAAAGCGGGTAGAATCTCCTTTACTGCTTTGATGGCAGTGGTGGTGGTGGGGATAATGTTATCGCCTGCACTGCGTGCCCGGCGAAGATCCTGGTGGGGAGAGTCCATCACCCGCTGATTGTTGGTAACAGGGTGCACGGTGTTCATCATCGCCCGGTCAATGCCAAAATGATCATCCAGCACCTTGAGCACCGGCGCCAGGCAGTTGGAGGTGCAGGAGGCATTTGAGATCAGCTGCTGGGAGCGCTCCAGGGTCTGATGGTTTACCCCCAGCACCACCATATTATCAAGCTTCTCTTTGGGCGGGCACGAGAGGATTACCTTCTTTACCCCGGGACGCAGGTGCCCGCTTAAGGTGTCGCGGGTAAGGAACAATCCTGAAGACTCCACCACAACATCTACCTGGTGATCATCCCATGGGATCTTTTCGGGATTGAAAAAGGAATACTTCTTCATTCCATGATCGTTCACGTAGAGCATGTCGTTAGATTCATCACTCCGCACCGGCTGGTCAAAACGGCCATGAACGGTATCGTACTTCAGTAAATGAACCAGTGTTTTTAAAAGCATGGGGTCATTCACAGCCACCACCTGCATATCGTCTCTTTGCTGCATCAGCCTGAAAATCAGCTTGCCGATGCGGCCAAATCCATTGATTCCTACTCTAATCATCACAAATAAATTCTTAAATATCCAGATCGAGGCTTATCTGTTTCTCTCCGTCAATAGCAGGATCCGATGGGTTATTTTTTGTGGGTTGTTGTTCTTCGCCAGGGGCATCCTCTTCAATGGCAGGCACCTCAACAGGTTGCTCCGGTTCTGGCTCATCTTCTTTGAGGGGTTCCAGCCAGCTCACGGAAGTCACTTCAGAGGCCGCCAGCCTTTTGCCACGGGCCTTGTAACTCTTCACGCCAATAAAGGATTCCACTTCGATCTCTTCGGTAGTTTCGGGCTTGCGGTTGCCTGCGGCAAGATTTACCTGCACCCGGGGATACTTCTCATCGGTTACCAGGATCAGCTTGCTGGAAGGATGCTCCCCGATAAAGGAAACGATCTTACCATTTGACTCAGGCTCAAAACGCTTGATATAGTATTGACCCTGTTCTCCATCCAGATAAATGGCCGTGAGGATCTTGCCGGGAACAAACTTGCGCAGCAGCACAGGCTTTTCCTCGAAGTAGGTTGTTAACTCAAAGCCATTGGTGCGGTAGCTGCCCGAGCGAAATACCGACAGGATCTTTTCGTCGCCTTTAAAGGCACCAAGATACTGGCCTCTTTTATCGGCATTGAGCCGAAGCACGCTGTCATCAAACCACACGTCCATGGCGCCCAGGGTCGAAACACCCTGATCCTTGAGGACGATTTTACGGATGGAATGACGCGTGGCTATATTTCCTGAGGCAGAACGTCCCTTGATGGCCAGCTCACTGAAATCAATATCAAATACCGGCTTGCGCAGCTTGGGCTTGTGACGCAGGTGTATGGTAATGACTTCGGCCTCGCCGTTGGGGTTGGCACTGAAGTATAATATTTTGCTGCCTTTGGTGCCACGGGTCACGTCATATTCCTTGTCGCGGGTAACGCCCTTTACGGCAAACCGCTTCATATAAGAGTTGCCGCGACTGCCATCCTGGTAGATCACGTTGTAGATGGTACGTTCATCATTTCTTTCGAAAACGGCAATGTGGATTACGCCCTTGCCCACAAAAGACTTCTGCGAGACTTTCGTCACCAGGAAGGTGCCATCTTCGCGGAACACGATGATGTCGTCGATGTCGGAGCAGTCGCATACATACTCATCTTTTTTCAGGGAGGTGCCGGCGAAGCCCTCTTCGCGGCTCACATAGAGCTTCTCGTTGTCGACAGCCACCCGGGTGGCTTCAATAGTGTCGAAGAAACGAATCTCGGTTTTACGTTCCTTGCCCTTACCGTATTTTTCGCGGATGCGGGTAAAGTAGGCAATGGTATATTTTACGAGGTCTTTGAGGTGTTCATTCACCTTGTCAAGCTTTTCAGCCAGATCGCGAAGGACCTCATCGGCCTTGAAGGCGTCGAATTTGGAGATCCTCTTGATCCTGATCTCGGTCAGGCGCAGGATGTCATCGCGGGTAATCTCCCGGTAGAACTGCTTCTTGTAAGGCTCCAACCCTTTGTCGATGGTTTCGATAACCGATTCCCAGGTCTCGCATTCTTCGATATCATGATAAATGCGTTTTTCAATAAAGATCTTTTCCAGGCTTGAAAACAGCAGTTGCTCCAGCAGCTCATGCTTTTCAATTTCCAGCTCCTTACGCAAGAGATCTTTGGTGTTGAGGGTAGATGTTTTCAACACCTCATTGACATTCAGAAAGCGTGGGGTGTCGGTATCGATGATACAACAGTTGGGCGAGATGCTGAGCTCGCAATCGGTAAAGGCATATAAGGCATCGATGGCCTGATCGGGTGAGATGCCCGCGGCCAGGTGCACCAGTATTTCTACTTTGTCGGAGGTGTTGTCTTCGATTTTGCGGATCTTGATCTTTCCCTTATCATTGGCCACCACGATATTGTCCATGAGGCTGCCGGTGGTGGTGCCGAAGGGGATCTCGGTGATCATCAGGGTTTTCTTATCCAGGATACTGATGCGGGCACGTACCCTCACTTTACCGCCACGGTGGCCGCCATTGTATCTGGAAAAATCGGCAAGGCCTCCCGAGAGGAAGTCAGGCATGATATCGGGTTCTTCGCCTTTCAGGAAGCTGATGGAGGCATCAATCAGCTCCAGGAAGTTGTGGGGCAGAATCTTGGAAGAAAGGCCCACCGCAATGCCTTCCACACCCTGTGCCAGCAACAGTGGAAACTTGATGGGCAAGGTTTGTGGTTCTCTGTTGCGGCCATCATAACTGGTCTTCCATTGGGTGGTCTTGGGGTTAAACACCACCTCCAGGGCGAATTTGGAAGGACGGGCTTCGATATACCGGGGAGCAGCAGCACTGTCGCCCGTCAGGGTGTTTCCCCAGTTTCCCTGGGTGTCGACCAGCAGTTCCTTTTGTGCCAGCTGCACCAGGGCATCGCCGATAGAGGCATCCCCGTGAGGGTGATACTTCATGGTATGCCCGATGATGTTGGCAACCTTGTTGTAGCGTCCGTCATCGATCTCGCGCATGGCATGCAGGATGCGTCGCTGCACTGGTTTCAGCCCGTCTTTTATTTCAGGCACTGCCCGTTCCAGGATCACGTATGAAGCGTAATCCAGAAACCAGTCCTGATACATTCCCGAAAGTCTGGCTGTTTTTAAACCTTCCACAGGCTCATCGCTGGCGGAGTGTTCCTGGCCGGAAGCATTCTCCTGAGGATCAAAATTCTCAAAATTACTGTAGATGTCACTCATTGATTCAAAGCAAAAAAACCCGGGTCATTCTTTTTGAAAAACCGCTGCAAAGTTAACAATAAATCCGGTTTGAAATCAACAGGTGCTATGCAGGAATGATATGGTTTATCGCCAGAAGCGCAACAGAACCACCTCGGCAAACAGAAACAACAATGCCAAAATCAGGAAGTAGCGCCACAAGGGGTTTCCCACATGAGCCTGCTGCAGGGCAAGGTTCAGGTCAGCCCCGGCAGCCTGTGTTATCCGGATGTGGGTCAGGCCCTGATCCAGAAGCAGATCACGCAGTTGGTCAGCAGTGGGTGATTCCAGCAGCGACTCCCTGCGGTTGTAGTTGAATGACAGCCCCCTGACGGGTTGTCCGCTTCTGGTAAGGTCGTAATTGCCGGCCTCCTTCACCTGGTCGTGAAAAAACAGCCGGGTCGTACTGCCGCCGGGCTGTTGCTCAGGGATGATCTCTACCTGAGGGCCCTGCAGATAATATAACTCCTCGCGATTCGCTGTCTGCCCCGCAATCACAACCGGCTGGTTCCGGCCCAGGGTATAATACAGGGGTTGTAGCCACTGGCTTTGCATGGCAATATTTGCCAGTAACGGAACAAATATGGGGTGCCGTTGGAAATTGCTGAAGCGATCGTTTAAAGGGACTGCCGAAAGGAACACCCTGCCTTTGCCGGAGGGCCAGGAAGAGAAAAAGGGTTGTCCGTTTTGCAGCTGAAGCAGAAAATGCCCCTGTGAGGTACGACCCTGCTGTATGGGGTAATATTGTTGTACCTCTGGCAGGTCGATATTCTCAGGAATGGTTTCAAAGACTCCGGCAAACACCTCATGCAGTTCGTTGAGGGCGGTAACCCGGGTCTCCGAATCTTGCAGGGATCCAAACTCCACATTCATGACAGAAAGTAATCCGCGATAGGAATCCTGATCAATATTGGTTCCCGGAAAGACTACCAGGCTGCCGCCCTGATCAACATACTGCAGCAGCTGGCTGGCCAGCCCCGGTGCTATGCTGTTGAGATTGTTCAGGACAATCAGGTTGTTTTGTCCAAAGGCTGAGTAGTCGATAGCTGAGACGGCCATATTGGCAAACCGGAAGGTGGAGTCATTACCAAACAAAGCCTCCAGGAACGAGGCGGGTTGATCCTGATTGACAGCCAGCACCGGGATATCAGATGCTGTCTGATAGCTGAAATACACCTGGTCGTCAAAAGTTACCGGATAGTCAAGGATCTCCACCCTGCCCTGGCGATCTTCAGCCCCATGAATGGTCCAGGTCAGGGCCACCTCCGCCTGGTTCCCGGGAGGAGCATCAAAAGAAGCTACAGCGCGCTGTTTCTTATTGATAATCAGGCGCAGGGGCTGGTTTTCGAGGACCTGGTCATTGTCGTTGTGCACACGCACCTTAAGGGTAACAGGCTGCCCCACAATCCTTACCGGTGAGTCAAACCATAGGGAGTCAATAAAAACGTTGCCCCCCTGTTGGGCATCCAGCGGGATAAAATAAACTGAAGCAGTGGTATCAGGCACGATGTCTTCGATCGCGGCAGTGCTTTTCTGAAAGTCGGAAATGATATAGCTGCTGTGGCTTGCACCGGCAGCCTCAGCCATAAGTTCCTGCGCTCTTTGCATCACCTCAGCAACAGACCGAACCACAGGTGTTACATTTACCTCCTGGAGCATCAGCAGGAACTCCTCGCGCGAGAGCAACCGCTGATGGCGTGCTTCAAAATCGTTGGTCAGCAGCAGAAACCGGTCAGTGGGGCTGTAAAGCTCAGCAATCTTGCGGGCATGCTCCCGGGCCTGATCCAGGAGGTTGCCCGTGCGGGCAAGTGCTTCCATGCTAAAGGAATTGTCAAGATAAACGGCGGCCACATTCCCTTGCTGGCTGATCTGGGAATCCCCGGCAGGAATGAATGGCCTGGCAAAAGCCAGCACCAGGAAGGTGATGGCAAGAATGCGGGAGGCCAGCACCAGCAAGTGCTTCAGCCGGGATTGCTTTTTCGATTCATCGCTCAGGTGCTGCAGAAAGGATACGTTTGGAAAATACACCTTGCGGTAGCGCCGGAAATGAAAAAGATGGATGATTACCGGAATGAGGATGGCTGTTAAAGCAAATAAAAAACCCGGATACACGAATTGCATGGAATGATA
The DNA here is from genome assembly GCA_046483935.1 of Bacteroidales bacterium. Lineage (GTDB taxonomy): Bacteria > Bacteroidota > Bacteroidia > Bacteroidales > UBA7960 > JAWOCF01. Next base: position 15,046 of record JAWOCF010000111.1, on the reverse strand, counting down.
ATTTCAGGCTGAGTTTATATATTTCTTGCAATCAAAGTTAGCGCAAATTTATTAGTGCAGGTGCTTGATTAAAAGGTCCACAGGTCAAAAGCCTGGCAACATCTTAAATCATTGTTGCGGCAGCCTCATCAGAAGGGATAGCCTATACCCAGGTTGAATACCATATTATCAAGCAACCACCGTCCGTTGAAAGGTTTGACAGGATCAAAATATCCGGGATGATCGCTGTAAGGCACCGCCAGGGGAAAAGCAAAATCAAACCGCAGCACAAAGAAGTTGACATCCAGGCGCAGGCCAAGGCCGGCACCCATGGCAATCTGTTCCAGGAAGGTATCGAAGTTAAACTCACCCCCGGGGGTATTTTCATCTTCGTCGAGCCGCCATACATTGCCGGCATCCACAAAGACAGCTCCTTTAAAAATGGAGGTGATGTCAATGCGGTACTCTACGTTGACTTCCAGTTTCAGTTCTCCCACCTGATGAATATTAAAGAGTCCCTGCAAGCTATCGGGCGACATGTACGTTCCGGGCCCCAGGCTGCGTGGATGAAAAGCCCGTACGCTGGTGGACCCTCCAATAATAAATTGCTTCAGGTACGGCAGGTTGGTAGAGTTGCCGTAAGGCACCCCAACCCCGGCAATCAGCCGGGTAGCCAGCCGCGTATCGCCCGTCAGCCGGCGATAATACCGGGCATCGAAGTCGGCTTTAAAGTATTGCGCGAAACTTTGATTAAAGATTTCAAGGCCCTGATCAGGATCGCCCCCGGCAAGATTTGTAAGCAACCACGCAGTGTTGCCTGAGGTATCGAAGTTCAGATTAAAGAAATAGTCATTGTTGCTGATTCCCTGCAACTGGGTATTATAGAAGAACGAATATTCGCTACCGAGGATAAACTGTTCAAACAAGGATTGCCGCAACAGGACATTATCCACCAGCTGCCCGGAGGCATTTTCATGAACCCTCCCCAATGAAAATACATTCACGGCCAAAGGCACCAGGCGGTGATACAAAATTGTAAATCGGTTCCATGAGTAACCATACTTGAAGTTTACAGAAGTCAGCTCAAAGGCATCCGATCGATTCAGGTAATCCAGCCCCAGGGAGAAGTTTGTTTTGGGAGAGAAAACCCTTGAGGAGGGATTGCCAAAGGGAAGTACAAAACGGGGAAAAGACAATTCGACTTCCCCTCCTGCCTCCCATACATTGGCCGAGACTTCCCTTCCGATGAGGGTTTCATAGGCAGCATTCAAACTGAACCGGAAATCTTCGGCGCCTCCCAGGAAATTGCGGTTGGTAAAGGAAGTCATAATGCCGGGTCCGGCAAAGTCGTTTGACTTGGTGATGCCCCGAACCTCGGCACTGATCGATTTCTTGTCCATCGGCGAAAGCATAATACGTACATCCAGATAATGGGCGCCATCGCGCGTGTTCGGGATAAACCGAAGGTTCACGAAACGAAACACCCCCAGGCTGGACAGATGATTCAGGGTACGGTTATGCTCTTTAATATCATATAAATCACCAGGTCGTAAAAAAACTGCCCCATCAATCACGAATTGCTTGTATTGGTTTCTTGAATCAAACAGATATACACCCTGATCCAGCATAATGGTGTCGGTACGACTTCCCATGTTGGAGTCATCCATCAGATAGTCAGCATAAATGCTGACATTGCCAATCCGGTACTGGCGTGTGGTCTCAGCAGGCACTTCAGGCTTCAGGACAGGGAACAGGTCTACCTGCCGGGTGCCTACTATTGAGTCGGCCCGAAACAAAAGGGCATCAGGAAAGAAATAGAAATAACCTTTGGATTTCAGTAGCCCGTCAATGCGCTCGCGTTCATTTTGCATCACCTCAAGGCGGTAAGGCCGGTCCTCGCGGATCAAAGATTCCTGGAGGGCCTCGTTAATCAGAGCAGCAACGCCCGTATCTGCCACTAACGGATAAACTTTCCGGAACCTGTAGGCTGTTCTCAGCTCAACAAAATAGTCAACCGAAGCTTTTTGGTCTTCCTGGTTGACCTGAAAGCTGACATCACGGTCAAAGTATCCCAGGTTCATCAGGCGGTTTTCCATGAGTCGGGTGGTACGCTGTGGGCTCACTTGTTCAAACAGCACGGGGGGCTCCCCCAGCCGTTCACGCATCAGGTATCGCAGCCCTTTGCCAGTAGGTTCACCGGCAACATTATAGATCCATAACCAGGGACGCAGTCCCAGGATTCTCTTATTGGGTTCAGGAGTGATTACTGACTGCAGCTCCGATTCGATCCTTCCTTTCTCACGAATGCGATTCTCACTTTCTATTTGAATATTGCTTCCGGTATAAAGGGTCTGATCCTGTTCCAGGTACTTCAGATTGGAACACCCCCATGAAGAAGCAGCCACCAGCAGGATTACAACCACACGCGGGGTCAGGTAACAGAATGGCCCTGTAAAGCGTTTTAAGGGCCTGTTTAAGCGTTTTAATTTGCTACTTGGGTTCTTCATTGATCTTCGCTATCGGGTTCAGACTCCTGAGTATTATCGGGCATTGAAAAAGGATCCTCTTTAGGTGAAAAAAGTTCGCGGAAAACATTATAACTTCTGGTAAACAACAGCGAAACACCTGTCTCAATCACCTGTGCTTCAAACAAATCACCAAAGTCTTTTGTCCTGAAAGCCTTCAGGATGAAAGTACCATCGGGGTTCAGCAGATATTCCAGCAAAAAGTCTCCGGCAATTTCTCCGGCATTGGTTTCCTGGCGGGTTTCATCTTCCAGCTCAATATTCCCGCCAACAGTGATACGCAGTCGCTCATCCAGGAAATCTTTAGATACCTCCATCTGCAATTCGGTGCGTCCTTCAGCTTGCCCTGTGGTATAGTCTTCATACGATTCGACATCAAAATTGATGTTTACGCCCTTGACGTACCGGTCGGAAAGCCTGTTGAGCTGTTGTGAGAGGATGCGGCTCACACTGTTGCGGGCAGCGCCTTCCATACCACCCCCTCCGCCCGAGGCAGCAAAGGGGTTGTCCTGAATAAAGCTGCCCAAGACCAAAAGGGCAAATACTTGCTTATTCAGTTCCGACTCCGACTGGTTTAGCTCATCCAGGCGGGCCTGTACCCTGCCATCCAGGGCATTGCGTTCCTCGGCAGGCAACCGGATATCGAAGCTAATTTCAGGATTCTCGAGCTCTCCATCCATATTCAGCAGCACTTCAAACGGAAACTGTTGCCGCAGGGCTGCTGATTCGCCGCCGCCTTCCTCACCCTGAGAGACCAGCAACTCTCTGGCAGAGGTAGTTACTGTGTAAATGGCCGTTATATCCACCAGGGCATCCATAGGGTCTCCCCGCCATTGAATGGTGCTCCCCTGCTGAATGACGAAATTCCGGCGCAGGGCATTATAAAAGGTCAGCAGATAAGATCCCTGCTGGATTTCATACCTGCCGCTCAGCGAAAAGTCACCACCAGGATTCATGCCCAGGCTCAGCACGCCGCCCCCGGTCAATTCCAGGTTGTCGCCGGCTGCTTCATCAACAACAATGCGTAGCCGGGTTTCAGGGTCAATTTCAACGTTAATGCTCAGGTCCAGATTCTGAAAGGCACTGACCGTAGCAATGGTATCTGCAGGAGAGGATACATCCTGAAACAAGGTATCTGAATAGTTGATAAATTCAACGATCCCTTCGGCCCCAACTTCACCGGGAGCAGCCTGTGGAATGGTGAAGTTGAACCGGGACCCTTCGTTCAGCCTGACCAGTCCCTGAACCACCGGCCGGGTAATATCGCCCTGCAGACTCAGGTCGCTATCTACCAGCAGATTGCCTGAAAAGAGATCATTCTGCCCGGGGGGCGCATCCAGCAACCGGAAATTGTCGGTGGTCAGATTCAGGTCAAAAATGACATCCGGCATGTTTCTCAGGTTCACTTGCCCATCAACCGAAGCCTCTCCTTTCCGGTCATCAATCAGGGTAAAATTATCAAACTGTACCATATTGCGGTCAAAGCTGATGGTTTCGTCAGGAATGGTATAACCCACATTGGAAAGTGCCAGATGAAAGGCCACCTGGTCAAAACGCATGGTACCATCAAAATCGGGATCTGAAGGATTGCCTTTCACCATCATTCTTCCCGAAATATTGCCCGACAGATCAGACAATGTACCTTCCAGCAAACCCTCCAGGGTTTTGAGGTTGGCCCGGGTCAGAATCAGGGCCACATCCAGCTCGGGGTCCGCGCCGGTAAGGTAGCTTCCGGTCACCTCAATATCATTTCCACTGCCTTGCACCGAAGCATCCAGGGTAAACAGATCGGGCTGGGGATTGGATGCCTGAATATCTATGCTGCCAATGGTATCAGACCCAAAGGAAAAATCTTCAATGGAAAGATCAGCAGTGAATGCGATATCTGAAAAGACATCATTTATGGTAACATATCCATTAAACAAGCCACCCAGCAAAGGCTCCTCCTCCAGGACAGAAAAATCGTTCAATTGAAACTCATTAAAGGTAATGTTCAAGGGCAGAACAGTATCTGTCGCCAGGGCGGCACTGTCTCCTTGCTGCTGCTCATCCAATGAATGGATCAGCAGCGACTTTTCCTGATTCTGGAGCTTCAGGTTGTTCACAAACAAGGTCTGGCCTCCAAAGACAACATAGTTGTCGGTACTCGCATTCCAATCATTGCGGTTGATGACCAAATCCGAATCGAGAGACAATTCCCACTGGTCTTCCCGTGCACTGAGCGTTCCGGGCAACGACAACCATAGCTCCTGGAACCGGTCATCAAATTCCACCAGAAAATCGATGACATCATCCTGCAACTGTGCCTGTAGCAGGACATCGGTAAGCCTCAGGGCATTCATTTCAAACCCTTCGACTGTGGCATTCAAAGCGCCCGCTGCGGCGTCGGTGCTGGCAGTTACAGCAACGGCATCCAGAACGATATTGCCCAGAGAAAACTGGCGGGCATTGATATCAGCCGAGAAGGTTTGTGCATCATAATCAAAATCCACTTCCATTTGAATCGGTTCCGGAAAACTCATCGAAGGCATCAAAAAGTCAGTGAGCCATTCCGAAGGAGGCACATTCAGGGTCAGTGAAAACTGCTTTCCTTCATGATTCAAAGTGTCTTCGGGCAGGGATAGAGAGACATACCTGTCCAGATGATTGCTCAAGGCAGCAGGCACTCCGGCGGGAGAGAAATTTCCCTGGTAATCGGCCTGAATCAGTGATGACTCTATTGATACCTGGTAATTGTCATTATCAAGAGCGGTTTGTACGGTCAGGTTATCGAGGGTGAAGACCTGATCATTTTCACGGACCTGGAGGCCGTTAACAATCAATTTCCCCTCCGCAAAATCTTCTACCAGCCTAAGATCCGCTGTAATCCGGGTACGCGCCATCACCAGTTGTTCTGTAAAATTCAGTTCCTGCAGATTGGCCCGCGATAGATTCCACGAGAGCTGTATGGCGGGGTTTTCATCAGCAATCATCACTTGCTGAGAAGCTTCCAGGACAAGGTTCTCGTCATTGTATTCGAGCAACGATTTAATGATGCCCTCCTGAATGGTTCCACTCAGTTCAAGGCCTTTGTATTCGTACTGATTAAAAGTAGCGTTCGAAACCACCAGCTTGAATTCACCATCGGCAATCTCAGGTTCCAGGCCTGTGCCCGAAACAGAAAGCCGGGCGGTTACCGGCCCCATCATTTCCTGCTGCTGCATGATGGTCCCTGCTTGAATATTCTGAAGGTTCACCTGCCCCTGGTAGGTAGCAGAATTTTGACCTGTATTGTCAAATTCGGCACTCAGTTCAATGTTGCCCAATGAAGAATTCAGTGCCATTTCGGTCATAAATGCCTTCATCCCTCCACTAAAACTCCCTTCCAGGCTCATGGTGTCAGGCAGGGTAACGGGAGCAGCAGGCAGGGTGTCGGGGAGCATGGCCATAATCTGTGTCGGGCGGGCCTGCAGAAGGATCCGGGGAAAGTCAACCACCAGGTTATCTACCTGTGGCAAACCCCTGATGGTGCCCTGCTCCAGGGAAGCAGACAGCAGCCCCGGAGCATTGGCCCGCAAATGGTCGAGTGATAGATTTGCCAGGCTGCCATGCAGATGAGTCACCACATGAATACGCTCGATGTCGCCTGCCAGATTCTGTAAGGGAGGATAGAAAAAGCTCAGGTCTGATGCCAGGTCCCCTTGCCGGACATTCAGGTTCACCTCCATATCTTCGATTTCATTGGAGGAAAAGTTCAGGGGATTCAAATCAGAGACAAAATCAAACCGCAGCTGGGTACGATTGGTCCTGAGGGTAACATCTTCAATCTGCAAGGTTTGCTCCAGATCAATATCGGCAGATAATTCCTCCAGACGGAAGCCCGAGGGGTGATTGGCACTCAGCATCTGCAGATTCATGCGTACCGCCCGGGGATTCACAACAATGTTCTCTGCCTGTAATACCAGGTTACTGAACTGCAGGTTGGCAGGATCAAAATCCTGGCTGGAAGGCCCGCTGCCTGCGGTGGTCATGGATAGCTCAGAAAACCCTACATCCAGATTATCGACCTGGATATCCCATTCAAACATTTCGCTCCAGCGAAAGCTGAATTCCTCATCTGCCCCGGGCTGCTCTTCAGCCGGTTGCTGGCCGGGGGGGCTTTGCATGGCAAACACCAGTTCGCGGGCCGAAAAATCATCCAGGTGCACCAGGTTCTGATTCATGTCGATGTCTTGCAACTGCGCCTGCAGTTGCGGAATGTTCACCTCCATCTCTGAACCATCAGCAGCCTGCATTCGGAAGGCAAAATGATCGAGGGTGAGCTGCTCCAGCATCAGGTCCATGGCAGGAGCCGGCTGATCTGGCTGTGGGGCCTTCTCAATAGTGGGTTGACTCATCTGCAGCTCCACCAGGGAATTCACGAGCTGGATCTCATCCAGGTGATATGCAAAGCTATCGGGATTAAACTTTGTGATGCGTGTTTGCATCTGCCCCAGCACAACGCGCAGGTCAATGCCTTGCTGGTAATCAGAATACCTGACCCGGATATCGTCCAGATTTACCCGGTCAAGATTAATGACCATTCCATTCCCTTGGGTGGTATCCTGTTGCAGGGAATCGGGTTCGCCGGCAAAAGCATCGACAATAAACTGGTAATTAAACACCGTATCGGGCGATCTCTTCAGGATGTTGGCATACAACTGTTCAACCGAAATATTGCTCACACTGACCCGGCTGCGTATCAGGGCCAGGATATTAACATCCACCTCAATATCGCCGGCATACAGCAAAGTGTCGCCCTGGTTATCTTCGACATAAATTTCCTCGACGGCTACTTTGGTGGGAAAGCGGATGACCACCCGCCCCACATCCATGGTGGTGCCAGTGCGCTCAGAAAAGGTGCTGACAATCCGACTGGTAATATAGGTTTGCACGGCAGGAATCTGCACCAGGGCAATGACCAGCAGCAATAACAACACCAGGGCAAGAACAACTCTTAGAACCCATTTCAGGATCTTGCCAAACAACTTCCTTCCATTTGATGATGCCGCTTCATTTTTCATTGATTGCCTGTCTATTCAAGAGATCCCTGCCAATTTCAGTAATAGTACGAAAAGAATTTCATTTTACAAAATATATGATGCCGCCGGCAAACAAAAGCCGGTCATCAGAAATGTTTATCTTTACTGCTACCAATCAGTTCCTGAACCTTCCATTCCTTTTTCTGAATAATATACCTTTCAAAATAAAAAACCAATTCATTCTAAAAAGGTTTGGAAACTAAAGGTTTTTTTTCATTAACCCTGCATTGCCAGCCACTGCGGCAATAAACTTTAGCAATAGTCTGCACCAGACAATACAATAACAAGAGACTATCGACCAATTGTAAATCAAGGAATCAATTAAAAGATCTACTTTGTGTAAAGCTGCTTTTATCATCAACCCGGTATCAGGATTGAGTCATAAAGACCACCTTCGTGATCAGATCGTGCAAGGGATGAGAAAACATCAGGCCGGACATGAAATTCTTTTTACCCAATATCCGCTACATGCCTATCACCTGGCCAGAGAATATGTGGGAAAAGGATTTGATATCATTGTGGCTGTGGGAGGTGATGGTACAGTGAATGAAATAGCCCATGCCCTGGTTCACACTTCCGTGAAAATGGGCATTATCCCTACCGGATCAGGCAATGGGCTGGCCCATTTTCTGGGCCTTCCCTTTAACATAGAGAAAGCAATAGACAACATCTGTCAAGCAAACACCAAAGCCATTGACACCATGCTTGTCAACCAGAAGCGTTTTGTCAATGTGGCAGGAGTGGGTTTTGACGCCATGATCTCCAGGAAGTTTGCCGCTATGGATCGGCGCGGATTTTGGTCTTATTTCAAACTGGTGCTCCAGGAGTACTCCGGGTATGTTCCCCGTAAGTACCTCATTGAGTACCAGGGAAAGCAAATACAGCGGACCCCCCTGCTGATAGCCTTTGCCAACTCCAACCAGTTTGGCAACAACGCCATCATAGCTCCCCAGGCACGTATTGATGATGGGTTGATCGATGTTTGCATTCTCACGAAAGTGTCTTTATTGCAAGCACCCATGCTGGGCCGGATGCTGATGTTTAACCCCTCAAAACAAAACCCTTTTGTGGAATATCTCAGGGTGCCTGAGCTTATGGTCACCCAACAAAATGACGGGAATTGTCATATTGATGGTGAACCCTTCGAATGCGGCAAAAAACTGAACATTCAGGTGGATTCCTTATCTTTGAATATCATTGTACCCAGTACAGTAAAATGACTCTTTTTATGAGCCTGTTTTCAAAGAGAAACATTTTATTTTTCAACACATAATCCTTTTCTGATGGCCAAATCCAAAAAAAACACCCGGGGTAACATCGTTTATTCAACCAATCCAAACCTGAATGTTGATTTGCCCACTGAAGAAGAGCCAACCCTGGCGCCTGAGCAACAGCACCTCAGGGTTCAAATCAGCAAGAAAGGCCGTGGCGGCAAGACCGTAACGCTGGTCACCGGCTTCAAGGGGAATGAAAAAGACCTGGAAGCATTGGGCAAAAGTTTGAAAAACAAATGCGGGATAGGAGGCTCAGTAAAAGAAGGAGAAATCCTGCTGCAGGGCGATGTGCGTGACAAAGCGACCGAACACCTGCAAAAAGAAGGCTATAAAGCCAGGAAAATCTGAAACAGACTTATCAAGCCCGATTGGAATGAGCACCAGGGGTCCCTGAAACGATTCAGAAGGGAGCCATTTTATTTCAATTCTCCAACCTGACTTCCTCCGGATAATGTTCTTCGGCCGCAAGTTGTTGAGGCTCGAGAATAAAATGCCCGTTTTGTTTCATCATATCCTGAAGGTAAGAAAGAATCAGGTCTTTATAAGGCCGCTGCAGGCCATGGCCTTCTCCTTCCAGGGGATATGAAGCCACATGCACACTATTGACCAGGCGTTCCATGGCATAGGTGGCATTTTCGGGATAGATCAGTTTATCGGCCGTGCCATAGACAAAAACTACCGGGGCGGTAATTTGTTCCCACATGGGCTCCATTTTTTCAAGTGACCGCCGATGGGATAGTTTCTCGTCGTTGGCCGCACGAATGGAGCGGGGCACGAACCAACGAAACGGGGGATGCTGGATCAGGTAGCTGATATTGTAGGTATGCTCCAGGCCCGGGGCCAGGGAAGCAGAAACCAGCACCACACCATCTATCCGGTCAGGATAAAGCATCGCCATCTTGGCCGCCACTGTTCCTCCGTACGATGAGCCTAATAAATACAAAGGCCTGGGGAGGCCTTCCTTCTCCAGGATCTTCCACATTTTGCGGGCCTGCTTTTCAACCGACTTCTCCGATCGTCCCAAACCCGAATAGCCATAACCAGGGCGATCGGCCGTAATAATATTGGTCCAGGTGGCCAGTTCAGTATCCTCATAATACAGGTTATAAACGCTCATGCTACTGGGCGAACCATGCAGGAAAAAGATGGTAGGAAAAGTGTCCTGCCGCTGCATGGTCATATACCGCAGGCTGCGGTTACCCGAGATGATGGTATCGAAACGGGCTTCAGGAAACAGCCCAAGCATCACACTGGTGGTATCACGGTACTGGACACAATTTGTCAGCGTAAAAAAAGTAAGAGCAAAACCTAAAACAACGAACAAATATCTTTTTTTCATAGAAACAATTCAATCATATTAAAAAGCATTCAGGCAACATTTTCTCCGGCACCACCAGCCATCCCGGGGGCAGGTTTTTATCATCTGATGACAGGAATAAAAACAATCAAAAAAAGGGTTAAACCATGCACCAGTTCTTGTCAACGACCATTAAGTCTCTGTAAATGTGATGCATAACAAAGCGCCCGGCTTTCATTATCAGCAAAAGGATGCCTGCCTGATTATAAAAATTAAAGTTATGCAAAAGGTTTCTGGGGGGGGTAAGTGTTTTACTGATTCTTGAATAATAATCAATCAACAAAAAACACAACTGGGTTTTCCAGGTTCTGCCCACCGGGAAAAGCTTGGGCAGGAAAGATTTCAGCATATTCCCTGAGCCCATTCCCCCCTGGCCAAAACAGCAACAGGGCTTTATCAAATTCGCACCATAGACGTATCATAAACGTATCATAAACGTATTAAATTCGCGAATTCGCGAATTTAATACGTTTATGATACGTTTGAACTACGTTTGAAGTGTGAATTTAATCAGGCCCTGACCGGGGCCTGACTCAGCAGATAATTAGGTGTTGGCTGGCAACAGCTCGTTTGAGAGAGGCTAAAAACAGTAAAGGCTGCCCCTTGCGGAGCAGCCTTTACAATTGATTAAGGAAGCAATATGAATCAATTATTCGTTTTCATATTCCTTTAGGATATCTTTCACCCCGTCGGTCGTCACACGGCCATAGGTTTTGTCGCCAACCATTACAACCGGCGCCAGGCCACAGGCCCCTACGCAACGTAAACAGGTGATAGAGAATTTTCCATCCGCCGTGGTTTCACCCACAGGAATCTTCAGAATCCGCTTGAATTCGTCGAGCACCTTTTCAGCACCCCGCACATAACAAGCCGTACCGGTGCAAATGGAAATAGGATAACGGCCTTTGGGCAGCATGGTGAAGAACGAGTAGAATGTGACCACACCATATACCTTGGCCACCGAAACATTCATGCCTTCAGCCACTTCTTCCTGCACTTCAGCGGGCAGATAGCCAAAGAATTCCTGCGTCTTGTGCAACACGTTGATCAACTCGCCGGGCTTGTTGTCAAACGATTTACAGATCTCCCTGATCTTCTGCACGTCGTTGTCTTTGAGTTTTAATTTTACGGAAGTCATTATTTATGATTTTTTTTTACAACATGATGAATATGAAGCAACCTCAAGAAAACTAATCAATTTTGATCTCTTTGGTTTTCTTGTCGAAATAATGAGTATGCAGCAAATGGTGTGCTTTTTCACTCATTGGTTCGCCAAGGAACTCTTCATAGAGTTTGATGATTGATGGGTTTTCATGCGACTTGCGCAGGACCTTACCGGCATCTTCCTGATAGATGGCTTTCTGACGAGCCTTGAGCACCGAGGAGTCACCGTGGTGCAGGGGTTGACCCCCACCACCGACACAACCGCTGGGGCAGGCCATGATCTCAATAGCATGGTAATTGCTTTTTCCGGCTTTAATGTCTTCCAGGAGTTTGCGGGCATTGCCCAGGCCATGAGCGATGCCGATATTGATATCCACGCCACCAAAATCGATGGTAGCTGAGCGAATGCCTTCCAGGCCACGCAATTCCTCAAAATCAATTTTGGGGAGTTCATTTTTGGTATGCAACTCATAGGCGGTACGCACGGCAGCTTCAATGACCCCACCGGTAGTACCAAAGATTACAGCAGCGCCGGTAGACTCACCCATTGGCTTGTCGAAATCTTCTTCAGGCATGCTGTTAAAGTCCATGTTGGAGCGTTTGATCAGCTGAGCCAGTTCGCGGGTAGAGATCGAGAAATCAACATCAGGATTACCATCCACTTTAAACTCCTCGCGCGAGGCTTCATATTTCTTGGCAACACAGGGCATCACAGAAACCACGACCAGATCCTTGCGATCTACTTCGATCTTGTCGGCGAAATAGGTTTTTGCAATGGCACCAAACATCTGTTGAGGCGAACGAGCCGTAGAAGGCACATCAAGCATATCGGGAAAATGATACTCGAAGAAGTTCACCCAACCCGGGCAGCAGGAAGTGAGCATGGGCAGCTTCACTTCTTTATCGCCAGCCAGGAAGCGGGTGAGGCGATCCAGCAGCTCTGTGCCTTCCTCCATAATGGTCAGGTCGGCCGCAAAATCAGTATCAAATACATAGTTGAAACCCAGGCGGCGCAAAGAAGCCACCATTTTACCGGTTACCAGGGTGCCGGGTTCCAAGCCAAATTCTTCACCCAGTGCAGCGCGAACGGCCGGGGCTGTCTGTACCACCACTGTTTTGGTGGGATCGGCCAGAGCGCGGATTACCTGATTGGTGTGGTCAACTTCGGTCAAAGCCCCTGTAGGGCATACTGCCACACACTGACCGCAATAGGTACATTCACTATGATCCAGGTCGCGCTCAAAGGCAGGAGCCACTACAGCTTCGAATCCTCTGTTAATGCCTGACAATACCCCGACGGTCTGGAAGTCGTTGCACATGGTTTCGCAGCGGCGGCACATGATACACTTGTCCATTTCACGAATGATGGCGGGCGAGAAATCAGGCTTATAGGTAGACTTTTCACCTTGGTAAGGAATGCTACGCACACCCATTTTTATGGCCATATCCTGCAGATCGCAATTGCCACTCTTGGCGCAGATCAGGCAGTCGAACGGGTGATCAGAAAGAATCAGCTCCAGGACGGTGCGACGGGCATTCAATACCCTAACGCTATGGGTATTGACTTTCATGCCTTCGAAGCATTCAGTAGCACAGGAAGGGGCCAGGTTGCGGCGGCCTTCCACCTCTACCACACACACGCGGCAGCCACCGGGTTTGTGTTCAATATTCAGATCAGTAAGGTTCATGTAGCAGAGAGTAGGAATCTCTATGCCTAACTTTTTGGCTGCATGGAATATGGTAGTTCCTTTTTCAACCTCTACTGTTCGGTTATCTATGTTTAATTTGATGAGTTCCATTATTTTGAATCCTTCTTAAGTGGTTAAATAATTGCTACCGCATTAAACTTACATTTCTCCATACATGCACCACACTTGATACAAAGTGACTGGTCGATGACATGAAGCTGTTTACGTTCGCCGGCAATACAGTTCACGGGGCAGTTACGTGCGCAGGCAGTACATCCCACACAGTTCTCAGGAATTATTTCATAACGGATCAGGTCTTTACACTGACCGGCGAAGCATTTCTGATCGGTAACGTGTGCCAGATATTCTTCATAGAAGTTATCCATGGTAGAGAGCACAGGGTTGGGCGAGGTTTGTCCCAGACCACATAATGATGAATCTTTGATGACATCGCTGAGGTTGCGCAGCTTATCAAGATCCTCCATGGTTCCATTTCCTTTGGTGATTTTGTCGAGGATTTCATGCAGCCTCTTGTTCCCAATGCGGCAGGGAGAGCATTTTCCGCAGGATTCTTCAACGGTAAATTCCAGATAGAATTTAGCCACCGACACCATACAGTCATCCTCATCCATTACGATCATCCCTCCGGAGCCCATCATCGAACCGGCAGCCAGCAGGTTGTCGAAGTCGATGGGAGTATCCAGGTGTTTTTCAGTCAAACAGCCACCTGAAGGGCCACCGGTTTGTACCGACTTAAATTTCTTGCCATCTTTAATGCCTCCGCCGATCTCAAAGATCACCTCGCGCAGGGTAATGCCCATAGGCACCTCAATCAAACCTACGTTGTTGATTTTTCCGGCCAGGGCAAATACTTTGGTCCCTTTGGAATTTTTGGTGCCAATGCTGGCAAACCATTCAGGCCCTTTATTGAAAATGACGGGCACGTTGGCAAAGGTTTCCACGTTGTTTACGTTGGTAGGCTTGCCCAGATACCCGCTTTGTGCAGGGAAAGGCGGCTTGAAGGTAGGCTCACCCCTTTCGCCTTCCATAGAATGAATCAGTGCAGTTTCTTCACCACACACAAAAGCACCTGCTCCGTAACGCAATTCAATATCGAAGTTAAACCCGCTACCCAGGATGTCGTTGCCCAGCAACCCATACTCACGGGCTTGCTGAATGGCAATTTTCAGACGGTGAATAGCCAGGGGATATTCGGCCCTGATATAAATCAGCCCTTTGTCGGCACCGATACAGTAGCCGTTAATGGCCATAGCTTCCAGCACGCTGTGGGGGTCACCTTCCAGGATGGAACGATCCATAAAGGCACCGGGGTCACCTTCATCGGCGTTGCATACCACGTATTTCTGATCGGCATCCACTTTGCTGGCAATCTGCCATTTTACGCCCGAAGGGAAGCCACCGCCGCCACGGCCACGCAATCCTGAATCGATAACAGTCTGGATGGCTTGCTCGGGGGTCATGTCCTGGAGCACCTTGCCTAAGGCTTCATACCCATCGGCTGCCAGGTACTCATTGATATTTTCAGGATCAATCAGCCCGCAATTGCGCAGGGCAATCCGGATTTGTTTTTTATAGAATCCCATATGCTTTGAATCAGGAATCGTTTCCTTACGCACCGGATCTTTGTAAAGCAGCTTTTCTACTTTACGGCCTTTGAGGGCATGCTCTGCCACGATTTCTTTCGCGTCATCGGGTGTTACCGACACATAGAAAGTATTATCGGGAATCATCTTAACGATGGGCCCTTTTTCACAGAAACCGAAACAACCGGTGGTAATCACCTGGACCTCGTTTTCCAGGCCATTTTCCCGCACTTCCTTTTTTAAATTCTCATAAAGCACGTCACTGGCTGATGCCCGGCAACCTGTACCCCCACAAACCAGCATATGCGTTTTGAATTTTGCCATTACTGTTATCCTCCTTATTATATTTAGTCAATAGTTTCGTAATTCTGGGGAATGATTCCCTCAATGAGTTC
>JAWOCF010000026.1:0-7499 GCA_046483935.1 Bacteroidales bacterium | reverse complement strand
TCTGGGCCAGCTCCCTGAGCTTCGCAGGGGTGAGGTCGTCGGGGTTGGCCTCCAGGGTGATCTCAGTCAGGTCGTCAAAATGATAATACTCAGCCAGCTTCTCAAAAATTAGCATCAGCTCTTGGGCAGGCAGTATGGAAGGGGTTCCTCCACCCAAATAGATGGTATCGAGTTTCTTTTTGCTGCCGTAGGATTCGCCGGAAGGCAAAAAATCTTTCTGCAACTCAATCTCCTTCAGCAGGCTTTTCACAAACGCCTCCCGGTTGCCCTGGTAAACCGAGAAGTGGAAGTTGCAGTAATGGCAGGCCTGACGGCAGTATGGGATATGAATATAGATGCCTGAGCCGCCTGGCTGTGAAGAAGGAATGGCAGTATTTGATAGGGACATGGCAAAAGGTTTAATGACAACAGACACTCCTTCTAAACACTGCAAAGTTACAGGAAGTTTCCGGACAGGTAAAACCCGGGTTCTTTTTCCCCAAAACATGTTTACCTCCTTATTATAGTTATAATCAATATTTTTTTCATAACTTTCGGCTCAAACACCTCATAATCACCTCCAATCATGAACACCACCGACAAAGCAGGCACCACCCTCTACCATTTTGAAAACCTGAGCGCCGAGCCTTCCATCCGCCATTATGTAAGTACCCGTAAGGGGGGATTCAGCCGCAAACCCTTCTGCGGGTTGAATATCGGCTTTCACGTGGGCGACGACAACTTCAGTGTGTTGCAGAACCGGAGGCAGCTGTCACAAGCAGCGGGCCTGAATCTGATGTGCTGTACTTTTGCCCAGCAGGACCACACGGCCAATATTGCCATCATCGACCGCAAGAGCAGGGGCCGTGGTGCCGACGACTGGGAGAGTGCCATCCCCAATACCGATGGCATGATCACCAACGTGGAGAATATCTGTCTGAATGTGCAGGTGGCCGATTGCGTGCCCATCCTGCTGTACGATCCCCGCCAGAGGGTCATTGCCGCCCTGCATGCCGGCTGGAAAGGCACCCTGAAGCGCATCGCCCCGCATGCCATCGAGATGATGATCCAGCAGTACGGCTGCAAAGCCGAAAACATCCTGGCCGGACTGGGCCCCAGCAATGGACCCTGTTGTTACGAGGTGGGCGAAGATGTAAAGCGCGAAACCCTCATGGCTTTCGGCAGCACCCACCAGGTGATCCTGCCGGGCAAAACACCCGGGAAATACATCTTCGATCAATGGCAGGCCAACAAAATGCAACTCCTTGAGTATGGGTTGAAAGAAGAACATATCGAGCTGTCGGGCTTGTGTAGCCAGTGCCACCACGACACGTTTTTTTCTTCCCGGGCAGATCATGGCACTACAGGCCGGATTGCAGCAGGCATCATGCTGTGCAGGCATTAACATTCAGGGCAGTCAATAATTTACCATCGCAGGATGCCCGCCGGCAGGGCTTATATTCATCGTTCACTTATCATAAATTTTAAGATAGATATTTATTTTATTTGTAACATTGCATGCAGAAAGCCTTTTGAAAAACAATAATAAAAGGCCCGGCAACACTCACTATCCACTCATCAACACAACAAAAACATGGAGCACAACAACCAGCAAATGAAGGGATTGCCTGAAAACGCGTACCGTGAGCTCAGAGAGGGAGAAGAATACATCCCGGTCATGTCGCCCAACAGGGTGTATCCTGAAGTAAATTTCCGTTCGGTGTCATTGGGGTTGCTCATGGCTGTAGTCTTTTCGGCAGCAGCAGCCTACCTGGGCCTGAAGATTGGCCAGGTATTCGAGGCAGCCATCCCCATCGCCATCATCGCCGTAGGGCTGTCGACCCTTTCGCGCCGCAAAAATGCCCTGGGCGAAAATGTCATTATCCAGTCCATCGGGGCCAGCTCGGGCGTGATCGTGGCAGGGGCCATTTTCACCCTGCCGGCACTCTACATCCTGAACCTGGAGGCCCACTTCTACCAGATATTCCTCTCTTCGCTGCTGGGCGGCTTCCTGGGCATCCTGTTCCTGATTCCTTTCCGCAAGTATTTTGTGGATGAGATGCATGGGGTCTATCCTTTTCCGGAAGCCACTGCCACCACCGAGGTGCTGGTATCGGGCGAGAAAGGGGGCGACCAGGCCAAGGTACTGTTGTTTGCAGGCCTGATCGGGGGGATCTACGACTTTATCATCGCCACCTTCGGATGGTGGAACGAGGTGTTCGAAACCCGGGTGATCCCTTACGGGGAGCAACTGGCCGATCAGGCCAAGCTGGTGTTCAAACTCAACCTGGGTGCCGCCATCGTGGGCCTGGGTTACATTATCGGGCTGAAGTATGCCGTGATTATCTGTGCAGGCTCCTTTGTGGGTTGGTTTGTGATCATTCCGATGATTGCCCATGCAGCAGGCATGTTTGGCAGTGCCGACATGGTTGCCGCCCTCACCCCCGAGCAGATCTTCTTCGATTATGTGCGCATGATCGGCATCGGGGGCATCGCCATGGCGGGAGTTATCGGGATTGTCCGCTCCTCGAAAGTCATCCGTACGGCCGTGAATCTGGCCGTAAAAGAGACCTTCAGCAAGCATGCCAACAGCAACAACAAGCTGCGCACCCGCCGCGACCTGCCCATGAGCTTCATTCTGGGAGGCATCGTGGCCTCTGCCCTGCTGATATTTGTATTCTTCCAGTTCGGGGTGGTGCAAAATCTTACCCATGCCCTGGTAGGCCTGGTGATCGTGATGATCATCTCCTTTCTGTTTACTACCGTGGCAGCCAATGCCATTGCCATTGTAGGCACCAACCCCGTGTCGGGCATGACGCTAATGACCCTGATCCTGACTTCGCTGATCATGACCTGGGTGGGCCTTTCAGGCACCTCGGGCATGGTGGCCGCCCTGATTATCGGCGGGGTGGTATGTACGGCCCTGGCCATGGCAGGGGGCTTCATCACCGACCTGAAGGTGGGTTACTGGCTGGGCTCCTCGCCATACAAGCAGGAGTCGTGGAAGTTTCTGGGCACCGTGGTGTCGGCAGCCACCGTGGGTGGAGTGATCATCATCCTGAACCAGACCTATGGCTTCACGGGCGAAGGCGCCCTGGTGGCCCCCCAGGCCAATGCCATGGCAGCGGTAATAGAGCCCATGATGACCGGCGGGGCAGCTCCCTGGCTGCTGTATGGTGCCGGGGCCTTGCTCTCGCTGATCCTCACCATGCTGGGCGTGCCGGCACTGGCCTTTGCCCTGGGGATGTTTATTCCGATTGATCTGAACACCCCCCTGCTGGTGGGTGGCCTCATTGCATATTATGTAGGCACGCGCAGTGCTGATCAGAAGCTGAACACCGCCCGCAAGGAACGGGGTACCCTGATTGCCAGCGGTTTCATTGCCGGCGGCGCATTGATGGGCGTGGTGAGTGCCTTGCTGCGCTTCGGGGGGCTGAACGTGGAAGCCGAAAGCTGGCTGGCTGCCAATGGCTCGCAATGGCTGGGGCTGCTGATGTTCACCCTGCTGAGTGTGTATCTGTACCGCAGCTCCATGAAAGCCAAGGCTGAACAAACAGAATAAAAACAGGTTAATAAAGAACGACAACCACCGGGCATGTCCGGCAACAATCACTTCGGGGACTGATCCTACATGCAGGATACCCCCGGCCATTATTTAAACCCTGAACCTATGAAAGAAAAATTGCTGGAAAGATTTCTGCGTTATGTCAATATAGACACCCAAAGTGACCCTGAGAGCACTACTTTCCCCAGTACCCGCAAGCAGCTGAACCTATCGAACCTGTTGGTGGACGAATTGAAAACCATTGGGCTGAAAGATGCTCGCCTTGATGAACACGGCTATGTGATGGCCACCCTGGAAGCCAATACCGATAAGGATATCCCTGTAATCGGCTTTCTGGCACATGTGGATACCAGCCCCGACATGAATGGCCACGACATAAAAGCCCAGATCCTTGAGAATTATGATGGCAAAGACATCCTGCTGAATAAAGAGAACGATATGTACCTAAAGGTGCAGGATTTTCCGGAGCTGAAAAAGTATCAGGGACAGACCCTGATTACTACCGATGGCACCACCTTGCTGGGGGCCGACGATAAGGCCGGGATTGCAGAAATCATGACCGCACTGGAGCATCTGGTCAACAACCCGCACATCAAGCATGGCACCATAAAGATAGGGTTCACCCCCGACGAGGAAATCGGCAAAGGGGTCGATCATTTTGATGTGAAGAAATTTGGTGCCCAGTATGGTTACACCCTTGATGGTGGTGAAGTGGGTGAGCTGGAATTTGAGAATTTCAATGCTGCCTTCGCCAAAATCAAGGTTCAGGGACGCAATGTGCATCCGGGTATGGCCAAGAACAAGATGATCAACTCCATCATCCTGGGATCGGAGTTCAACGACATGCTGCCGGTGTTTGAACGCCCGGAATTTACCGAGCATTATGAAGGCTTTTTCCATCTGATAAAGTTTGATGGTACCGTGGAAGATACCACCCTGCAGTACATTGTCCGCGATCATGACCGCAAGAAGTTTGAAGACAAGAAACTGCTGATCGGGCAGGTCACCGACTTTATGAATAAGAAATATGGGGAAGGCACCTTTACCCTGGAGATGAAGGACCAATACTATAACATGCGCGAAAAGGTGGAGCCGGTGTACCATATTGTGGAGATTGCCCGCCTGGCTATGGAAGACCTGGGCATCAAGCCCAACATCAAGCCCATCAGGGGGGGCACCGATGGGTCACGCCTCTCGTATATGGGTCTGCCCTGCCCCAACCTGTTTGCCGGTGGCCATAACTTCCACGGCAAGTACGAGTTCATCCCCCTGGAGAGCATGGAAAAAGCCACCAGCGTGATCCTGAAAATCATCAACCTATATTACGAGCAGGCCTCCTGACAATCTTCAGGCACCATCGGCAGGCGGTTTTTAGCCTGATAGGCTTCTATCGTTTAAAGCCGATGGTGCGTTCAAGGTTGCGGACATCATCCAGGATGGTGTCGTTGAGAAATGCCCTTCCAAAGTTGGCCTCCAGTAGCTCCGAGCCTGAGAAGTCGGCTCCCGAAAGATTGGCTTTAAAAAGATTTGCCCGGGTGAGGTCTGCCAGCATTATAAATGACTGCGAGAGATCTGCCCGGGTAAAATCGCTGTCTATCATCAGGGCTTTGGTGAGATTGGCCCCCGATAGGTTGGCCTCGGTAAGGTCGGCCTCATTGAGGATGGCTTCCGAGAGATCAGCTTTCGAAAGCTCAGCCCCCGTGAGGTTGCAGTTGGTAAAGTTGGTACCAAACATCAAAGCACCTGCAAGAAAGGCCCCCGAAAGATTGGCCCCCGTAAAATCTACATGGCTCAGGTTGGTCATCGCAAAGTTGGCACCTGCCAGATCGGCCCCGCTGAGGTTGGCGCCCGAGAGATTGGCCCCCCTGAAATTCAGCGGCCGGTAGTCATCACCATACGAACTGTGGGCAATCAGCATCCACAAGTCACGGTCAGTCAGGCACCTTTCTCTATTGTATTCCATAGTGTATAGTATTGCACAATACCGACACAAATATACATTTAATATTAAAAAAAATATCATTTATATACAGAAAAATAGTTTGCCGCATCAACCGCCAACCCCTCACCTGCCTGGATTGAAGATCATGAAAAAACAGGTTACCTTTGTATAAAATGCTGAGCATGCGCCACTTCAACATTCCTGTTTTCATCCCCGGGCTGGCCTGCCCCTATGCGTGTGTTTTCTGCGATCAGCAAAAGATCTCGGGCCAGCACCAGATCCCTTCGCCCCAAGAGGTGCACCAGATTACAGCGCAACATCTACAAACGCTTCCTGAAAGGAACCGCCGCATCGAAATCGCCTTCTTCGGAGGAAGTTTCACGGGGTTGCCCATGAAGCTGCAGCAGCAGTATCTGGCAGCGGCGCACCATTGGGTGGCAGCAGGCAAGGTTGACGGCATCCGCCTGTCCACGCGTCCTGACTTTATCAACCCACAGGTGATGGAGTTGCTGAAACGGTACAATGTTTCGTGTGTGGAGCTGGGTGCCCAGAGCCTCGACGATGGGGTGCTGGAGCGCTCGGGCAGAGGCCATACAGCAACTGATGTGGCACGGGCAGCAGAAATGATTGTAAAGGCAGGCATCGCCCTGGGCCTGCAAATGATGACGGGCCTGCCGGGCGATACCTTTGAGAAGACCATGACGACCGCCAAAGGCATTGCAGCCCTGAAAGCCACCAGCACCCGTATATACCCTACACTGGTGATCGGGGGCACACAGCTGGCCGACCTTTACCAGCAGGGTATCTACCAGCCTTTGACCCTGGAAGAGACCATCAGCCGATGCGCCTGGCTGCTTGATTATTTTGAATCGGCAGGCATAACCGTGCTGCGGCTTGGGTTACATCCCTCGGGCGACATCCATCAACAAGACCTGGTGGCAGGCCCCTGGCACCCGGCCCTGAAGGAATTGGTGCTTACCCGCCTCTGGGAGCAGGAGCTGAAAAAGCTGCTGGTCAGGGATACAGGCAGCGGCATCAGCATCGCAGTAGCCCCCTCGCAGCTGAATGCTGCCATTGGCCATAAGGCACACAACCGCAAGATGCTTGAACGCCATTTCGGGAAGGTGATCTTCACAACTGATCCTAATTTGCAGGGAAGGAGGATTCATGCTGATCCTTGCTGATGCCCGTATGCCCCAAGAGGCGCTGGCCAGGCTGGCCCAATATGGCGAACTGATCACGGTGGCCTCGCAAGGGATTACCTATCAGGCCATCAGCGGCCATCCCGATATCTTCTTCTGCCCCACCCCACAGGGGCTGGTTTATGCACCAAACACCCCGGCAGAGATTATCAGCAAGTTGCAGGAAAGGAACATTCTTTTAATTGAAGGCCACCATCCGGTAGGTGACAAATACCCTGAAACAGCACGTTACAATGCTTTTCACAACGATCATTTCTTTGTGCATCACCCTCACATCACAGATAATACCCTTGCAGAACGCGTAAAAGACAAGATTGCGATACCGGTAAGGCAAGCCTACACACGCTGCAACCTGGTAGAAGCAGCAGGGTTATACATTACTGGTGATCCGGGCATTTCAGGCGCCCTGGAGCAGCAGGGCCTGACAACCTTTGGCATCTCACAGCAACAGATCGTGTTGCCTGGGTGCGCGCATGGTTTCTTTGGGGGATGCACCGCAGTAATGGAAAAAAAACTGCTGGTATGTGGCAATATTGATCATCTGCCTGAAGGCAGATCATTGACCAGGGCTTTGCAACAGCGGGGCATACAGATCGTATCACTTTACGACGGCCCGTTGTGGGATGGTGGAAGTATTTTACTGATTCAGGAGCCCGCCTGATCACTGGTGGGTGCCCCTTAGGAGGTGGGGCTGACCGCGGCAATCAGGTCAAGCATTCTTGATGAGTACCCGTATTCATTGTCGTACCAGGCAAGTACCTGTATGAAAGTACCTCCCAGCACCCGGGTGCTCAGGGCATCAAACACCGCC
>JAWOCF010000152.1:0-8585 GCA_046483935.1 Bacteroidales bacterium | reverse complement strand
TGCAACTCCCTGATAATCCGGATACGTCCCCATTGGTTGTTGTGGAGTTTGCCCCTGATAAAACTACGGACATATCGTGGCTCATCCAGAAAACCATCCTCGCTGAGCCGGTCAATGATTTGATGGCGCTGCAGGGAATCTGCGCCAAGGGCGCGTAATTTTTCTTCCACCTCCCAGACACATCGATCCCGCCAGGCACAAAAATGCTCTGCTCTCTGCAACAGCTGATCGTAGGTAACGTCCGATGGGGCCGGTTTGTTTTTCATGGCGGTAAGGGCTCCTGCAAAGGTACATCTCCGGGAGCAGAAATAAAACAGTGCATATCCCTTTGTTGGCTGAACAAAAGAACATGCACTGCTTGGATCAGGCTTTACAGCTTGATTTCATCATCCAGTTTATTGAAAAACCGGTAATCTAGATAGTGGTACGAATTTGATGCTTCTACTTTTATCCACTTCCTGTATTTTAAGAACCATTTCATTTGTTGTGACATCAACCCTTTGGTAAGATAGGCATGAATAAACGGATGTACTCTGATGGTGAGTTTTTTCTCGTTTTGCTCCTGAATGAGATACCGCAGGTTGTTTTCAATGTCGTCAGTAAGGATAATGCTGGGGGTTATTTTGCCTGAGCCATTGCAAGTGGGGCATTTTTCCAGTATTTCCACGTTGGTTTCCGAACGCACTCGTTGCCGGGTAATCTGTACCAGGCCAAATTTGCTGGGTGGTAAGATATTATGCTTGGCCCGGTCTCTTTTCATCTCTTCTTTCATCTTGTCGTACAACTTGCGCCGGTTGGCGGGCAGTACCATATCGATGAAATCCACCACTATAATTCCCCCCATGTCGCGCAGGCGCAACTGGCGGGCTACTTCAGCAGCGGCTTCCAGATTGACTTCCAGGGCGTTCTCTTCCTGGCTGTTTTCATTGCTCATGCGGTGGCCGCTGTTCACATCAATCACATGCAGAGCCTCAGTATGTTCAATAACCAGGTAAGTGCCACTCTTAATGGAGACAATCTTTCCAAATAAACCCTTGATTTGTTTTTCTATTCCGAAGTTCTCAAAGATTTGAGCTTTCCCCTTGTAAAGCTTCAGGATGTCGATTTTCTCGGGGGCAATCGTTTTGATAAAATCCCGGAGTTCTTCATAAATCATGGGATCGTTCACATGGATGTTGTTGAACGATTCGTTGAGCAGGTCGCGCAGCATGGCCGAGGAACGGTTGAGCTCTCCCAGGATGATCCGGGGAGGCTTGGCTTCCGAAAGCTTCTCAACAATGCTATACCATTTGGATATCAGATTGTTGAGGTCGGCATCCAGATCGGCCACCATCTTGCCCTCAGCAATGGTGCGAATAATGACCCCGAAGTTTTTGGGTTTGATGCTTTGCACCAAACGCTTCAGCCGGCTTTTCTCTTCAGGGCTGCTAATCTTTTGTGACACGGAGATCCGGTCGGAAAAAGGAACCAGCACCAGGTATCTTCCTGCAAGGGAAATCTCGCTGGTAATCCGGGGTCCTTTGGTAGAAATTGGTTCTTTGGCAATCTGAACAAGCACCGGTTGGTTGGCGGTAAGTACAGAGGTGATTTTTCCGGTCTTTTCAATCTCTTTCTCGAGAATGAATTTCTCCATGGGAAGCACCTTTGTTTTGCCTGCAATGGCTAATTTGGTGTATTTGTTCAGCGAATTGACCTGGCTGCCCAGGTCCAGATAATGTAAAAAAGCATCTTTTTCGTATCCCACATCAACAAAGGCGGCATTTAATCCGGAGATGATCTTCTTGACCCGGCCCAGATAAATGTCGCCTACTGCGAAGCTGGTGTTTTTACGCTCACGGTGCAGCTCCACCAGGAGCTTTTCCTCTGTGAGCGCCATAACAACCTCCGCAGCGCTTGAATCAATGATTAATTCTTTGTTCACTGGTGAAATACTTTTTAGGGTTCTGTCAGGGATGCTGCAATCAGCAACCCTGATCGGGTAGGGTACATAAGCCGGAATCCCGGCGGGGTTAAATAAAATTACATAATACCGGTGGCATTATGTAATTTGTATTGGCAGAAACGTCAAATCACTACTGCCTGAAAATGGGCGCTTATTTCTTTTTGTGTCTGTTTTTGCGCAGACGCTTTTTGCGCTTATGGGTAGCCATTTTATGACCTTTTCTCTTTTTTCCACTTGGCATGGTACTTG
Source organism: Bacteroidales bacterium (assembly GCA_046483935.1). Taxonomy (GTDB): domain Bacteria; phylum Bacteroidota; class Bacteroidia; order Bacteroidales; family UBA7960; genus JAWOCF01. The sequence goes on along the minus strand of JAWOCF010000152.1, from coordinate 6,394 downwards.
TTCTTTTGAATGAATAAATGCTGTATGCGCCCGGTGTGGGGCATCTACAGGTTTATTATGCTACCTTCACAGATTCTTTTACTTCATTAACAAATTCCTTGGCGGGTTTGAACGCCGGAATGCAATGAGCTGGAATAATAATGGTGGTGTTTTTTGAAATGTTGCGGCCGGTTTTTTCTGCTCTGTCTTTAATGATAAAGCTTCCGAAGCCTCTCAGATAAACATTTTCACCTTTCTGCAGGGAGTTCTTCACGGTGTTCATGAAAGCCTCTACGGTAGCTTGTACGGCCACTTTTTCAATGCCGGTCTTATTTGCAATTTCCGTTACGATTTCAGCTTTAGTCATAATTATTACATTTTGGTTATAAGAAATTTACACACTTTTTTTTTGCGTATCGGGGCTGCAAAGATAACTTTTTTATTATTAACTGGAAACAAATTATTTAATTTTACATCAATTAATCAGGTAGTTAAAAATATTTCCCCCTGTAAAAAACATGCCTTTTGCCCAGCTTCTTCTTACCTGGTACGATCAATATAAAAGAGCCCTTCCCTGGCGTGAGACCAAAGATGCTTATACCATCTGGGTTTCGGAGGTCATTTTGCAGCAAACCCGGGTGGAGCAGGGCATGAAGTATTTTTTTCGGTTCATGGAAGCTTTTCCTGATGTGCAGGCCCTGGCTCAGGCGCCCCTGCAGCAGCTGCTGCATGTGTGGCAGGGACTGGGATATTACTCCAGAGCAAGAAACATGCACCAGGCAGCCCGTGAAATTGCCCATCAGCAGCAGGGACGAATGCCACAGACCTACCAGGAGTGGCTGAAGGTGAAAGGGGTAGGGCCATATACTGCCGCTGCCATTGCTTCCATTGTTACCAGTCAGCCTGTTGCTGCCCTGGATGGAAATGCCTATCGGGTGATCTCCCGCATCTTTGCCATAGAGCATGGGTTTGAATCCTCGGCCGAAAAAAAGGCGTTCTTTGTTCTGGCCACCGGCCTGATGGATCAATCCAGGCCCGGCGACTTTAACCAGGCCCTGATGGATTTTGGATCCCTGATCTGCAAACCGGCCGCACCACGCTGTGAGGAATGTCCTTTTAACAGGGAGTGCAGGGCATTACTGCATGACGCGGTGATGAAGTATCCTGTCCGCAAAAAGAAAAACCCTCCCCGGACGCGATACTTTAATTACTTTCTGTTCATTGATTCACACCATCAGATATTCTGGGTGCAGAAGCGACAAAATGATGACATCTGGAAGGATCTCTATGAACTCCCTCTTGTTGAAACCCCGGCAGAGGCTGATTCTGGCCAGATCATGCTGAGTGCCCAATGGGCAGCTGCTTTTTCCCAACCCGAAAGATTCTGTTTTCTGGGAGACCCTGTCAGGCTGACACACAAACTCACCCATCAAACCATTCAGGCGAGCTTCTTTTTCGTGGAGATTTTTTCTGCGAAAAAGCTTAACTTCGGCAAACACCTGGTTGAGGTCACCTATAAAGACTTCGGGCAGATGCCCAAATCAAGATTAATGCAACGCTTTTTCGACAGCCCTCGTGTCAGTAAGTTGTTAAATAATGCAGTTTAATAGAAAAATATTTTATATTAATAAAATAAAATTGCTTTTAATATAAAATAGCCATACTTTTGAACACTGAATTTTTTTCATCATAAAATCCACAAACCATGTCAGGAGTAAACAAGGTAATTTTATTGGGAAATCTGGGCAAAGACCCGGAAGTGCGGGCCCTTGAAAACGGCAACAAAGTAACAACCTTTTCCTTGGCTACCAGCAGGTCCTACAAAGGACATGACGGGCAGCGGGTAGAAGAAACAGAATGGCACCGGGTGGTTCTATGGGGCAACCTGGCCGAACTGGCTGAGAAGTATCTCTCAAAAGGCCGCAAGGTCTTTATCGAAGGGCGTCTGAAAACACGTGCCTGGGATGATAAGGAAGGACAAAAAAGGTACACCACCGAGATCGTTGCCGAAAACATGACCTTTGTTGATAGCAGGGGTGAAGGAGAAGGCCATCGGGAAGGAGACATTACCGCTGCAAGTACTCCCCAGGGGCCTGCTGATGATCTTTCCGAACCAAAAGACGATCTTCCTTTTTAACCTGTTGGGCATTGGTAAAAAGAATAAAGGGGTGGCCATCCGTCCCTTTGTTCTTTTTTTTTATTTCGGGGGAAAGTTTTTAAGAAAATCTCTTACCATATTCAAAAAAGGTTCTTTATCCTCATCATGCAGGTCTACCTCAATGGGGATATAATATACCGGCATATGCCTGATAATCTTTCTGAGTTTCTCGTCTTGCAGGCGCATGGCATCCTTTTCAGTTACCACAACACCTTTTGAGCTTCCGAAAGTATCCCTGAACTGCTGCTTTAATTTCCTGAGGTCCGATTCCCTGAACTGATGATGGTCTGAATGCTTGATTACATGCAGCTCATCGCTGTGTTTCTTCAGGTACTCTTCCAGGGCTGAAGTATTGGCAATGCCCGTAAACAGAAACAGATCCCTGAAGGTGGTGTTGCCTTTGGGTGGGGTGCTTTCGTCTAATGGCTTCCATTGCCCATACCTGATGAAGGAGAAAAAGGTGTTTCTCATCCCGAAGCGGCTGAGTTTTCGCAGGAAGAAGCGCCGGTCGAGCGGCGAAAAGACCTTCGGGGTTTTGGTAATGATCAGGGCATGGGCCCGTGCAGCCCCCGACTTGAACTCCCTGAGGTTACCACAAGGCATCAGATAGTTGCTGAAGAAGGGTTTATAATACTCGGTAAGCAGCAGGTTAAGCCCTGGAGTAACATAGCGGTGCTGGTAGCCATCATCCATGATGATCAGGTTGATGTGAGGATGTTGCTGGCGGATGTACTCAATGGCCTGACGCCGTTTTTCATGCACTACCACCAGGGTATCAGGGTACTTCTGGTATATTTGCAAGGGCTCATCTCCAATATCACGCGAGGTGGATCCCGGACCGGTCACTACCAGACCTCGGGTTTTCCTTTTATAGCCCCTGCTGACCAGTGCGATTGAATATTCATCCTGTAGCATGCGGATCAGGAATTCAGCATGGGGCGTCTTGCCCGTTCCTCCCGTGCTCAGGTTGCCCACACTGATTACCGGAATGTCATAAGCTTTGGAAGAGAGAAGCCCCCAATCGAAAAACTTGTTGCGCAGCCAGGTGATAAAACCGTACAACAGGCAAAAAGGAAAAAGAAAAACTCGCAACCAGGTCATTGTTCAAAGATATGAAAAAAATGGTTAACACGTCATAAGGTCTTAATTTTTAGTCAAATAGAAGCCCGCTTCAAAACATCTTCCTGCAGTTCAAAGAAGCAGGTTGACTGTTCATTTTAAAAATGCACCGTAGAATAGAAAAACCCACCGAGGAAATCACTGTAGGCAGAGGGAGCGAAAGCGCTTTTTTTTACCTTTGAAGAAAGAAAATATTTCGCTTATGTTGTTAAAAGAGTTTCTTCAGGAATTGGAGACCATTGCTCCCAGCTCCCTTCAGGAGAGTTATGATAATTCAGGACTGCAGGTCGGCGATCCGGGCATGGAACTAACCCGTGGATTGATCTGCCTGGATGTTACCCAGGGAGTGATTGCCGAAGCCATCCAGCAGAATTGTAACCTGGTAATCTCGCATCACCCATTGATTTTTAAAGGTTTAAAGCGCATTACCGGCCAGCATTATGTTGATAAAATCATTATGGAGGCCATTAAGAATGACATTGCCATTGTTTCGGTGCATACCAATCTGGACAATCTTAAAACAGGGGTAAATTTTAAACTGGCCTCCATGCTGGGTTTAAAGAATATCCGGATTCTGGATCCACGAAAGGGGATAGTAAAGAAACTGGTCGTCTTTTGTCCGGTAGCGCACGCTCACCTCGTACGGGAGGCGATTTTTAAAGCAGGAGCGGGCCACATTGGCGAATACAGCAGCTGCAGCTTCAACGTTCAGGGCAGCGGGTCATTCAGGGCCGGACAGCAGGCCAATCCTTTCGTTGGAAAGATCAATGAACTGCACTTTGAACCTGAAGAAAGGATTGAAACTGTTTTTCCTGCCTACCTGGAAAATAATATCCTGCAGGCCATGCTCAAAAGCCACCCCTACGAGGAGGTGGCTTATGATGTTTATTCCCTGGACAATGCCTTTGATCAGGTAGGATCAGGAATCACCGGCGAGCTCGAAGAGCCAGTGCCCGAGCAGGCTTTCCTGGCACATGTCAGGGAGGTGCTGCAGGTGCCTGTATTGAAGCATTCGCCATTTACCGGGCAGGTTATCACCAAAGTTGCCTTGTGCGGAGGCTCAGGAAGTTTTCTGCTGGAGCAGGCCATGAAGTCAGCCTCACAGGCCTTTATTACTGCCGATGTAAAGTACCATCAGTTTTTTGAACCCTGGCCCCGTTTGTTGCTCATTGATGCCGGGCACTATGAAACCGAGCAATTTACCAAACAATTATTGTATGAGGTTGTTAACAAAAAAATTAGTAAATTTGCACTCCTAATTTCGGAAGCCCATACCAACCCGGTAAGTTATTTTTAATCAAGCAGTAGAAAATCCTAAAGATCCTATATTCCTATGGCAAAAAGTTCAGAATCCACTCAGGAAAATCTCCCAAAGAACAACCTCAATGCTGGTACTGAAGGCGCGCCTGCGGCCAGGCCCGAAATGGCTACGGAGGAAAATGTTGAATTAACCGTCAAGAAGAAGCTGATGTCGCTCTACTCGCTGCAGCGCATCGACACCCAGATCGATAAGATTCGCGCCATCCGCGGAGAACTTCCCCTGGAAGTGCAGGACCTGGAAGATGAAATCGAAGGGCTGGCTACCCGCGTTGATAAATACAACAACGAGATCAAAGAATTGACCCAGGAAATATCGGCCAGGAAAAATTCTATCCTGGAAAGCCTGGAGATGATCAAAAAATATGAAGACCAGCAGATGAATGTTCGCAACAACCGCGAATATGACTCCCTCTCCAAAGAGATCGAGTTTCAGTCGCTGGAAGCACAGCTCAGTGAAAAAAAGATCAAAGAGCTTGGGGTGGCCGTAGAAGCCAAAGCCGAAATTGTCAAGCAGGTTGAAGAAGAGCTGAACGAAAGAAAAGCTGACCTGGAAGTGAAGCGCGATGAGCTCAATGACATTGTTGCTGAAACACAAAAGGATGAAGAAGTGCTGCAGAAGAAATCTGATGAACAGACTGTCGATATTGATGACCGCCTGCTGGCCGCTTACCGCCGCATCCGCGAAAATGCCCGCAATGGCCTGGCGGTAGTGCCTGTTGAGCGCGATGCTTGTGGTGGGTGTTTCAATAAAATCCCCCCGCAGCGCCAACTGGATATCAGACTGCATAAAAAAATTATTGTGTGTGAGTATTGTGGCAGGATTTTGGTAGATGATGAGATATTGAACACAGGTGAAGAATAGGTTAAATTGAGGTTTCAACAATGAAGCGGCTGACTCTGAAATAACGAGTCAGCCCTTTTTTTTTGTCGCCTGCTAAACCCCTGCCATCACCCCAGTAAATGCGCACCCCCTTCGCATTCCCTTCGCATCCCCTTCGGATTAAGTTCGGACTAAGTTCGGACTAAATTCGGACTAAATTCGGACTAAGTTCAGTCATGACCGAACTTAGTCTGAACTTAGTGCAAAGGGGGTGCGAACTTAGTCCGATCTTAATAGAGTCCTGATTAGGGTGAAATTCACTGGCTGATATAACAGGATGGGATTGTAAAAGCCGGTGTGGAAAAGCAAAAATAGAGGAGACTAATAATCTTTTGTGTCTATTCTTATGTTTCCCTTTCGGGGAAAGGCATGTTGAGCAAGGCAGGGTGGATCGTTCCTGTTGCTGTTTCGTGGTAAAAAAAAGAGCCCACTGAAATGTTGCTTTCAGAGGGCTCCTTGAAATGGGTTGAAGCGATTAGAACCTGAGGCCTAATGTAAGGACAAACTGATTCATCGACATCTCTTTCTGAACGGGTTGGGTCAGTTGGGCGTTGTACAGGTAATAGTCTTCCTCGGAGAGATTCAGCGAATATCCCAGATCAACAAAAAAGTTCCGGTCGCGTAGGCCGATGCCTGCCGACAGGATCGACTGGCTGCCATCATTCACACCCGAGGCATATGGGCTTGAGTAAAAGCCGTAGCCTGCCCTGAGCAATACGGGGTTCAGGTTGATCTCACCTCCCAGGCGCAACACATGTTGTGCAGTAAAACTTTCTTCTATCACCTTGTTCTCTTCCGAGAAGGAATAGGTGCTGCTACGCAGGCGCATCGCTGTATAATCTACATACTCATAATCAAGGCTTAAAATACCTGCAGTGCCAAACACCAGCCCCAGGCTCCCCATGGCTTTCATGGGGGTAGTCAGTTCATATTCAAAA
>JAWOCF010000107.1:0-5506 GCA_046483935.1 Bacteroidales bacterium | reverse complement strand
TGTTGGCCGGGTTGTGCTCTATCTTCAGCTGCCTGAGCTTGCGGTCGAGGATTTCCTTGCCTTCCTCAGCCTGTTTCTTGCGGGCTTCCTTCAACGAGGTTTTGATCTTTCCCTTTGCCCGGGCCGTGGTCACGTAGTTGAGCCAGTCGGGTTTGGGATGCTGCTTGGCAGAGGTGATGATCTCCACCTGGTCGCCGCTCTTGAGCACTTGGCTCAAAGGCACCAGCTTATGGCTCACCTTGGCCCCCAGGCAGTTGTTGCCCACCTGTGTATGGATGCTGTAGGCAAAGTCGAGTGCCGTGGATCCCACGGGCAGGGTGCGCAGCTCGCCCTTGGGGGTGAAGACGATAATCTCGTCGGAGAACAGGTTGAGCTTGAAGTCGTCGATAAAATCCAGGGCATCGGTCTCTGCCGTTTTCAGGATCTCGCGGATGCGCCTGAGCCACTTGTCGATGCCGCTCTCCCCGATGCGCGATTCCTTGTATTTCCAGTGGGCGGCATATCCTTTCTCGGCGATCTCGTCCATGCGCCGGGTACGGATCTGCACCTCCACCCACTTGCCCTGGCGGCTCATCACAGTGGTATGCAACGACTCGTAGCCGTTGGCCTTGGGCGTGGAGATCCAGTCGCGCAGCCGGTCGGGGTTGGGCCGGTAAATGTCGGTGACGATAGAATAGACCTTCCAGCTGTCGGCTTTCTCGCGCTGCTCGGGGGTGTCGATCACGATGCGGATGGCGAAGATGTCGTACACCTCCTCGAAGGGGATCTCTTTCTTCTGCATCTTCTCCCAGATGCTGCTGATTGACTTGGTACGTGCCAGGATGGAGAAATTGAACCCTTCGGCATTCAGGGCCCGTCGGATGGGCTGGTTGAAGGAGCTGATAAAGCGGTTACGTTCTTCTTCTGTATCTACCAGCTTGCGGGCAATGGTGTTGTAGATTTCGGGCTCGGTATACTTTAGGGCCAGGTCTTCGAGCTCGCTCTTGATGGCGTGAAAACCCAGGCGGTGTGCCAGGGGGGCAAACAGGTAGAGAGTCTCGTTGGCAATCTTGAGTTGTTTCTTGGGAGGCAGCGACTCCAGGGTGCGCATGTTGTGCAGGCGGTCGGCCAGCTTGATCAGGATCACCCGCACATCGTCCGAGAGGGTAAGCAGCATCTTGCGGAAGTTCTCGGCCTGCACCGAGGTGGTCTGGTCGAAGATGTCGGAGATCTTGGTCAGCCCATCAATGATCTTAGCCACCTCTTCGCCGAAGTGCTCGGAGATGTCGGCCAGGGTATAATCGGTATCCTCCACTACATCGTGCAACAGCGAGCAGATCACGCTGGTAGCCCCCAGGCCGATCTCCTCTACCACAATGCGCCCCACGGCAATGGGATGAAAAATGTAGGGCTCACCACTCTTGCGGCGGTGTTCCTTGTGGGCTTCGGTGGCAAAGTTGAATGCCTTACGGATCCGTTGCCGGTCCTCTTTGCTGATGTTGGGACGGCACACGCCAAGCAGCCCGCGGTACTGTTTTATAATTTCTTTACGCTCTTGCTCAAAAGCTAATTCCTGCATGAAACACAATATTAAACAACAAGACCTTCATTTATACAAAGATAGCTGAAAAAGGGGTAGTATTGAAGATCGGCACCCTGAAAAACCGTGGTATGATGAATCATGGAGAGGCTTGAAGCTCGCGGTACAGCGAGGTGACGATGCCATCGGAGAGCCCGATCTTGGGAACATACATGGTGGTGGCACCTGTTTGCTTAAAGACAAACTGAAAGATCTCGCCGGCAGGGATGATGACATCGGCCCGGTCGGGGCGCAGCCCCATGAGCTCGATGCGCTGCTGGACGGAGAAATACCCCAGGTGCTTCATGGCATAGTCCAGGTTGTCGGAGGGCAGCATGTTTTCGGGCGTGCGGCCATAGAGCTTGCTGATCTTGTTGATGTTGCCTCCCGAGCCTACCAGCAGCAGCTCTTCAGGTTTGTTGGCATAGGGCAGCAGCCATTGCTGCATCATATTCCATTCGCGCTCATCCACCTTGTTGTTCAGCAGCCTGACAGTCCCGATTTTGAAGGAGGTAGAATCCTCGATCTTCCCGTTTTTCAGCACCGAGATCTCGGTGCTGCCGCCCCCCACATCTACCAGCATCACCAGCTGGTTCTTCTTGTTGAGCTTCAGGTTGTTGACGGCGCTGATCAGGCCGGCCTCCTTCTCCCCTTCAATGATCTCGATGTCGATCCCCGCCTGCTCGCGCACCTGCTGAATCACCCACTGGCTGTTAGCCGCCTCACGCATGGCCGAAGTGGCCACAGCACGCCAGGCCTTAGGCTGATACACCTCGATGAGCAGTTTGAAAGCCTTCATGGTCTTCACCAGATTCTCAGCCTTAGCCTGCGAAATTTCACCATGAGTAAACACATCCTCACCCAGACGCATGGGCATGCGCACCAGGGAAGCCTTCTCGGCCACCACCAACTTATCTTGTTCAAATACATTCGAAAACAGCAGTCTCACAGCATTGGTTCCAATATCTATTGCAGCTAATAACATGTCGTTGGTTTTTTAGTTAGAATAATCCATTTTCAGCAGGTCATAAATCGCCTTCTGACTACGCACGGGTTGCTGAGATGGGTCTTCACGGTACTGATTTTGTTGTTGTGCATCAATGATGCGGGCCTTCTGATTGTCCAGCCACTGCAGCTCCATCATAGCCAGTATCTGTTCTTTGAGCTCAGGATCCAGGATGGGGCATCCCACCTCAATGCGGTGGTCCAGGTTTCGGATCATCAGGTCGGCCGATGAGATGATCACCTGCGGGTCGCCCTGGTTGTGGAAGACAAACACCCGGGAGTGCTCCAGAAAGCGATCTACGATGCTGATGGCCTGTATGTTTTCGCTGATGCCCGGCAGTCCCGGGATCAGCACACAAATGCCCCGCACGATCAGGCGGCACCTCACCCCGGCCGCCGATGCCTTGTAGAGCTTCTTCACCAGGGTATGATCCATCAGCGAGTTGAGCTTCAGGAAGATCTCGGCAGGTTTCCCTTCACGTGCATTTTTTATCTCCCTGCTGATCAGCCGCAGCATCACCTTACGGGTATGGAAGGGTGAAACAATCAGGTGGTTGAAGTTTACCAGCGAGTAGTAGGTCTCCTCGAACATGCCGAACACCTTCTCCACCTCGCGGGTAATGGCGGGGTTGAACGTGAGCAAGCTGTGGTCGGCATACAGGGTGGAGGTATTCTCATTGTAATTGCCTGTGGCAATATTGGCAAACAGCTCCTGCTGGCGTCCTTCCTTACGTTTTATCAGGATGAGCTTGCAATGCACCTTAAGGCCTGCCGTGCCATGGATGATACGCACCCCTTCGCGCTGCAGCACCTCCGACCAGCGGATGTTGGCCCTCTCGTCGAAGCGGGCCTGCAACTCCATGAACACCGTAACAGCCTTGCCATTGCGGGCTGCGTTAACCAGCGCGTTGATGACGCGCGAGTCAGGGGCTACCCTGTACAAGGTCATCTTGATGGATTTCACCCCGGGGTCGATGGAGGCCTCCCGCAGCCAGTCGATGATGTAATGAAAGCTCTGGTAAGGAAAGTGCAGCAGCACGTCCTTCTGGCGGATGGCCTCAAAGATGCTGCGGTGGCTGGCCAAATGACGGTGTGGCAACGGGGGCATGGGCTGATATTCCAGGTGGGTGCCTCCTACATTGGGAAACTTCATGTAATCCCTGAAATTGTGATACCTGCCTTCGGGCAACATGGTGTCCCTTTCGGTAATCTTGAGCCGTTCGGTCAGCAACTGCAAAAACTCCGGGGGGATCTGCTGGTCGTATAAAAACCGGACAGGCCGGCCACTTTTGCGCTGGCTGAGGCTCTCGCTCATGCGTTCCATGAAGCTGCGCGACACGTCTTTATCGATCTCCAGCTCCGAATCACGCGTCAGGGTAATGGAGTAGGCCCGAAATACATTATAACCTCCAATGGGAAAGACATCATGCAGATTGTAGCGGATCACGTCGTCGAGCATGATGATATAATTGTGGATGTCGGTCTTAGGCAGGATCACGAACCGGGGCAGGGTGGCTGAAGGCACCTTGATCAGGGCATGATTGCCGGCTCCCTGCGGGTCGTTGCTTTGCATGTGCACGGCAAGATATATGGCACGGTCTTCCAGAAAAGAGGATCTTTTAAAACTGCCGATCATCACCGGAAACAAGTGAGGACGCACCTGCTCGCGGAAATAATGATTGACAAAGGCACCCTGCTCGCGGGTGAGCTGGCTCTCGTCGATCAGCAGGATGTTTTCCTTTTCCAGCAGCCTCAGCAGCTCCGAATAGATGGCATTAAAGCGTTGCTGCAGGTTGTGATTGATCTGCCCGACCTGTTGAAGAATCTGGTCGGGATCGTAACTCAGGGCCTCGGGGTTTTCGGCAGCTAAGTCGCGCAGCCGCCTGAGGGTGGCCACCCGCACCCGGAAAAACTCATCGAGGTTGTTGGAGAAAATACCCAGAAACCGGAGCCGCTCAATCAGTGGCACCCGGGGATCGGCAGCTTCCTGCAGCACCTTCTCGTTAAAGGAAAGCCAGCTAATCTCGCGGTTTATGGTTTGGATTTTCATCAGATATCTTTTGACAAGCAGGCCACTACCGGATTATGGCAGTGATTCCCAAAGAAGAGTGAAAAGAAGCATCCTGCAATGGACACCCCTATGTTGATGATTTCCCTCATAGGGTAACATCAAAAGTACTGTTTGGTTTTTGAAAAAGAAAGTTTGACAGGAGAAGCCACTTTAACTGCTGGTTTTTTCCAGGTGACTGGGGTAGATCAGGAAGTTGGTTTTTTTATCCACCAGCATCACTTCATTCCAGTGGTTGGTAAAGAAAGAGAAGCTGGCTACTGCCGAAGTGGGAAGATAATCAATGGCCCGGTCCAGCAGGCCATTGACAAATTGTGTAAGGGCAGGATTATGGCCCACCACCATCACATGGTGCTTGTCGTCGGGCAGCGAGAAGATCAGGCTCCACAACCCCTCTACTCCATGATGGTAAACAGCGCTCTCTACCTGTATCTTGTGGCGTGGGTAATTGAAGGTGCCGGCCAGCAGGCTGGCTGTTTCGAAGGCCCTCACGGCATGGCTTGAGACGATCAGGTCGGGCATCACCGGGCGCTTCAGCAAATGATCGGCAATACGCAGGGTGCGTTTTTTGCCTGTTGGCAGCAAAGGCCTTTCAAAGTCCTGTATTCCTGCGTCTTCCCAGGAGGATTTGCCATGACGTACGATGTATAAGGTCTTCATTGGCTTGTTTCTTTAAATAATGCTTCTGAATAATCTATCTCATCAGGTTGATTCAAAGATGGTAATTATTTTTGACATATACCATCTTTTTTAGATAAAATACTATTTTTTTTATCCGTATAAAGCGCAACAAAAAAGGGCTTAGGATTCCTGCCAACAAAAAGGGCGGCCTGAAAAGGCCGCCCTGGTATTCATAAAGTAAGCCAGGAGTAATT
>JAWOCF010000074.1:0-18823 GCA_046483935.1 Bacteroidales bacterium | reverse complement strand
GACACAAGGTTCTGGCAAGACTGACACAAGACTGAATCAAAAACATTATACAAACGTAGTTCAGACGTTTTCAGACGTTTAAAATACGTTTAAACTACGTCTGAACTACGTCTGAACTACGTTTGAACCCTTGGGATGGTAAGAAGAAGAATCGGCCTTGCCCTATATTTGAACACACTGATTCATACCAGATTGTTTTCACAATGGTTTAAGAAAAAACTGACAGGGTCAGGGGTTTTTAGAAATCAGCAACCAATCGCGTTCGCGCAGCGATTCGTGGCATTTGGCTGTTGGTCATTGGCAGGAAAGAATCGGGCAACTTTGTCTCCCAGTCTCCTGGTCTCCTGTTCTCCCTTTCACTTTGAGCAATCCGCTCATCCCCGCCTTCAGGATACCGGGCCCAGCAGCATCTGGGGGATGTGTTGCTTGCGTTGGTTGATAAACTCGCGGAAAGCAGCATTATCCATCTGGTTTCTGTCCATGATCAGCTGCTTGATGGCAAAAGGGAAGGCAATCAGCGACAGCATATCGACGAAAAAATGCGGGGCATTGGTATAGCGCAGGGTTCCCCGGGCAATCTCTTCCTCCACCTGTTGGGTAAAACGATTGGTGCTGTAAAGGTTGCTGACGTCTTTCATTCCCTTAATCTTTTCCATGCTGCGGTGCAGGGTGCTCATCACAAAAGAAACCAGCAAAGGATTGTTGGACAGCACATCAACATAGGTAGCAACATAGGTAGACACTTTTTCCTTTAAGGGCAGCTCACTGTCAAGAATCTCTACCAGCTTGCGCGTATTTTTTTTTACCAGATCGGAGAAAATGGCATCAAAGAGATTTTCCTTGCTGCGGAAATAATAATTCATCAAGGCCAGGTTGATGCCTGCCTTGTTGGCGATATCCCTCACGGAAGTGCGGTCAACCCCTTTTTCAAGAAACAGCTGGGTGGCTGCCTCAAAGATTTTTTGTTCAGTATTCCTGTTCTTGGTCATAGACAACAAATTGGACTCCAAAAATAACGAATTGTACAAAGGTACACCTTGTTTTAAACAGGTTTTTAATCTTGCTGATGCCTACCCGGAGCCAAAGGAGTATTTATTTGCTTATTTTTACTCCCTGAAAATCTGATTCTCATGATAAAAAGGTTTATTCAATCCCGGAAGCTGCTTGTGCTGAGCATCACCAGCGGGCTGCTTATGGCCCTGAGCTGGCCTTCGGGAGGCTTCCCTTTCCTGGCCCTGGCAGGGCTCGTTCCCCTGTTCTTTATTGAAGATCATATCCTGAAACATCGCAACAATTATCAGAAATATGCTGTCTTTGTTTATTCATGGCTGGCATTCCTGATTTTCAACCTGCTGACCACCTGGTGGATCTTGTATGCCTCAGTGGCAGGCATGGTGGTGGCCGTAACCCTGAACTCGCTGTTCATGGCCATTCCCTGGGCCGTGATGCACCAGACACGCAAGGTGCTTCCCGGCAGGCAAGGCCCCCTGGCACTGATCATCTTGTGGCTGGCCTTCGAGTATCTTCATGGACTGTGGGAGCTGAGCTGGAGCTGGCTGGATCTTGGAAATGCCTTTGCAGCCTGGCCGCGATGGGTGCAGTGGTATGAATATACAGGCGCCAGCGGCGGCACCCTGTGGATCCTGGTGGTAAACCTGCTGCTGTTTCTGCTGATCAGCCAGCTGCTGACTCCACATAAGCCTCTGAGGAAATTGTTCTGGTATGCCCTCCTGCTGGGTGTAGCCATCATTATTCCCATGCTGCTCTCCTTTTCTATTGGCAGGAATTATCATGAAATTCCCGATCCCATCGAGGTCGTTGTGATCCAGCCCGGCGATGATCCTTACCAGCGGGCCGAAACCAACCAGCAGATCAGGCAGAAAATCAGCAGGATGATGGAGCTGGCCCGGAATCAGATTACCCCCGACACCCGATTTGTGGTGGCTCCCGAAGGGGCCAGCCCAACAGGGATATGGGCCGGCCAGGAGGAAGATCATCCTATGGTGGAGGCCATCAGGCAATTCCAGCAGGAGCATCCACAGGCCGCCTGGATCTTTGGAAGTTTTGTGTACAAGATGTACAGCAATGTAAATGAAGCTCCACCCAATGCCTTACCATACCGGGACACACCACGTTATTACGAGGCTTTTAACTCGGCGGTCATGGTACCGGTAGAGGGGCCTGTGCAGCTCTACCATAAATCGAAGCTGGTGCCCGGCATTGAGCGCATGCCCTTTACGTGGCTGCTAAGGCCCCTGGGAGGCCTCGTGGAGCGCTTTGGGGGGATCGCTGGTAGTTTGGGTACCCAAAAAGAAAGGTCGGTATTTGAGGGCCCTGAGGGCCCTGCAGTGGCACCTGTTATCTGCTACGAATCTATTTATGGTGATTACATGACAGAATACGTGACAAAGGGGGCCGAGCTGATCTTTGTAATTACCAACGACGGATGGTGGCGCAACACCCCAGGCTACCGGCAGCACAACCAGTATGCACGGCTGCGGGCCATTGAAACACGTCGCAGCATTGCCAGGGCTGCCAGTACAGGTATCTCCTCGTTTATTGATCAAAAGGGCGACTTCCTGCAAAAAACAGCATGGTGGGAATCAACCGCCATCAGGCAGTCCATCAACCAGAATGACCAACTTACCTATTACTCAGTCCACGGTAATTTCCTGGGTAAGATTTCGGTGTTTATTGCCCTGCTGCTGATCATGTACCTGATCAGCCAGGGGATTATCAAAAAGGATAAACAGAGAAAGCTCTGAGCAATGGCCTATGGGAGTCTGCAGTGTGGCCAGCCACCCTTACATTCTGAAGTCGGGAGAAAGGTAAATGGGATACTTCTGGAAGAATTCGGCCGTATTTTTGGCAGCACTGCGCACCGGGCGAAACTCAAAGCCTATGGCATCTTTAATCTTCTGGTTGGAGAAATAGCGCCTGTTGTTGGCATTGCGGGCCGTCTCCTTCGACAGCAAAGGCTTCTGCCCGGTAAACATGCTTCTGACCTTTTCCATGCGCCAGGCAATTTCGCTGAGGAACTTGCCTGCCTGGAATTTGGGAGGAGACACGCCGGCAAATTCAGCAAAATACTCAAAGAGGGTCTTATACATCAGGTTTTCGGCACTCAGGATAAAGCGTTCTGCCCTGATATCGCTTTCCATCAGCTGCATCATGGCTGAAGCCACATCGCGGGCATCAACAAAGCCGGTAACCCCGGTGGTATAAAACTTCATTCCGTTTTTCACCGACTGATACAGCTGGGCGCTGGAACGCATGGGGTCGCCGGGCCCAACGACCACCACCGGATTCACGATCACCACAGGCAGGCCCTCTTCTGATGCCCTCCATACTTCCCGCTCGGCACCATACTTGCTGATGGCATACCAGCTGTTCTGCCCCGAAGTTTTCCATACCAGGTTTTCGTCGATCGTGGTGCCTTTTTCAGGTTTGCCGATGGCCGCCACACTGCTGCAGTGACAGAACCTGTCAATCCCTTCGTGCAGACAGGCATTCACCAGGTTGGCAGTGCCATCAACATTGGCCTTCATCATCATGTCGCGGTCCTGGGGCAGAAAAGACACCACTGCCGCGCAGTGATACACCTGCTTAACCCCTTGCAGGGCAGCCCTCAGGCTGAAAGGGTCGTTCAAATCGCCCTCCACCCATTGCAGCGAATCGAAATACTCATTCCCCTTTTGGGGAGAGTACCATGTAAAGATTCTTTTAATCAAATCCACATTGCTGCCCGTCCGTTTCAGGGCCCGGATCTGCCTTCCTGCCGATGCCAATGCATACAACAGATGCGATCCTACCAAACCTGTACCTCCTGTTACCAATATCATATAACAAATTTATGGATTATTTTTAATTTCTTTTCCCTCGTGCGAAGCATTTAACCCTTAAACCATGCATGTGGAGCATACAATTTACTATTTTCCACCGCAGAAGGCTGTGAAATTATTATATTTACTGCAGTGGGCTTATCTTTGTAATAAATTTTCCATAATTATACTTTAAAAAGTGAATCAATGAATTTTGTTGAAGAATTGAGGTGGCGGGGCATGATCCATGATATGATGCCCGGGACAGAGGAGCAATTGCAGAAAGAAATGACCACTGCCTATGTAGGGATTGATCCTACTGCCGACTCCCTGCATATCGGCCACCTTGTTTCCATCATGATGCTGAAACATCTGCAAATAGCAGGTCATCAGCCCATTGCGCTGATCGGCGGCGCCACGGGCATGATTGGCGATCCCAGCGGAAAGAGTGAGGAACGCAACCTGCTGTCGGAAGAAGCCCTGCGACATAATCAGCAAGCCATTGGCAGGCAGCTGCTTAAATTTCTGGATTTTGAAACCGGCCGCAACAAAGCACTGCTGGTAAATAACTACGACTGGATGAAGGAGTTTTCTTTCCTTGGTTTTCTGAGAGATGTAGGAAAACACCTCTCAGTGAACTATATGATGGCCAAAGACTCCGTGAAGAAAAGGCTGGAGACAGGCATCTCTTTTACTGAGTTTACCTATCAGCTGGTGCAGGGATATGATTTTCTGCATCTTTACCAGGCCCATAACTGCAAGCTGCAAATGGGCGGCTCCGATCAGTGGGGCAACATCACCACAGGCACCGAGCTGATCCGTCGCAAGACCTCGGGAGAGGCCTTTGCCCTGACCTGCCCTTTGATCACCAAAAGCGATGGTTCAAAGTTCGGCAAGACAGAGCAAGGCAACATCTGGCTCGACAAGAGATACACCTCGCCATACCGGTTCTATCAGTTCTGGCTGAACTGTACCGATCAGGATGCTGAGCGTTATATCCGCATTTTCACTTTGTTTTCGCGCCAGAAGATACAGGAGCTGACCGAAGAACATCAGAAGGCACCGCACCTGAGGGTTTTGCAGAAAACACTGGCCCAGGACATCACTGTCAGGGTGCATAGCCAGGAAGAATATGACGTGGCAGTGGAAGCTTCTGAGATACTTTTTGGCAAAGGCACCACCGACACCCTCAGGAAACTGCCCGAGGATGTATTCCTGTCTGTTTTTGAAGGCGTTCCCATGCATGAAGTGCCATTGGAGACCATCCGGGAGGGGATCAATATTGTTGAATTTCTCAGCGACAAGACCGGCATCACCAAGTCGAGGGGCGAGGCACGTCGTATGCTCAAAGAGGGTAGCATCAGCATCAACAAGGCACGGGTTGATGATACCTTCCAGGTGGATGCCCTTCATCTGATCAACAACCGGTACATCCTGGTGCAACGTGGCAAGAAAAACTATTATCTGATCACTACAGCATAATCATTTAAAACTTCCGGAGGATCATTTATGAAAAGACCATTTTTGCTGCTGGCATCCATCATTCTGAGCGTTGCTTTTCTTTCGTGTGAAACAGAACCTGAGGCAATTTTTCCAGAAGGGGATGACATCTTTGGGCTGGCTACCCCGGTGAAGCTAAAGGGTGACACGACCCAATTGCACCTGGAGGATTATTTTCTGACGGGCTCACTGCAGGACATCGATTCGGTGACCGGAAACTCCAACCTTCGTTTTTTCCTTTCCCAGGATGGCACCATGCTCTCGGTGGTTGCTGTTTCACGTTACGTGCCCTTCCTTTCGGAGATGAAAGTATGGCTCAACGGTCAGGCTTACAGCTTCTTTGTGGAACGGGACCGTAGGATGCTGTTCACCTTTATCTTTGATCCACCCGAAAATAGCTTCCGCTCGGTGTCCATCCGCGGAGAGATGACCGAATGGGCCCCCCGGCCGCTCAGGCTCATGGATGGCGTGTGGCAAACTTCCATAGAACTGAATCCAGGACAGTATCAGTATCTGTTGGTTGCCAATGGCCGCGACATGCTTGATCCCACCAACCCCAATACTGTAGACAACAACATTGGCGGCACCAATTCGCTGCTGGAGGTCGGAAGAATCGACCGCACCCACACCCCTCACCTTTCTCCTGCAGGTGTTGATGGCTACACCATTAAGCTCAACCTGGAAAACCAGATCCAGGATCTGTTTGTTTTCTGGCAGAACTACCGCATGCCACCCGAACGGGTCAGCCGCCACGACAACCAGATATCCATTCACATTACCGGGGATGCCCTGGATATGAAAAGAAGCTTTTTGAGGATACGTGCCTACAACAATTATGGCCCATCCAACGACCTGCTCATTCCCCTGGAATATGGCAAACCTGTTGTGGATCCCCGGCAGCTGGACACGCAGGATAAGGAAGCCACCATCCTGTACTTCATGATGGTGGACCGTTTTAACAATGGAAATCCTGAGAACGATGACCCGATCGACAACCCTGAAGTAGCACCAATGGCCAACTTCATGGGCGGCGACCTGGCAGGAATCACCAGCAAGATTGATGAAGGTTATTTCAGAGATTTAAATGTCAATACCATCTGGCTCTCGCCCATCACCCAGAACCCCCTTGAAGCCTGGCGTGAATTTCCCGAACCCCGGCGCCTGTATACCGGGTATCATGGGTACTGGCCCATCACGTTGACCACGGTAGACCATCGCTTCGGCACCGGTGGTGAAATGGAAGGCATGGTGACAGCGGCCCATGAAAATGAAATCAGCGTGATGCTTGATTTCGTCTCTAACCATGTGCACCAGGAGAACCCGCTGATTGAACAGAACCCCGAATGGGCAACCCAGCTGAACCTTCCGGGTGGCCGAAAAAATATCCGCCTGTGGGATGAGCAACGCCTCACCACCTGGTTCGACACCTTCCTGCCCAGCCTCGACTTTTCGATTCCCGAAGTGGTGGAGGTGATCTCAGACAGTGCCTTCTTCTGGGCCAGCCATTACAACCTGGAGGGATATCGTCATGACGCCACCAAGCATGTCCCGTTGGAGTTCTGGCGCACCCTGACGCGCAAACTCAGGGAAGACTACATGGTGCCCAACAACAAGAGGCTGTTTCAGATCGGGGAAACCTTTGGCAGCAGGGAGCTGATCGGTGATTATGTAGGCAGCGGCCTGCTGGATGGTCAGTTTGACTTTAACCTGTATTTTGATGCACGCAGTGTATTTGCTCAGGATGAGCCTTCCTTCGAGATGCTGAACCGCTCCCTGCACAGTAGTTTTGAATATTATGGATTCAACAACCTGATGGGCAACATCACCGGCAATCATGATATGCCGCGCTTCATCTCCCTGGCAGGCGGTGCCCTTGAATTTGATGAAGATCACGAGGAAGCAGGCTGGGCACGTGAAGTGGGAGTAGGTGATGCGGTAGGATACAATCGCCTTTCTATGCTCACAGCCTTTATCATGACCATTCCGGGGGTACCTGTCATTTATTACGGCGACGAGATCGGCATCCCCGGGGGTGGTGATCCCGACAGCCGCCGGCCCATGATCTTTGAAGGTCTTACTGACCAACAACAATTGGTTAAAAACAATGCTTCGCGGCTGGCCGGCCTGCGTGCCTCCAATCTGGCATTGGTTTATGGAGACTTCAAAACCCTGCAGGTGAGTGATGAAATCTGGGCCTATGGCCGCAACTATTTCGGGGAATCAGCCCTGGTACTATTCAATCGCAGCAGCCTGCCCCAGGAGATTACCCTGGAATTGCAGGGCGCGCTGGCAGAAAAAGAGTACCAGGAGCACTTCGGAGCCTTTCATGCCCGCATAGGCGATACAATGACTGTTACGCTGGACCCTCATTCCTTTGAGGTGCTTACCGGCCGATAATTATTTTATGGCCCCGCAAAAAGGGGGTCTTCTTTCACTTTTTAATCGTTATTGCTTTGAAAAAGATAAAGAAGAATATCGCCCTGGTGGCGCACGACAACCGCAAGAAAGAGCTGCTGGAATGGGTGAACTGGAACCGTGTGATCCTGGCCCGGCACCATTTGTTTTGTACCGGAACCACGGGTAAATTCATCCAAAAAGCGCTGGTAGATCCCAATGAGGATCAGAACAGCCCCAGGCTCAGCCTGACGATCCTGAAATCAGGCCCCCTGGGTGGCGACCAGCAGATGGGGGCACTGATTGTGGAAGGGAAAATTGATATGATGATTTTCTTCTGGGATCCCATGCAGCCCCAGCCCCATGATGTGGATGTTAAGGCACTATTGAGGATCACGGTGCTATACAACCTGCCAACGGCCAGCAACCGTTCAACAGCAGATTTTCTGATTTCTTCGGATCTTTTCGAAACAAAATACACCCCAAAGCCATTAAATTTCGATGAATACCTGAATCGTGCCATTGAAATCAAATAATTTTATTAACTTAATGGCCACAAACAGAACCCTAAAAAAGCAAGAAAATATGAAGACACAAAAAAAGCATTTATTAAGACTGTGGCCAATGGCTGTCCTAACCGCATTTATTTTTGGGCTTTTTTCCTGTGGCGGCCCTTCAGTTCAGGAGCGTGATGCGACCGAAGGAATTCCTCAGAGTGAGGTGGAGCCCCCCGAGTGGAGCCGCAATGCCAACATCTACGAGGTGAACATCCGTCAGTATACTCCTGAAGGGACCTTTAATGCTTTCGCCCAGCATCTGGAACGGTTGAACCTGATGGGCGTAGAAATTTTATGGCTGATGCCGGTGCATCCTATCGGGGCGGAAAACAGAAAGGGATCGTTAGGAAGTTATTATTCCATACAAGATTATACTGGTGTGAACCCTGAATTCGGCACCATGGACGATTTACGGACTTTGATCATGCAGGCGCACGAGAAGGACATGAAGGTGATTATTGACTGGGTGGCCAACCATACTGCGTGGGATCATCCCTGGACGCAAACAAATCCTGAGTTCTATGTTACTGACGAACAAGGCAATTTTGTGCCCCCTGTGGAAGACTGGACGGATGTGATTGACCTGAATTACGACAACCGCGAGCTCTGGGACACTATGATTGCAGAAATGCGTTTCTGGGTGGAAGAGATGGATATAGATGGCTTCCGCTGTGATGTTGCCGACATGGTGCCCACCGAATTCTGGGAAACAGCCGTTGAGGACCTTGAGCAGATTAAGCCCTTGTTTATGCTTGCAGAAGCTGAAAATCAGGAACTGCATATCAATGCCTTTGAGATGGGTTACGGCTGGGAGCTCCACCACATTATGAACCGTATCGGTCAGGGTGATGCCAACGTGCTGGAGCTTGACCGGTATTTCTTTTTAGACACAACCAATTGGTTTCCTTTCGGAACATACAGAATGAACTTCATCACCAATCACGATGAAAATTCATGGAACGGGACTGAGCTGGAGCGCCTGGGCAAAGGCGTTGAAGCCTTTGCTGTTCTTACAGCCACCGTACCTGGAATGATCCTGATATATAACGGACAGGAAGCAGCCCTGGACCAGCGGCTGGAATTTTTTGAAAAAGATTCTATCGCCTGGGATGGCTATGTATACCATGAATTTTACAAATCGCTATTAGAATTAAAAGCTGAAAATGAAGCGCTTTGGAACGGAGCCTATGGCGGTGAAATAGAACGGGTGCACACCAACCAGGATCAGGAGGTGTTTGCCTTTGTCAGGGAAAAGGATAACCAGAAGATTTTTGTGGTACTGAATCTTTCGGAACAAAATGTTACAGCCTCTTTCCAGGGAGATGAATTTCCCGGAGTATATACCACCCTGTTTGATGAGGAAACCATAGAAATTGAGGAAGACTTCACCATGGATATGGAACCCTGGGCGTATTTCGTGTTTTACAAATAAACTCGCTTTTCTTGTTCGATAGAGAGAGAAAAAAAACAGGGGTGCTGAAATAGCACCCCTGTTTTTTTCCAGGCTTCAGCAGCAACAGACAATCAGGTGGTAAAACAAGCCCTGGCAAAAGAGGCTGTGAAGTCAAGAGTTTTTCTGGGTTCTTCCAGCAGCCCCATATGACCGGCGCTGCGCAGGATCAGGGAATAGGCCGTTTCGGTAAGGGCCATTTGCACCCAGATATTTTCGAAAGGCACCCTGCTGTCCTTCTGGCCGGCAATAAACATGACTGGCAAGGGGGTGTTGATCAGCACATCGAGGGTGCTGGCACGCTCCTTCATGCCTTCCTGGGCAGCAACCAGTGCTTCGGGGCTCATCAGACGGGCCTGAGCCATGAGCTCTTCAATTTTATCACTGAGGGCCTCCCTGCTCTCAGGAGCAAAGAGATCGGGAATGAACCCCAACAGGAAATCCGACCGATTGTTTCTAATCACCTCAATAGCCTTGGCACGTTTTTCCAGCGCCTCATCATTATCGGCAAGCGAGGTGCTATGGAAAAGACCAACTCCCTTCATCATATCAGGATACAATCGGGTAAAAGCAAGGGCGACATAGCCGCCCATAGAATGCCCCACCACTACACAGGATTTTACCCTCAGATGATCCAGCACTGCTTTCAGAACATCTGCCATTAATTCCATGGTATGAACCTGGGCTACCATTTCGCTTTGCCCATGTCCGGGCAGATCAACCATGGTTACCCGGAACTCCTGAGAAAGTTCTTTTGCAAAATCCGACCATATCGTTGAAGATTCGGTAAAACCATGCAGCAGCACAAGATCCGGACCGTCTCCTTCCTGATAATAGTGAATATATGCGTTTTTGTAATGAATTCTCATCTTTATTCTTTTAATTTCGGAAATTTGACCCCTTAATGAAATTATTTAACAACATAAAGTTACTTTGTTTTTTCAATTTCAGAGGAAAAAAACGGGAATTTATTATTTTTTTTTACTTTTATACCAGTTTACATTCACCGAAGGAACCCATTATCCGCAGGAAAAGATGTCTGACAGTAAATTTACCTTACTTGTTGTTGACGACGACCAGCAAAGCATATTGATACTGAAGCAGATTTTCAAGAAGCTTCCTTACCAGATCATCACCTCTGAAAATGGACTGGAGGCGCTTGAGCTGGCAAAAATTCATGCCCCTGATCTGATCCTCCTGGATATCCTGATGCCCGACATTTCAGGGTTGGAAGTATGCCGAAGCCTGAAGTTGGAATACCAAACCCGCAACATCCCGGTCATTTTTATCACGGCATTGGATCAGCAGGAAGAACTGGTGAAGGGATTCCAGGCCGGTGCCGTGGATTATATTACCAAGCCCTATCAGAAAGAAGAACTGCAGGCCCGGGTACAGAATCATTTGCAGCTGAAACATTCAAAGGATGTTATTGCCCATCAGAATCAAAACCTTCAACTCGAAGTAGAACAACGCAAACAAACGGAAGAGAAATTCCGGGCATTGTCGCAAGCTGGCTTTGAGGCAGTGTTTTTTGTAAAGGACAACCTGGTTGTTGAAAGTAATGACGCAGCCAGTCAGCTTTTCGGATTTCCTCCCCAGGAACTGACCTCTCGTCAGATCACCACCCTGGTAACGACAGGAGAAAAGAAAAAGCTTCAGGAAGCCCTTTCAACAGGTGGAGATATCCCGATCGAACTACTGTTCAGGCGCAAGGACAAGAGCACCTTTTCGGGTCAACTCAAGCAGCAGGAGTACATTTACCGGAACGAAAAAATCAGGGTGATCGCTGTGAGCGATGTATCCAGGATCAGGCAGCTGGAGCAGCAGGTTCGCAATGCCATAATAGAAACCGAGGAGCGCGAGCGTAAGCGCTTTGCCATGGATCTTCATGATGGGTTGGGGGCTCTATTATCTACCCTGAAGATTTATGTCAACCTGATTCAGAAGCCCGACAAATCGCAGGAAGACAAGGACTTTTTGCTCCATGAGTTGAAAACCAATATTAATGAAGCGGTAGCAACTGCCCGCAGGATTGCTAACAACCTGATGCCAAGCACCCTGAATGATTATGGATTGCTGCCTGCCCTGGAATCATTTTGTCAGAAGATAGTCCGTGCAGGCACCATCAACATAAACATATCCTGTCAGCAAAATTTCCCACGACTGGAGAAGAATATGGAGATCAACCTGTACCGGGTATTTACTGAGTTAATCAATAACACGCTGAAGCATGCCCAGGCTCAGGCCATCAATCTGGATCTGAGAACAGAAAATGGATCGCTGATAATCAAATATCAGGATGATGGGTTGGGCTTTGATCCTGAAAAAGTTAAGGAAGCCAATTCAGGAAGCCACGGGTTAAAAAATATCAGGACCCGGGTCCAATTACTTCAGGGTGACATGAAAATATTGGCGCCGGCATCAGGGGGTATCAGCTTCAATTTTGAAATCCCCATATAAAAACCAATGGTTTTTACTGTATATTTGTCGTAGGTCATGGTAAGAACATCAAAAACAACAGATACTTCTCCTTACATGGATCAAAAACTTAAAATCATGATTGTGGAAGACCATCACATCTTCCGCAAAGGACTCCACCTGCTATTAAATGAAATGCCCAACGTAGTAGTAAGCGCCGAGGCCACCAATGGGAAAGAATTTCTTGACCTGCTGCAGCATGATGTGCCCGATATTGTCTTTATGGACGTTCAGATGCCAGTAATGAATGGGATAGAAGCCACCCGGCTGGCCCTTCAGCAATATCCTGATTTGAAGATTGTGGCCATCAGCATGTTTGGCGACGAGGAGTATCTGGTGAGTATGCTGGAAGCAGGAGTCAAAGGATTTTTGTTAAAAACAGTTGAAGAAAGTGAGTTAAAGAAAGCCCTTTCGCTGGTGGCAGACAATAAGAACTATTTCTCGGATGAACTGATTCCTACGCTTACCAACTCGATCGTAAAGAGCCGGTCGAAGGAGGAGTCACAAGTACCTGAATTACGGGAAGATCTTACCAAAAGGGAGGTTGAGATCCTGGATCTGATCTGCAAGGGGTATACCATCAAGGAAATCTCCGAAAAGCTATTTATCAGCCAACGAACGGTGGATGGGCACAAAGCCAATTTATTCCGCAAAACAGGGGTCGACAGCAGTGTGAAGCTTGTAACCTTTGCCATCCGAAACAACTTGTTTAAAGTATAAGGGATTTCCAGAAACCCCATAAAAAAGAGGCTGTTCCTGAAATCAGAAACAGCCTCTTTCTTTTTTGTATGAATTCTGGATCAGGTCAGGAAGCTCAGCAGGATACCGGCAGCAATGGCACTCCCGATCACCCCCGAAACGTTGGCAGCCATAGCATGCATCAGCAGGTGGTTCGACTTGTCGTATTCCAGCCCCACATGCTGTGAAACCCTTGCACTGTCAGGCACAGCAGAAACCCCTGCATTTCCGATCAGGGGGTTAATCTTGTTATCCGGCCCCGAGAAAACGTTCATGATCTTGGCAAAGATTACCCCACTAAAGGTGGCAACAACAAATGATGCAGCGCCCAGCCCGAAGATCAGCAATGATTCTTTGGTCAGGAAAACCGTTGCCTGTGTTGAAGCACCCACCGTTAAGCCAAGGAATATGGTTACGATGTCAATCAACGAAGAACGGGCTGTTTCGGCCAGACGATTGGTTACGCCACTTTCTTTGAGCAGGTTACCGAAGAACAACATCCCCAGCAGTGGCATGGCAGTGGGCATGATAAACGTAGTAAGCAGGATTCCCACCAGGGGGAACATGATTTTTTCCTGCTTGGGCACCGCACGTGCAGGTTTCATCCTGATCAGCCGCTCTTTTTTCGTAGTAAGCAGTCTCATAATGGGTGGCTGAATGACAGGTACCAGCGCCATGTAGGAATAAGCAGCAATCGCAATAGGCCCGATAAATTCAGGTGCCAGCTTGGAAGAGAGGAAGATGGCAGTAGGACCATCAGCACCACCAATAATGGCAATGGCCCCAGCCTGTGCTGGGGTGAAGCCCAGCATCAGAGAGGAGGAATAAGCAGCAAAAATTCCGAATTGAGCGGCTGCCCCCAGCAACACCAGCCGGGGCTTGGACAACAGCGAGGAAAAGTCGGTCATGGCCCCGATGCCCAGGAAGATGATCGGTGGATAAATCCCTTTCGACACTCCGAAGTACAACATATTCAGCACACTGCCTTCTTCATAAATACCAATCTGCAATCCGGTACCTTCTGCAAAAGGAATATTGCCGACAATAATCCCGAAGCCGATTGGAATAAGCAGCAACGGCTCATAATGCTTGGTGATGGCCAGGTTGATAAAAAACAAACCCACACATATCATAACAATATGGCCCCACGTTACATTGGCAAAAGCCGTATAACCAATAAATTCAACTACCTGTTGGTAAACAAAGCTAAAGATATCTCCATCCATAGTTATTCTCCTATTTCAATAAGAACATCACCTTCCATGACCTGTTGACCAGGATTTACTTTGATGGACAGGATCTTGCCATTTTTATCAGAATCAATATTGTTTTCCATCTTCATGGCTTCCAGCACCATGAGTTTCTGACCAGCAGTTACAGTATCACCCGGTTTAACATGGATGCTGAGCACCGCGCCAGGCAGGGGTGATTTGATGATTCCGGTTCCTTTAGGATGGTTCCTGGTTCCGGTACCTTCCGAAGGCGTTGTTTCGGTAGAAGGAATGGCTCGTTGGCGCACCAGCCTTGGGGTTTTTACAGCCTGAAAAGACTTGTCGACCTCAACCTGGTAAGAAGTGCCATTCACCTCCATTTCGATGATGTTGTCTTCCACATTGATAATGTTGACATCATACTGGTTGCCGTGTATCGTGAATTTATATTTCTTCATTTTCTTTAGTTACAAATTTGCCAATCAGTTTTTATTCAAATTGTTTTGAACCCCATAAATCTTG
The DNA here is from genome assembly GCA_046483935.1 of Bacteroidales bacterium. Classification (GTDB taxonomy): domain Bacteria; phylum Bacteroidota; class Bacteroidia; order Bacteroidales; family UBA7960; genus JAWOCF01. The sequence continues at coordinate 4,152 of JAWOCF010000074.1, read as the reverse complement.
GAGCTCCAGGGAGAGTAGGTGCGGGAAACTTTTTTGATGGTCAGCACCGTGTCTTCAAAGTCATGTAACTCGGAACGGTAAAGATGGATGGCAGCAGCGATGGCTGCGTTAACCTCACCAGAGAGTTCGTAGGTAGAGTCGGGCATTACTGCAGGCTCCTTCATGCTATCCTCCTGCTTCTTAAACAGACGTCCGAATTCTTCTGCAATCTTTTGACGCAAAGCCGGCCTGAAAAGGCCCGGAGTATTCGAAAAGATAGTATACATCAGAAGCAAAGCTATAAAAACAATGCTCATACCCATAATGGCCATGATGAGCCCATAGGGATCACTCTGCTGAAAAGACCCTATAACCATTGCAGGCAGGCTCATAGCAAGGGGGGGGATCTCATTCAGGGATTGTATCATTGGAATTTCTATCATCGACTTGAAATTAAAGCGGAATATTTGAATGTTTCTTGGGAGGATTCACTTCCTTCTTGGTAGCCAGAGATTGCAGGGCCCTAATGATGCGGAAGCGGGTGTTGCGAGGTTCAATAACATCATCAATATACCCATATTTGGCAGCATTGTAAGGGGTGGCAAACTTTTCAAGATATTCTTTTTCATGATCCGCTATAAACTTGCTACGTTCCTCGTCTGTCTCCAGGCTTTTGATCTCTTTGCTATTGAGTACTTCAATCGCACCTTTCGGGCCCATTACAGCAATTTCGGCCATTGGCCATGCATAATTCAGGTCTCCTCTTAAGTGCTTTGAGCTCATTACACAATAGGCTCCACCATAAGCTTTGCGCAACACAATGGTTACTTTAGGCACGGTAGCCTCTCCATATGCAAACAATAATTTGGCCCCGTGCATGATGATCCCGCCATACTCCTGAGTCGTTCCTGGCAGGAAGCCCGGAACATCAACCAAAGTAACCAGAGGCACATTAAACGCATCGCAAAAGCGAACAAACCGGGCTGCTTTCCGTGAGGCATTAATGTCGAGCACACCAGCCAGATAATTGGGTTGATTGGCAACAATCCCTACGGGCATTCCATTAAAACGTGCAAAGCCAGTAACGATATTGGGGGCATAATCACGATGCACTTCAAGAAATTCGTTATAGTCAACCACCGAATAAATAACGTCCTTCACATTATAGGGCTTGTTAGGATTCTCGGGAATGATGCTGTTGAGATCATCCTCCAGGCGGTCAATGGGATCATCACAAGGAGCCAGGGGTGGTTCTTCGAGGTTGTTCTGTGGCAGGTAGCTCAGTAACTTGCGGATCAGCTGAACCCCTTCAGTTTCATCATCAGCGATAAAATGAGTAACACCCGATTTGGTGCCATGCACCATGGCGCCACCCAACTCCTGATCTGTGACCACCTCGCCGGTAACAGTTTTCACGACCTTAGGACCCGTAACAAACATGTAGGAGTTTTCTTTGGTCATGATGGTAAAGTCGGTGAGTGCAGGAGAATAAACTGCGCCTCCTGCACAGGGCCCAAAGATGGCACTGATCTGAGGCACGACCCCTGAGGCCATTATGTTGCGCTGAAAGATCTCAGCATATCCTGCCAGGCTGTTCACTCCCTCCTGAATACGTGCTCCGCCACTATCGTTCAAACCAATTACCGGAGCACCCATCTTCAGGGCTTTATCCATTACCTTGCAGATCTTTTCGGCATAAGCCAGTGAGAGAGACCCTCCGAAAACAGTAAAATCCTGCGCAAAGACATATACCAGACGCCCGTCAATAGTACCATATCCGGTAACGACCCCATCAGAGAAATACTTCTGTCCTTCCAGGCCAAAATCAGTACAGCGATGCGTGACAAACATATCAAACTCCTCGAAGCTACCGTCATCAAGCAACAGATCGATGCGCTCGCGGGCCGTGAGTTTTCCCTTCTTGTGCTGCGAATCAATACGCTTTTGTCCGCCACCTAGTTTAGCAAGTTCCCGCTTTTCAAGCAGTTCCTTGATCTTATTTTCAAAAGCCATTCTTCCCGTATTTTAAATTAATTAGGATTTATTTTTATTTTCACACAATTCCATTAATACCCCATGAGTGGACTTGGGGTGCAGAAAAGCAATGTCAAGTCCTTCAGCTCCTTTTCGCGGCTTTTTATCAATTAATGCAACTCCTTTTTGTTCTATTTCTTCAAGGGCCTGTTCAATACCATCCACGGCAAAAGCCAGGTGATGAACCCCCTCTCCTTTTTTCTCAATGAACTTGCCGATGGGTCCATCCTCATCCGTTGACTGCAGCAATTCAATCTTGGTCTGGCCTACCATGAAGAAGGCCGTTTTCACTTTTTGATCTTTTACTTCTTCCACTGCATAACAACTTAAACCAAGGACTTCTTCATAATACCGAATGGAAGCTTCCAGGTCTTTCACCGCGATGCCAATGTGTTCAATGTGAGATAGATTCATGAGATGAAAATTTTAAGAGGGAACAATTGTTAAAATTTTAACAATTAAATTTGCAAGCCTGCCCACTCATTTATTGATTCTTTATGTTTTATCAGGAAAAGGAATTGGAATGGCCGGAAATTTTCATGTTAAAAATTGGCGCAAAGTTATGTTTTTTAAATCTTTAAAAGAAAAATGTATCAGGAAAAAAAACGAAAGTAGATGAATCCTGCTTAAACAGGTATTAAGAAAATGCTAATAATGGCAAGTCTCTTGATTTTATTGACTATTCCAAAGATTGCGGCCTCCAGGCAACTTCCATTTCCCAATTGGCCCTTAATTGAATCAGTTCCTGAAAAACATATATTTGTTCCGGCTGAAGCCCCTTGAGATAATCTCCCGTATCCCACTCACCATTTACATTCCGGTCATCAACCAAACGAAGACGATACTCACCAGGCAACAGGTTGGGGAAATTTACTATTCCACTTTCCATAATGACCTTCCTTTCCACTACATTATCATTAGAATCCAGCAATTGCAAGATGAAGGAATTATCCTTGTGAGGCAGGTCAAGGTTCAGCATTAAGGTACCATAATTTTCAGGGAGGGTCGTTTGAAATTGCCATTGCAGGGTGTCATTAGTCAATCCAAAGATATCGGTGAAGGCTCCTGGCAAAAGAGAAAGCTGAAAACTCTGACCAGGAGGTAAAAGGGTGTCTATTTCAATTACCCGCCGGGCAGTGTCTGCAAACATCAATTCGGGCTCCAGAGCCAGACTGTCATTTTCAAGCAACTGTATCATGGAAAGATCCCATTGTTTAATGGGGTTGGCAGCAGTAAACCTGAAGTGGCCAAAGTAAGGCAACGTACGGGATGGTTGCGTGTTTACCCGCAATGTCAGCTTCTGATCAACTTCCTGGGAAGCTCTTCGGGGCACTGTGGCTAGTTCCAGGGTATCCAGTATCCGGTTGCCATCGCCTACTTCCAGGAAAAGCGAATCGCGGACGACATCCCTTAGCCAAAGCCGTAGGGTATCTTTTGCAGGGTTAACTTCAGGAATATACCAGTCATGATCAAAGGGTTGGCGAATTTCCTGAATCCATACCGAGTCAGTGGGAACACGAAACAAAATCTGTATCAAACCCTGGCGAACCAATGTTGAAGAAACAACCCGCTGCAAAGTATCTGCCTCCTGAAACATAAACATGGAAAAGAAAGGTCCCCGATGTGCAAAATCAAGAAGCGTATCTGCAGGTTCTATCTCTGGAGCCTGCTCCTGGAAGTCTTCCTCACGGGGAGTAAAACCGGGAATATCAGGCTGCTGTATCTCTACAGGCGGTTGCTGGTCATCGCCCTGCCCCTGTGAAGCAGTGTCCTGCGGGACCCCCCTGTCCTTTACACCAAGATACTCAGGGGTAACCAGACTATCCAGAAAAGCGATCCTTTCTTCCGGAAGGTCATAGATGAAATTGGAATTTAAATCCTGCAGGGCGAATACCTTGAATTCCCCTCCACGCATATTATGAATCCAGAAATCTCCTTCGGCATTGGTTTTTGACAGGTAAACCGGCTTTTCCTTGTAGGGTATAGAATCATAATACTCGTCATATAACATCACATAAGTCCCCTCTTCCATGGGCGCCAGGGTAAATGCATCAAGCACCTGTCCCATCACCGACAGGGAATCAACAAAATCGCCGGTAGCAACCACAAACTGGAAATTCAGCATGGGATTGTTTTCAG
>JAWOCF010000003.1:0-10487 GCA_046483935.1 Bacteroidales bacterium | reverse complement strand
CCAGAACAGCGCGTTCCAGGTGTTGGCGGCGACCACTCCCTCAAAGGCCAGGTAACAGACAAACACCGTGGATACCAGGTACAGCACCACTCCGCTGAAGGCGAACTTCTGCCGCCACTCCAGGGTGAGCTCCTTTCTGATCAGACTTGCCACTGCCGTTGATTTCATGGTAACAAAAATAGAAGAAAAATCAGGATAACTATAAATAAAGTTAGGTTTCAGGTGTTGGGGGGTGGGTGTTGGGGGTGCTGAAACAACTCTATCGCTTCCCGGGGCTACACCCCGGGCTGATGGACACCGCCCGTTGGGGCTAAGAAAGACCTAAGACAGAAAAACCTGATATCTGAAACCTAAACCCTGATACCTGAAACCTCCCGCCCCCCTGAAAAAAACCGTATCTTTATCGCATAACCAACCATCGGGTCATGATACTAACTACCGGAAACTTTTTGCTCATCGGGTCCATCCTGTTGTTTATATCTATCGTGGCGGGCAAGACCTCCTACCGTTTCGGGGTGCCCATCCTGATCCTGTTTCTTGGCATCGGCATGCTGGCCGGATCTGAAGGATTGGCAGGCATCTACTTCAATGACCCCCAGACCGCACAGTTCATCGGCATCGTGGCCCTGAACTTCATCCTGTTTTCCGGGGGGCTGGACACCAACTGGCAGACCATACGCCCGGTGATGTGGCGCGGGGCGTTGCTCTCGAGCCTGGGGGTGCTGGTTACGGCCCTTACCGTAGGGGTGTTCGTGTGGTATATCACCGATTTCTCGCTGCTGGAAGGCTTGTTGCTGGGTGCCATTGTATCATCAACCGATGCCGCTGCCGTATTCTCCATCCTGCGGTCGCGAAACTTAGGCCTGAAAGACAAATTAAGGCCCCTTCTGGAGCTCGAAAGCGGTAGCAACGACCCCATGGCCTACTTCCTGACCATCGCCCTCACGGGGTTGGTAGTGAACCAGGAGGCCACTATGGTGAGTATCATTCCTATTTTCTTCATGCAGGTGATTATCGGCGGGGTGCTGGGCATGCTGTTCGGCCGCCTGGGCCTGTGGGTCACCAACAAGATCTCACTCGAGTACGAAGGACTATACCCCGTGCTGATGATCGCCATCATGTTCTTCTCGTTCTCCTTTACCGACTTTCTCAACGGCAACGGCTTCCTGGCCGTTTACATCACTGCGGTATATCTTGGCAACCACACCTTCATGCATAAGAAAGGGATTCTGAAGGCATTTGACGGGTTTGCATGGCTCATGCAGATCATCCTGTTTCTCACCCTGGGACTGCTGGTTTATCCCAGCCAGGTGATCTCAGTGATGGGCATCGGAATCATCATTTCCCTGTTCCTGATCCTGATTGCCCGGCCCGTGAGCGTGCTGCTCAGCCTGATGTTCTTCAGAATGAAAACCAAGAACCGCCTGTTCATCTCGTGGGTGGGCCTGCGGGGTGCCGTGCCCATTGTGTTTGCCACCTATCCCCTGCTGGCAGGCCTGGATAAGGCACAGATGATCTTCAACATTGTATTCTTCATTTCGCTCACTTCCATCATCATCCAGGGCACCTCACTGCCCCTGGTGGCCCGCTGGCTGAAGGTCACCCTGCCTGTAAAAGCCAGACCCCGCACCCCCCTGGAAATCTTTCTCAACGACGACGAGAAGTCGGAGTTCATGGAATATGAGCTGCAGGAGAATGCCTCGGTGATCGGTAAAAAAATCTTTGAGCTGCACTTCCCTAAAAATGCCATCATCGCACTCATCAAGCGCAACGACAAGTACGTGACCCCAGGAGGGGCCACCTCCCTTCGGCAGGGCGACCGCCTGGTGATCATCTCGGAAGACAAACAGGGACTGGAACAGGCTATGGAAAGCCTGAAGTAGATTAGCGAATTAGCGGATTAGCAAATTAGCAGATTGAAGAGAGGGAGACTTGGAGAGGGGGAGACCAGGAAATTGTTAGATGTCACTAATGACCCTTACGTCCCTGATGTCCCTAACATTAGGATTGTGCTTGACCTTGAAGAGTAATCAGCCAAAAACTCTCCACAAATTCCACCAATTTTAAGAAGACAATTTCCACAAATTATTCATTCAGTTTCAGGAAACTGCACAAATAATCATGATTTAATTGTTCTTAAAATTTGAGCAATTTGTGGAGATTCTTTTTAGGAGGACACAGAGTTTTAATGCATCCCTTTCACCTGAAACCTATTACCATTCTCAGTGACCAAATGCGAAGCAACACCCCACACCTCATACCTCACACCCCGCACCCCATACCTAATACCTGAAACCTAAAACCTAATACCCCCCTACTCCAATATAACAAACTCATAAGGTGCCAGTTCCATCATCCCGCTCAGGGTATGGCTGCTTTGGGTCATTACGTCTGTCCAGGTGGTATTTTCCAAAGCAGCAGGAATGGAAACACTGAGTGATGTATTTCTCATGTTGGCCAGGATCAGGAGCTCTTCTTCCTGATAAGTTTTCTTGAAAAAAACCACATCATTGTGCGGGTACACGGTGTTCTGGCCGTTTCTTGCAACCGGCGATCCGGCATAGAACTGAAGCATCGTCTGATAGTCTTCCAGCATCCCGGGATTGTTGTTCCAGTTGATCGTTGAATTAGAGAAGAAGGGCACATTACTGGCTGTGCCTACCTCCTGGCTGGAGTAGATCAGGGGCACCCCACCCGTGAAGATGGTTGCAACAGAAGCTGCCAGGGCACCCTCCACCCCGTTATACAATACGATCGGGGTGGCATCCCAGGCCGATTCATCGTGGTTGGTGGAAAAACGAACCCAATGTTTGCCCTCAGGCGTGTTTTCATACTCATCAACGTGTGCCGTAAAAATCCTGGTTGCCGGATCTCCGTTGTAAACCCCCAGCAGGGCGCCATAATGCTGCCAGCTGAAATTCAGATCAAAACCGGCGGCAAAATGATCGCTGCGGGTTCCTTCTGCAAAGAAAATGTATTCCCTTTCGGGGATGGAGTCCAGCGCCACAAAGGCATCTCTCCAGAAGTCGTAGGGAACGCCATCGGCATAGTCACATCTGAAGCCATCGACATTGGCTTCAACAACCCAGTACTTCATGGCATCAATCATGGCTTCCCGCATCTGGTCATTGCCGTAGTTCAGATCGGCCACGTCCTGCCAGTTGGTGCCCGGCGGATGGATGATATTCCCGTTGCCATCCTGGGTGTACCAGCTCTTGTTCTCTATCCATTCATGATCCCAGGCAGTATGATTGGCCACCCAGTCCATGATGACAGCCATACCTCTTGAATGTGCTTCATCGGTAAGGTCCCTCAGATCTTCAAGGGTTCCGAATTCTGCTCCTACCGCCTTATGATCGCTGACCGAATAGGGAGAGTTGACCGAATTGACCTGCCCGATGGGATGCACCGGCATCAGCCAGATGACATTCACCCCCAGCTCTTCAATGTGATCCATCTTGTTGAGCACGCCCTGGATATCGCCCGAAGCACTGAAAGCGCGCAGGTTCACCTCATACATCACAATATCTTCTGTGGCAGGCACCTGGTCAAAAGGGGTACCGTACTGGGTATAGGTGCTGTCGTTGTTGTTGTTGCCGTTATCGGGCGCAGGGGTCTCCTCCTGGCACGAAAACAGGGTGACCGAAAAGGCCAGCAGCAATAAATAAATTCGGTTCATAGATTGGGTTTTATTTCTAAAGATACAAAAAGGAAGCGACCTGGAGAGGGGGAGATTTGGAGACGGGGAGACCTGGAGAGGGGGAGACCTGGAGAGGGGGAGACCTGGAGAGGGGGAGAAATTAAACTGTTGAAGCTCAGGCCTCTATTAAGCAATGAACGTTCAGCGATTATTTGTGCTGAGCATGCCGAAGGATTCCTCTTTTCTGCGTCATCTGGGTTCTAATAAAAATAAAGGATCTCCACAAATTCCAATCATTTTTAGAATACAATTCCCACAAATTATTCATTCAGTTTCAGGAAACAGCACAAATAATCGGTGATTTAATTGTTCTTAAAATTTGAGGAATTTGTGGAGAATCTTTTCAAGAGGAGACAGAATCGCCTTTAGATACCTCACACCTGAAACAGACCTTTTCAACAAAATGTTAACAATTTGATAATCCTTCTGTCCATCACGAATTATTATATAATTTATTTTTGCACCAGTTTAATTTCCGGGAAACCCATTCACTGAATAAATAATAATAAACCCTTTCTATCATGTTAAAGAAGATCACTTTAAGCCTCGGCTTGCTATTAATGGTCCATGCCCTTTCTGCTCAGAACCTGCAGCTGCATTATGATTTTGGTGAAAACCGCAAGCACGTAACCTCAACCCTCGAAATGTTCAAGCCCGACAAATGGGGAAGTACCTTTTTCTTTGTTGATTTCGATTACGATGTAGATGATATTAAGGGAGTTTCATTGTCGTACATGGAAATTGCCCGTGCATTGAAGTTCTGGGACAGCCCCTTTGCCTTGCAGGTAGAATACAACGGGGGCTTTGGCCAGTTCAACGACGGCGACTTCGCCCGTGCATACCAAATAAATGATGCATGGCTTGCAGGTGTTCAATATACCTGGAACAATGCCGATTATACAAGAATCTTTACCCTGCAGACGTTGTACAAAAATATTCGTGAAAAAGATCAGGCATCATTCCAGATTACCGGGGTATGGGCCATGCATTTCATGAACCGCAAGGTAAGCTTCACCGGTTTTGCCGACTTCTGGAAAGAAGAAAATGCATATTTCGGAACCGACGAAACCACTGACTATGTGTTTCTTGCCGAACCTCAGTTGTGGTACAACTTTTCGGACCATTTTTCAGCAGGCAGCGAAATAGAACTGGCAACCAATTTTGCCGGAACAAAGGGTTTCAAGGTGAACCCGACTCTGGCCCTGAAATGGAACTTCTGAGATCAGCGTTCAAATCTTTTAAATTAAGAGTCTCCGCAAATTACCCAAATTTTAAAAAGACAATTCGCACAAATTATTCATTCAGTTTCAGAAAACAGCACAAACAATCGGTGATAATTGTTCTTAAAATCTGGGTAATTTGTGGAGACTCTTTTTTCACATCTAATACCTGATACCTGAAAACCTAAAACCTCCCTGACGATGCTTGACAAATTTTTTAAACTTAAGGAACATAAGACCACTATCCGCACCGAAGTCATTGCCGGTATTACCACCTTCATGACGATGGCCTATATCCTTGCCGTGAACCCTGATATCCTTTCAGCCACCGGGATGGATAAAAATGCACTGTTCACCGCCACAGCACTCTCAGCCGTAATCGCCACCCTGGTGATGGCCCTGGTGGCCAAATTACCTTTCGCCCTGGCTCCCGGCATGGGATTGAATGCCTTTTTTGCCTTTACCGTGGTGCTGGGCATGGGATACAGCTGGCAGTTTGCCTTAACGGCCGTATTCATTGAAGGCATTATATTCGTATTGCTGACCGCATTAAATGTGCGTGAAGCCATTGTCAATGCCATCCCGATGAGTATCAAACATGCCATTTCGGGCGGTATCGGGTTATTCATCGCCTTCATTGGCCTGCAAAATGCAGGGTTGATTGTTGCCAACCCTGCCACCATGGTGAGCCTGGGCGATATGAGCGCGCATACCGTATGGATCAGCCTTTTTGGCATCGTGCTGATGGGTGGATTGCTGGCCCTCCGTGTGAAGGGTGCATTGCTCATCGGGATATTTGCAGCTACCGTTGTGGGCATCCCGCTTGGGGTAACACTGATTCCCGAAGGGATGCTGGTATCGGCACCCCCTTCCATTGCTCCTATTGCTTTCCAGTTCGATTTCAGCCAGGTATTCTCCCTCGACATGGTCATCATCCTGCTTACTTTCTTGTTTGTAGATATGTTCGATACCGTCGGAACTCTGATCGGTGTTGCTTCAAAGGCTGACATGATTACCAAGGAGGGCAAACTTCCCAGGGTGAAACAGGCGTTATTTGCCGACGCCATTGGCACCACTGCCGGTGCGATGCTGGGCACCTCAACCGTTACTACCTATATTGAAAGTGCTTCGGGGGTTGCTGAAGGCGGTCGCTCGGGTCTTACTTCACTCACTGTGGCCGGCTTATTCTTCCTGGCTTTATTCCTTTCGCCCTTGTTCCTGATGGTACCCGGTGCCGCTACAGCACCGGCACTGATCCTGGTGGGCTCGTTCATGATATCACCCATTATAAAGGTTGATTTCAACGACTTTACTGAATCAATACCCGTATTCCTTACCGTGATCATGATGCCGCTTACCTACAGCATTGCCGATGGTATCGTGTTTGGGATGATCTCGTGGGTGCTGCTTAAACTCCTCTCCGGACGACATAAAGAAATAACCCCTGTAATGTACATCCTGGCATTAATTTTCTGTGCCAAGTTTTTCTTCTAAAACAGGGAGAAATTATTGTCCCTCTTGTCACTATTGTCCCTGTTGTCCCTATTGTCCCTGAAAGCCACCTATCAGGGACATCAGGGACAACAGGGACAACAGTGACAACTTTTTGTGACCTCAGGGGTTTTTGAGAACCTTCAACCAAAGCCGGAAATCCACTTTAAGGTTACATTCCCTCCTTTTGCATATTGTATAATACCTATACACCTCCTGACCACGGCTTGCCCCCAACCAGCCCAACCAAACCTTGACTCGGACTTGGTACGGACTTGGTACGGCCCTGACCGGGCCCGGCCAAAAGGATATTAAAAAGCGGAAGTTTTTCGTAACACACTGATTTCTCTTACTGTTACAAAAAATACAGCCAAATGGGCACCGGATTTTTTATTCGGAAAAAGAACTGAAGAAAAGAGAAAGCGGGAGAATTTTCCAAGGGTTGCAGGGAACGAAAATTCAACTAAAAAGTTGAATTTGACATTTCTTATGATCGTTTTCGCTGACAGAACGCGGATGCCACGGATCGCTGCGCGAGCGCGGAACATCGCGGATTTTTCATAGTTACGCGTTTTCCTAATGAAAGAACCGTGCTCCGACCCCCGGGGCTACACCCCGGGCTAATGACACCGCCCCGTTGGGGCTAAGAAAAATCCAGGACTCCTATCCTGGCAATCCGTAATCTGTGTAATCCGCTAATCTGCTGCTAATCTGCTAATCTGCTAATCTGCTAATCCTCAAATCTGCTCATCCACTTGTTTTACCGTCACCTCCCACGAATTGCGGTGATACACGCCCGGCACGGCATGGTCTCCTTCGGTAAATTCGAACTTCACATGGTTGACTCCTTCCATACAGGTAAATGAATAGGTGGTGGAAACCATGAAATTCTCGGCGCCTGCAGAACCCATCTGCCGGGCGAGGGCTTCGCTGTCGGGGATAGATACCAGGGCTGTGTCATTGGAAGTACCGGCAAACCTGATCTGTACTTTTGGCCAGTTGTGATTGATGATCTTCTCCAAAGCCTCACCTGTCAGGGTATCCTTATCAACCGCACGTAGCTGAACGATTTCGTATGCTTCAGTGTCGGGATTGAACCCGTATTCCCAGATGGCACCCAGGGGGTTATCAACCATTGCTCTATCAGAAGGTACGGTTGTTTCATCTTTTGCACCTGCGGCATCGGGCGCCTTGTCATTCTTGGGGGTGGTGTTACAGGCTGCTAACAGCGCGAGGAGTATGAGGGTGAGAATATTTATTTTCATGGGATGGGTTTAAGGAATCAGGTATCAAGTTTTGGTTTTAGGTTTTGGGTAAAAAGAAGAAAAGAACTCCACAAATTCACACAAATTTTTAGAACAATAATGCATTGATTAATATTCGGAAACCATTCCCTTTCAAATTGGCGGGAGCGCCTTCGGCGCTGATTATCACCGATTGTTTTTACAGCATAAGCAGCACAAGTTTTATTTGGGATAGTGCCCTGATGAAGTTATATTGAGAGGTTGAGGGGTTGAGAGGTTTGGAAAAATTTCTTGCTCTCGTTTTAAGACAACGAGACCAAAAGCCATCATTCTACCATTCTACCAATCTATCAATCTATCAATCCGCTAATCTGCTAATCTGCTAATCTGCTAATCTACTAATCAGCTAATCAGTTATTTTTGGCATAGAAAACCTCCCCATGCTTTTTAATATGATTCAGGAAATCTTCATCCTTAATTTTATTGAAGATGCAGAGATCAATTTTGTAAGGAAGCAGTAATTCATCCAGATCATTTTCTATTGAAAACTTAACCGACAGGTCGATGCCTTCGCCAACGAGCGAAAAATCAATATCCGATGAAGGTTTTTCGGTACTCATGGCCCGCGAACCATAAATGATCACCTCCTGCACTTGAGGGTAGCTGGAAAATACTCTCCTTATTTTTTCGATGTCCTGGGTGCTGAGTCCGAAAAGTTTATTCATGATGTGAACCATTATTCCTGTTCCTTTCGCTTTTCTTCCATGATTTGCTGAAAAGCCTCAAAAGCGGGGTAATACTCCTGAATGATCTTCCCGAAGATCTCATCAGCCGTCGTTTCATTATAGGTATGAGAGGTCTGGTTGCGGCTGCCAATCATATCCATCCAGGTTTGGCCATCCGCTATTATTTGCAGCTGCAGTGCTTCGCGGGTGGCATCCCTGCTGCCCCCCACGGAAGTATTCCCCTGCCACAAGGCATAGTCTTTCATAACGTTCCATGCCAGCTCATGGGTGTATTCGAAGCGTTGGATAATCCCTTCCTTAACAATTTCATCAAGCACACTGCCTTTTTGCAGTTCTTCAGCTTTTGAATGGTCGGTGACAAACCCAATGGCATCCTTCAGCTTGTGAAAAGCTTTTTTGTAATTGGAAAATCGTTGTTCCCACCTGGTGTCTTCCTCCATCTGGTTGATTTAAGTTAAATAAGCCATTCAAAGATACTAAATTTCGGGGGATAGGTATTGGGCGGAGGGTATTAGGTTTTAGGTGTTAGGTATGCATTAATCTCTGCGATTCATCTTAAACTCTCTGTGTCCTCTTAAAAAGATTTTCCACCAATTCCTCAAATTTTAAGAACAATTAAATCATGATTATTTGTGCTGTTTCCTGAAACTGAATGAATAATTTGTGCGAATTGTCTTCTAAGAATTTGAGGAATTTGTGGAGATAGTTTATATCACCCACCAAAAAAAATGCCCGCCTGAAAGGGCGGGCAAAAAGGTGGGTGGCTAATGGGACTTGAACCCACGACCCTCAGAACCACAATCTGATGCTCTAACCTACTGAGCTATAGCCACCGTTTGATTTTGAGTGGTGCAAATATACAAAATTTAATTATTGTGCTGCATTTTCTGCAAAAATTTTGGCTCAGTTTTTCACCACTTTCAGGGTCACTAAAAAGTGTTTCTGCAGCGGGGCATTGGGTTTCAGGAAGCTGGAAAAAACAGGGCCTGCACTCTGGGGCAGAAACAGGGCACACATGGTGTTGGCCACATGAAACAGGCGGTGGTGGTGCATGGGAGGGCAACCTTTGAGGATGCCATAAAGCACGCTCCAGCGGATCTTCTCGGGGTTAACGGCATAGTCGTGCCACACGATCATGCCCTTGAGGGGGTCGGTCACCCTGAAGACATTGGCCGTGTCGGAGGCCACCACCGGAGCATGATGGTCGCCATCCACGAATACCAGCCCGAAGGGTTGCTCCAGGGAGGAGAAGTCGAACCGGGTGGAGTCGGCCTGCAGGTGGGTTACGTTGGGCAGGTGCTTTGAGAAGTGCCGGTGGGCAGCGATATAATCTTCCGGCAGCCCCCTGGCGCGCATGGTCTCGTCGGGCAGGTTGAGCGTCACGCATTCAGGCACCACAGGAGCCACGTTGGCCACGCTTTCGCCCCGCCAGGTGCCGATCTCCAGGTAACGCTGCACCTGGTATTTCACGGCCAGCCCTTTTAGCAGGGCCAGGTCGGCCGGGGTGCTGCCCCCGTCCTGCAAGGCCAGGGGTCCCACGGTAACGGAAAAGACATCACCAAACAAGCTGGTCAGATCTATCACGGGCAAGCCGCTGCTGAAGCCGAACTCACGCTTCACCTTCTTCTTCCAGTACATCTCCTCGTCGAGCACATGGTTGAGCAGCCAGGGATGCCTGACGATCAGCCCCAGTGCGCGCAGCGCTTTACCAGCTTTTTTCATGGGTATAAGGTATTAGGTTTTAGGTTTTAGGTTTTGGGTTTTAGGTTTTAGGTTTCGGAAGAAACCTGAAACCCATCTCTAATGCACTAAAACTCTGTGAGACAAATCAAAAGGAATAATCATAAATAAATTGTTCTTTAAATTGGTGGAATTTGTGGAGATTCTTTTTTTTATTGGTTGAAAGGTTGAGAAAAAAAGATCCGTATTTATCCGCGTTCGCGCAGCGATTCGTGGCATCCGCGTTCAAAAAACAGAGAATCTTATACCTAAAACCCAAAACCTCCCACCGGAAACTGATTCAGCAAAAATAATCAAGATCAGATCAAATAAGAAAAATAATGTTCCCGTTATATGATAGTGGTAC
>JAWOCF010000232.1:0-2854 GCA_046483935.1 Bacteroidales bacterium | reverse complement strand
CTGAGAACTCCTTTGAAATTGAAATTAAATATGCGGATGAATTATTGGGCATCGCTGAAGTAAAAGGTCTTCAATTTCCGCAATTTAAAAAGAAGTATGAGGAGATGGGGGATATTGCTGGTGAAACCTGATACCGCAGCCGAAGAGGTACCTGCCGAAATCGCCCGCCTGTTTCCCGATGAGCATGCCGCACGCATGGATCAGCTGATCAACAGCCAGTTCGACCTCAGCACCATGACCAAGCCAGAAGAAGATGCCGATGACGTGATTATCGATACCCACAAGATCTTTCAGGAAATCATGAAAGAAAACAAAGCCTTGGGAAAATAAATTCTATCGTTAGCTTCAGCAGGTTCCAAATGCCATGATTCATTTTTAATGATCATGGCTTTTTTTATAGATGAATACAGAGCCAGGTGCTTTTTCCCCGAGCAGTGACTTGCCAGAAAAGGAACATGCTGATCAGGGTAGCGGTATACACCTTTCCCACGCTGGCCACCCCCGCTTTTGATCAGATTCTTTCTGAATAAAATATTTTTGTATATATTTGGGGTAGTTATCATTTGCTTTATAGCTGATGACAACCTTGCATTTAGTGCCATATTTTTTATTTATGAACCTTTGGACGGTGGTTTAAAAATAGAAGCTAAAACATATCATTATGAAAGAATATTTGAGCGAAGAATTCTGGATGGAAGCCATGGAGGTGGCAGCAAACTGGCTGTTCACCGATTTTCCCGGGTTGATTGTGATTCTGATCATCATGGTGCTGGCATTAAGGGCTGCAAGAGTCCTGTCGCAAAAGCTGAGAAAAATGCTGATCGGCCGTGCCGAAAAAAGCCAGGATGTTGATTCTGATGAGGCAGTGAAAAGAATCAACACCCTGACCGACATCATTCATAAAATTATCGTGATCGTGCTTTTTGCCGTGTTTTCTATGCTGATCCTGCAGAAAATCGGGGTTAATATCGGACCCTTGCTGGCCAGTGTGGGAATCCTGGGGCTGGCCATCGGCTTCGGGGCACAGGAGCTGGTCAGGGACTTTATCTCGGGCTTCTTCATTATCCTGGAAAACCAGGTGCGCACCGGCGATGTGGCCATCATTGATGGCCAGGGAGGGCTGGTGGAAAGCATTGACCTGCGTACCATTACCCTGCGCGACTTTGCAGGCACCGTACATATCTTCCAGAACGGTAAGATCAGTACCATGGCCAACATGACCAAAGACTGGTCGTCTATGGTGTTCGACATCGGGGTAGCCTATAAGGAGAATACCCAGCTGGTGATGGACGTGATCAAAGAGGTGGGCGACCAACTGCAGGCCGATCCTGAATTGGGCACTGACATCATTGAACCCATTGAAGTGTTCGGACTAGACAAATTCGGCGACAGCGCCATTGTCATCAAGGCGCGTATTAAAACCAAGCCTGGTAAGCAATGGTCTGTAGGCCGCGAATATCGCAAGCGCCTGAAGGTGGCCTTCGACAGCCGCAACATCGAGATCCCGTTCCCACATACTACTGTTTATTGGGGAGAAGAGATCAACCCACTGAAGCTGGATGTTAGTAAGACGCCTGAAAAGTTGAGCTAGCTTCCGAAGGAGACTTCAGTGAGCTGAACCTTTCTTTTAACATTATTTGAGGAAAAAGTTTTCCTCAAATAGTTATATTTGTAATAGATGAAAAAGGTTGCGTCCATATTCCTTTCGCTGATGTTGCTGGGCATGAGCCTTCAACCGGCTCTTGCCCTGCATTATTGCCAGGGTGAGCTTGCCCGGGTAAAGCTGGTGGCGGGGTATGGAAAGGCAAGCTGCGGAATGATGCCTGAACGCCATCAGGACCATTCCCATGACATCCCCCAGAGCCTGAATGCCGCTTCCTGTTGCCTGGATGACCTTCAGAAAGCACAGACCGATGATTTTACCTCGTCCGTTCTGCCGATCCTGAACCTGAATCCTGTTGCCTCCCCCGTTCATGTTCCCATGAGCATGGGGGTACCAACTTCCTTCTTTTCTTCCCTCAGAGTTTATTATCCTCCACCTTCAGGAGTCTCTTCTGTGAGTCTGCCTGTGATCGGTGTTTTTATTGTCTGATTGAAATTTCTATCAGAGGGGTTATTATGATGCCCTCCATGAAACCGGCACCCTGGTTATCAAGCCTGGAGTGTGTTTAGCGTATTTCAACAAATTAAAAACACTTTCCTATGAAGATGATCATAAAAAACATGATGTGCTACCGTTGTATCATGGCCGTAGAAGCAGAAGCTACCAGGTCAGGGTTGAAGCCCGTAAAGGTAGCTCTGGGAGAATTGACCCTTGAAGGCAATGATATCCCCGGACCTGCACTGGTGCATTTTGATGAAGCCCTGCGCAGAATAGGCCTGGAACGGCTGGATAACAGCAAGAACCTGTTGGTGGAAAAGATTAAACAAATCGTGATTGAAAACGTTCATCAGCAGGGCCCTGAGATGAAATGGACCTGGTCAGAACGGATTGCCTCACAGTTGAACTACGATTACAACTACCTGAGCAACCTGTTCTCGGCAGCTGAGGGGATTACCCTGGAGCAATTCATTATCCGCCAGAAGATCGAAAGGGTCAAGGAGTTGCTCTCATACGGGGAGCTCTCGGTCAGCCAGATCGCCTGGGAGCTGGGTTATAACAGTGCAGCCTATCTGAGCAATCAGTTCAAAAAGGTAACAGGTTATACCCCCGGGCAGTTCAGGCAGACCATGCCCCGGGAACGCCTGGCACTGGATCATGTGTAAATTTTACAACTTTTTCAAGGAATCCTGTAGTAACCAGCAATTCCTGTCCAACTAATTTTACCTTAATTATTTGATGTTTGTTTCACTT
>JAWOCF010000228.1:0-52937 GCA_046483935.1 Bacteroidales bacterium | reverse complement strand
GCCTCAAACCCTGTTGCCTGAAGATAATGGTCAGGCAGCTGTTGCCGGGCCTGACCATTTGCAGCCTGGTCAAGGGCCACCACCTTCACCTGGTGCCCCAGGTTGAGCATCCCCTGGGTGATCTGGTGCATGGCAATAGAGCCACCATCAATCGGGGGATAAGGCGTTTTGTGACACAATTGCAGGATTTTCATATCTCATGGTTTTTCCCCGGGGGGGGCTGCTCGCAGAAACCGGGTAAGTTTCTCAAACCGCCTGGTATATCCTTCAATGTCAAACAGGGAAGAATCGGTGGTGGATTTGATGGTCAGCAGAATGCCCAGGGGCAGCAGAATCATTGGGGCCAGCCACATGCCCTGGTGGGCTTCCATGACGCCTTCGCGCACGAATTTTTCGCCCATAATAGAAAGCACGTGAAATACCACAAAAAAGAGCACTGAGATGACCATGGGCAGGCCAAATCCTCCTTTCCGGATGATGGCCCCCAGGGGAGCTCCGATCAGAAACAGCACCACACAGGCAAACGAAAGGGTAAATTTACGGTGAAACTCAATCTGGTAACGGGCCAGGGCACGCCGTCGCAGCCTGAAATCCTCATGCGAAAACTGGGTGTGATCTTTATTGCTACGCACCAGGTTCATGGTCCGGTCCAATATTGTTTCACTCAGAATGCCCGGGGTAAATAATGAATCTTTTGACAGCAGTCCTTCAATCTCAGGAACTTCCGCATGAATCAGTGCGCTGTCGATGCGCGCATAAAAATTCAGACGTTGTTTGTATTTGTAGATGTAATCATCTTTACGCGCCTTTAGTTCCCTGGACAGGGAATCTTCAACCTGCACCAACTGATTCAGGTTCAGCATCCGGAAGTTGCTCTTGAACAGCGATTCATCGGTGCGGGTCAGGTCAAAGCCGCTGAGGTCAAACTTGCGGTACTGTTGCTGAAAGTTCATCCGCTGGAAGGGCCTTTCGGGATCGCCCAGATCATCCTCTTCGCCCTCCTGGTAATTGGTGCCATTATACAGCGAAAGGATCAGGTATCTTTCATCTCCGGTAACCGCCAT
This sequence comes from Bacteroidales bacterium, assembly GCA_046483935.1. GTDB lineage: Bacteria > Bacteroidota > Bacteroidia > Bacteroidales > UBA7960 > JAWOCF01. The sequence continues at coordinate 51,873 of JAWOCF010000228.1, read as the reverse complement.
AGTGCCCCATTCGGCAATGGTGACGTTTACATTGCCCCGGCGGCTGGTATGATCATAGATCTTGATGTCGCGCAGGGTTTCTCCATCGGGATCTTTCTGGTCAACTTTAATCACAAAATTGTCAATGCCTTTATAATAAACCCCTTCCACTATATTGAAGGCAGGACGGTGCTGGCGCACATCATACAGCAACGACATCATCTTGAGGTTGGCAACCGGCAGCACATTGTTGGAAAAGAAAAAGGCCACTACTGCCAGAAACATTGATATCACTACCAGGGGCCACATGATCTTGCGCAGGGAGATGCCTGCCGACTTCAAAGCCACCAGTTCATAGTGTTCGCCCAGGCTGCCCATGGTCATGATGGATGATAGAAGCACCGCCAGGGGCAGGGCAAGGGGAACCATCGACCCTGAGGCATAAAACAACAGCTCGGCAATAATGTACCATTCCAATCCCTTACCCACCAGATCGTCAATATATTTCCAGAGAAACTGCATCAGAAGGATGAACAGGGCAATGAAAAAGGTCATCAGGAAGGGACCCAGGTAGGAACGGACAATAAGTAAATGAAGTCTTTTCATGATCGGAAAAAAAACAATGTCCTGCCGTGGAAATCCGGAACATCCGGCGATTTTATGCAAATATACAAAAACCCTTGCTTCAGACCGTCTCCCCGTTCAGCCACTCCTTTCATAAAGGTTCGTTTTTATCTGCTTCATGAAGATAAGATCTTTGAACAGCCAACCCTCCCGGTAGTAAAGCATGGTAAGAGAAAAAATGGCATGAAGATCCTTTTTAAGATTTTTTTTCTTTTCTAACTTCCCAAAAGTAGCAGCTGAAGACCCTTTGGTTAAGGTTCTGATGGGCTGCCGCCCTGATCCTGTTATGATTTTCCCTGCAGGGGCTTAAACAACCCCATGTTCGATGTTGTTCTTCTTAGTGCAGGCATGAAATATTACTTAATAAAGAATGGATTACTTTTTATGATCAGTTTAAAAACAACCAACCGCCTATTCCCTGGAATTATTCTTGCAGTTTTTTTTATGATGTTTGGGTCGTGTCAGATCTATCGGACTGTAGAAGATTCAGGCCCAGGCATCAACAGTTATTCGCAGATTCCTTTGGGAGGGATTTCCCAGGCGGTGATGGTGCGTGGAGATAATGCCCGGAACCCTGTGATGATTTTTCTTCATGGGGGGCCTGGCTTTCCGTTGTTTCCCTTCGAGCCCAACGAGGAAATCATGAAACGCCTGGAAGAAGATTTTATCATGGTGTACTGGGAGCAACGCGGCACAGGCCGCTCCTTTAACCGTTCTCTTTCTCCCCGGTCTATGACCCTCGATCAGTTTGTGGAAGATACCCGTCAGCTGGTTGATTACCTGAAAGAACTTACCGGGCAGCAGAAGGTTTTTATCTGGGGCCACTCCTGGGGAACCAACATCGGAACATTGTTCGCAGCCCGCTATCCCGGGCTGGTCCATGCCTATATTTCTACCGGACAGAGCGTGAATCCCATTCAGAATGAACGGCTCAATTATGAATTTGTATTGCAAAAAGCCCTGCAGAACAATAACCGTCGTGCCCTCAGGCAACTGGCCCGGATTGATACCGTAGCCAGCCGTTATACCCTGCAGGACGCCCTCACCCTCAGAAAGTGGGTCTATCGCTACGGGGGTGTGGTGAGAGACCAGTCGCAGGAGCGTCCCTATTTTGATCTGCAGGAATTGCAACAAACCCTTAGCTCGCCGTTTTACAGCTTCCAGGATCGTTTTAACATGGTGCTGTTTCCCTTTTTCTCGGCCCGCAGCCTGTGGAAAGAAATGAAAGGAATCAACCTGAAGAAGCGGGTGCCACGCCTTGAGGTGCCCGTATACTTCCTGTTGGGCCGCCATGACATGATTGTCTCGGCCTCCCTGGCAGCCTCTTATTTCGATGCCCTGGAGGCCCCCCTTGGAAAGACGCTCATCTGGTTTGAGGAGTCGGCCCACCGGCCCCACAGTGAGGAGCAGGAAAAGTTCCTGAGTGTTTTCAGAAACAGGATCATTTCGGAAGTGCTGGCTCAACCCCCTCCGATACGCACAAGTCTGATGATCAACAGGCCATGACTGCCCCAAGGATCCTGCGGTCATTTTTGGCCACTCCGGAGTATTTCCACTTTTTGCCAGAGGCATATCAGCACCCGGTTAAACTCACATCAAACTCACACCAAATTCGCACCAAATTCGCACTAAATTCGCGAATTCGCGAATTTAGTGCGAATTTAGTGCGAATTTAATGCGAGTTTAATGCGAGTTTGATGGGGCCCTGAAAGGGTGTTGAATCCCGGAAGGGCTGGCTCTTTTTGAGTGAATTGCATTGGGGGAGGCAGAAAAACACTCAATCATAATGATCAGGTACTCTGCAGAATATTGCTCCAGCGATGATGAAAAACAAAAGCCGGCTGATGGGGCCGGCTTCTGGTAATGTTTCAGACAGATGAAGTTTCTATAGATCAATGATCTTGTTCTTGATGGCGAACTTGATCAGCTCCACTGAGTTCTTCATATTTGTTTTCTGAAGGATATGGTTTTTGTGCGATTCGATGGTGCGCACACTGAGAAACAACCGGTCGGCAATTTCATTGTTATTAAAGCCTTCGGTAAACAGCTTAAGCACTTCCAGCTCCCTTTTGGTGAGCTGCGGCAGCACCGCAGAGGGGGTGCGCCGTTTGGTGGAATAATTCTTCACGATCTCATCGGAGATGGAGGTGTGAAAGAAATTTTTGCCCTGGTAGATGGCCTTGATGGCTTCAATGAGCTCTTCGGAAGCCACATCCTTGGGCACGTAACCGTCGGCACCGGCATCAATGGCATCGGAGATATTATCATAATCAGAATGCATTGACAGGATCAGGATCTTTACATCCGGATACTTCTGCTTGACCAGTTTGGTGGCTTCAATCCCTGTCATGTCGGGCATGCTGATGTCGATCAGCATTACATGGGGCTCAAAAGCTTCCAGAAGCGATAAAGCCTCGGTGCCACTATGAGCCACGCCCGAAACTACCATGTCGGGGGAGCTCCTCAGGAATAATCCAATACAATCAGTGACCAGCTTATGATCGTCAACAATGACTACGTTGATTTTTTCCATACTAATGGAATTGATGATTTCCCGCCGGGGATCAGATAAATAAATATATAAAATATGCTTCTAAAGCACTACAAATTAACAATAACTTTGGTGAAATTACAAAAAAAAACTCAAAGTTAAAGTACATATTAAAACCATAAGTTTAAAACCCGGGCGCCCCGATCATTCTTTATGAATGATTCCTGCGGCAGCCTGAGCAGTAGGCATTACCAGGATATCATTAACATTGACATGTGGTGGCAGTGTGGCCACAAACATTACCACTCCAGCCACGTCATCACCGCTCAGGGGAGTAAATCCTTTATACACTTCTTTGGCTTTTTGTTCATCGCCATGGAACCGTACTTTCGAGAATTCCGTTTCCACCGCCCCGGGGCTCACCTGGGTTACTTTAATGCCATGAGGCACCAGGTCGATGCGCATGCCCTGGTTTAAGGCATTTACAGCATGCTTGGTGGCGCAATAAACATTTCCCTTCGGGTAGACCTCACGGCCAGCCACCGAGCCGATATTGATGATGTGGCCGCGTTTGCGGGCCACCATGCCGGGCGATACCGTACGGGTAACATACAGCATTCCCTTTACATTGGTATCAATCATCTGGTCCCAGTCTTCCAGCAAGCCCTGGTCGATGGTGTTCAGGCCACGTGCCAGGCCGGCATTATTCACCAGGATGTCTATCTGGCTCCAGGCTTCAGGCAGCTCATCAATGGCTTGTTGCACCTGTTTGTGGTCTCTGACGTCAAGCTGCAGGGTGAGCACTTCTGTGGGGTGTTGCTGCTCCAGTGATTCTTTCATTTGCTGAAGTCTTTCCTTTCGCCGGCCGCTGATAATCAGTCGGTAGCCTGCCTGTGCAAAGGCCCTGGCACAACTGGCACCGATGCCGCTGGTAGCTCCTGTAATCAATACTGTTTCTTTCATGTTCCGAATATTTTATGGTGAAAAATGCGAAATCTTCCTGCCATTGAGGGGAACCACTTGGTGAGCTTTTGTTCCACCAGCCCGGCCGGCATCACGCTCACGAAGGCCATCCACAAAAACGGGAGGGCAGGGATTTTGTAACGTACCAGGCCCCCCGATACCTGGGTGATGGTCCCTACAAAGGTAAAGGTAATCAATGTTAGCCAGAGTCCCATCCACACCAGTGGATGGATGTTTTTGTTTCTGAATGTATGCCACAGGGTGGCTGCCAGAACAATAAAGATCAGAATATTCTCGGCTGCTGCCATCATTGTCACGGGCGAATCAGCATCCAGCAGGTGGGGGTAAAACAGGGTGTTGGCCAGCCCCCGGGGCAAATAAGAAACAATACTGGTGAAGGTGGGCTGCAGGTATACCTCGTGAATCAGGCTGCCCACATTTACCGAAAGGGAGAATAGCATAAACTCCGTTTGCTTGGCGGCCATCATGCCGATCAGGTTGTATTGCGGGAATACCTGTCCGGCCACCAGAATCAGCAGCACGTACACGAGGATCACGGCCGGAAAGGCCATCCAACGCAGCCTTGGCGGCTGCTTCAAGGCCAGCCGGAAGGCCAGGTAGCAGGGCAACAGCAGAAACAGGGTATATGCTTTCAGCAGCAGCAGCAGGCCCAGCATGGCAAACATTATCAGCCATAAAGCAGGTTGTCTGTTCTCTTTATCTATAATCCGGTCGGTAGCCAACAGAAAGAAACCCATGGCCGGAAAAAGCAGCGTTTCCTTGATAACGCCCGAACTCCAGAACAACACCGAAGGCATCAGGAATAACCCTGGTATCAGCCACTTGTCTTTGAGGGGATCCAGGTAGCGGATGGCAAACTTGTAAAGAGCCACGAAACCTGCCAGTGAAATAAAGTTGGCCATCACCACATGCACCTGCAGGATTCCCATAGAGAACAGCTGCATGAAGGCATTGAAGCGGATCATGATGCGGTTGTCGTTATACACCGGCGAGAGCCAGGGCCTGAACCAGTCGTTCATGGTGGTGTAGTATGGTTGCAGGTGTTCGGCGCCGGCCCCGATGCCGGTCAGCATCCTGAGATAATCCAAAGGGTTGTCTTTCAGGGCCGAGAACAGCACCTTCCCATCCCTGAAAAAGCGGTGAATGTCGGCTGTCTGGGGGTCGTAATAATGAGTGTAGATCAGTGCATAGGCCTGTCCGGTCAACACCTTGATCAGAAAAAGGATGACCAGCAGCTTGTAGGGCAATCCCCTGATATTTTTGAAAAAAGGCAGGTACCGCAAGCCAACAGCTAATAGCACTGTCCACAATAGGGTGAGGAGTATTTCAATCATTATTTTTCAAAGATAAATTATAATTGCCAAAGAAATGTTTCGTGGGTGGGCATTGTTGCTTATTTTTGCAAAAAACTATTTCATTCATCCTGACGATACATCTTTATGGATTCATCCAATCAGAATTCCCCTTCAGGGCTGGAGGCTGCCCAAAAACTTGGCCTGCTGCCCGAAGAATATGATCAGATCCTGAACTTTCTAGGTCGTGAGCCCAACTTCACCGAATTGAGTGTGTACTCGGTGATGTGGTCTGAACATTGTTCCTATAAAAATTCCATCAAGTGGCTAAAGACCCTGCCGCGTAAGGGGCCACACCTGCTGGTGGAAGCCGGCGATGAGAATGCAGGCCTGGTTGACCTGGGTGATGGATTGGCCTGTGCCTTTAAGATTGAATCACACAACCATCCTTCGGCCCTGGAGCCCTATCAGGGGGCTGCCACGGGAGTAGGTGGCATTAACCGCGATATTTTCACCATGGGGGCCCGGCCCATCGCACAGCTCAACTCGTTGCGCTTTGGCAACCCCAACCTCGAACGCACCAAATGGCTGCTCAAAGGGGTGGTAAAAGGCATTGCCGACTATGGCAATGCTTTCGGTGTTCCTGTAGTAGGGGGCGAGGTAGCTTTTGATGAATGTTATAATACCAACCCTTTGATAAATGCCATGTCGGTAGGCCTGGTGAAGACCGGGAATACCATCTCGGCAACCTCATACGGAGTGGGGAACCCTGTATTCATTGTGGGTTCCTCAACCGGAAAAGACGGCATCCACGGTGCTACCTTCGCTTCAGAAGACATCACCGAAGCCTCGGCCGACAAGATCCCTGCTGTACAGGTGGGCGATCCCTTCCAGGAAAAACTACTGCTGGAAGCTTCTCTTGAGGTCATCAAGACCGGTGCCCTGATCGGCATGCAGGATATGGGTGCTGCAGGCATTACCTGCTCCACCAGCGAGATGTCGGCCAAGGGCGAACACGGCATGATCATTCACCTCGACAAGGTGCCCATGCGCCAGAATAACATGAAGCCCTTCGAGATCCTGTTGAGCGAATCGCAGGAACGCATGCTGGTGGTGGTGAAAAAAGGTCGTGAAAAGGAAGTGCAGGACGTGTTCGACAAGTGGGACCTGAACTGTGTTCAGATCGGTGAAGTGATTGAAGGCGACATCCTGAAATATTACATGCACGGGGAGCTGGTGGCTGAAGTGCCTGCCGATTCTCTGGTGCTGGGTGGCGGTGCCCCGGTATACGATCGTGAGTACCGCGAGCCGGCTTACTTTAAAGAGAAAGACAAGTTTCATATTGACCAGGTGCAGCAGCCTGAAGATCTGAAGGAAGTGGCCCGTTTTATTCTGGGCAGCCACAATGTGGCCTCCAAGAAATGGGTTATCCAGCAGTACGACACCATGGTGGGCACCAAAAACATGAGCACCAACGATCCTTCAGATGCCGGTATCGTAAACATCAAGGGCACCCAGAAGGCCCTGGCATTGACCGTTGATTGCAACGCCCGGTACGTGCAGGCCGATCCTGAAAAAGGATGCGCCATTGCGGTGTCGGAAGCGGCCCGCAACATCGTGTGCAGCGGGGGCGAGCCCTCGGCCATCACCAACTGCCTGAACTTCGGCAATCCCTACAACCCTGAGGTGTACTGGCAGTTTGTCAGTGCCATCAAAGGCATGAGCCTGGCCTGCGAGAAATTCAAGACCCCGGTAACCGGCGGAAATGTCAGCTTCTACAACCAAGCATCTTCTGCCGGAAAAACCGATCCGGTATTTCCCACTCCTGTAATCGGGATGATGGGCGTGGTGATGGACAAGAAGCTGCAGACCGGCATTGCCTTCCGCGAGCAGGGCGACCTGATCTACCTGGTGGGCCAGTCGAGAAACGACATTAACTCATCCGAATATCTCTACAGTTATCACCAGGTGAAGCTGTCTCCCGCTCCATGGTTTGAACTGGAGGAAGAGTATGAGCTGCAACAGGTCGTCAAGGAGCTGATCGGCAACGGGCTGATCCGCTCGGCACATGATGTGGCCGATGGTGGTTTGTTTACCACCTTGTTTGAATCGGGCAGGCACCGCAAGCTGGGCTTCCAAATCGATACCGACGACCAGATCCGCAAGGATGCCTTCCTGTTCGGCGAAAGCCAGAGCAGGGTGGTGGTGACCGTCAGCCCCGACAAAGAAGGCGAGTTTGCTGAGCTGATGGCACAAAGCGATGTGGAGTTCTCCCTGCTGGGTGAAGTCACCGGCCAGGAAGCCGTGGTCGATGGCGAAAGCTTTGGCACCATTGCTGAGCTGGATCAGCTGTTTGAAAGCGTGATCCCCGGCATGATGGGCGAATAGATCGTCATTCAATAGAATAATAAAGGGCACGTGATGGCGTGCCCTTTTTTTTTTATGGTTGAGGGGTTGAGAAGAAGATGAGGGGGAGACTGAGAGGGGGAGACTTGGAGACTTGGAGACTGGGAGATTTGGATAAGGGGAGTGGAGTGGCGGTTTATTGCCTTTGGTGAGGGACTGAAAGGTGTGTATTTTTTCAGCCTTTTCCGGCCTTCAGAGCACCTTTTTTCCTCCGATCGGCAGGGTGCTGAGGGATGGGGTCACTTAAAAATGGGTGCTGAAAAAGGCCCTTAAAATGCGTGTGGCGGCCTCAATCAGGCTATTGGCTTTTGGCTGTTGGCTTTTGGCCTCTCCAAGTCTCTCAGTCTCCGGGTCTCCAAGTCTCCAGGTCTCCCAGTCTCCCCCTCATCTTCTTCTCAACCCCTCAACCAATCTCTATCCCTGCGGCGTTATTAGAATTTGGATGAGGGTTCCTCTGAAGCAATACCACGCAGAGTTATTAAGTTTCACATTGTTTCAAGTTTAGATATTCAACAAATGGTTTAGACACAAGATATTCAAGGTTAAAAATGCAGTAAAAGTTTCGTATTTTTGTATTAACCCCTGAATCAGGGAAAATATCAGACATTATGGAAAATACCATGCTTATCCAATTGACCAATCAGAAGGCAGGCAGGTTGATCCGCGAATTGGAAAAACTGCACCTTATCAAGGTCCTGAAAGAAACCACTGGTCCTGTTCACCCCAGGTTGTCTGAAAAGTATAAGGGCTTTATCAGCAAAGAGGAAGGACAACAGCTGAATGACCATATCCATCAAATGCGAACCGAATGGAACGGTATTTAATAGATTCCAATGTGGTGTCTGATTATTTTTCCGCCTCCCTTCCCGAGAGGGGATTGCAGTTTATGGATTCCGTAATTGATGATGTGCCTAACCTTTCGGTAATTTCTCAGATTGAGCTTCTGTGCTGGAAAACCCAGCCTCAAAAGGAAAGGGGGATCAGAGAGTTTATTGCCGATAGTGTGATAATAGATATTACTCCTGAAGTAATTTCATTTTGTGTTGACATCCGCCGGCACAGGAAGGTGAAAATTCCTGATGCCATCATTGCTGCGACTGCCCTTGCTTTTGGGTATACCCTGATTTCCAGTAATGATAGAGATTTTCATTCTGTCGATGGGCTGAAATACCTGAACCCTCATAAGATTTAGTTTGATTCTGGATGATCCTGAAGTACATCAATTTCTTTGATCGGCAGGAGTCTGAGGGATGATGCTATTTGAAAATACATGCTGAAACAGGCCCTTAAAATACGTGTGGCGATCTCGTGCTCCTCCATCAGGCTGTTGGCTATTGGCTGTTGGCCTCTCCTAGTCTCCTAGTCTCCAAGTCTCCAAGTCTCCCAGTCTCCCCCTCATCTTCTTCTCAACCCCTCAACCTCTCAACCCTCATCATTTTCCGAAAGTAAAAGCAGCTCCAGCCTTGACCCACCTTCCTGGCTGGGGCACATTGGCTAAGCTGACGGTTTGCTGATCCAGCAGGTTGTTTGCCTCAGCAAAGAGTTCGATGGCTCTGAACCGGTAGAACACCCTGGCATCGACCGACCACCAGGGCCTGAAGCTCACCAGGTGCGAAAAGCCGCCATCTTCATACAGCATGTACTGGCCCTGGCGGTCGATATACGATACATTCCAGGTGGTGCCGCTCCGGGGGGTGATGGGCACTTCCAGGCGCAGGTCGGCCTTGTGGTTCAGGAAGTCCATGACGTAATGCGACTGGAAATCACCGCTTGATTTATTGGCAAACATATGGCTATAATGAACAGAAACCATTGCCGGCTTTCCCTGTACCTCATAGATGTTCGCAAGGGGCATGCTGATGCCTGCTTCCAGGCCGGTGAAGTTGACCTTGGTCAGGTTCATGCTTTGCCATTGCTCCTGGCCGGGGCTCCTGATCCAGTCGATCATATCCTTGCCCCATCTTCTGAACAGGGCCACCTCCCAGTGTAGGGTGCCATGGCTGGCTTTCAGGCCCGCCTCGGCCGACAGGGCCTTCTCGGGCACAAGGTCCGGATTGCCCGCATTGGTGGGCCCGTTGTAGAACAGGTCGGTAAAGGTGGGCAGACGCAAGGTGCGGCTTGCCGAAGCAAACAACCGAACATCGGGGTGGAACTGCCAGGCAGCATCTACTCCCGGAAACAGGCTGAAGCCTTTGCCCAGCTCAGGGCTCAGCCAGGCCAGGGTGCCTGCCGACAGGCTGACTGTACCTATATATACACTGTGTTCGGCCATGATGCTCAATCCCTGGCGCTGATAGGAGCGGGTGTAATACACATCCTGGTATGAGCCGGCTTTCCGGGGTTCATTCATCTCATGGCCCAGCACCGTGCTGTAGATGTGCTCGTAGCGATAGTTCATGGCCAGCGAGCTTTTTCCCAGCTTCCAGGGATGGCTCCATTGGATGTTGGCACCTGCCACATCGCTCAGGTGGTAGTTGTGATCATTGTACCATGCGGGCGCCTCGTCGCGGAACAATTCGAAGCGGTCGTGATGCCGCCGCCAGTATACCGATGAATGGATCTTGAGCTTTCCTTTGGGCACCAGGCTCAGGGAGAACAATCCGGTTTGTATCTCCTCAAACTGATCAGGGAAACGGGGGGTGTAGAAGCTGTTGGCCCCGAAAGCCTTCTGGCTGAAAGCACCCTGCAGGTTCACTGTGAAACCGGCGCCATCGTAGGCCCCGCGGTAGTAGAGGTTGCCTGCACCAAAGTCGGTGTTGCGGGTAAAACCTTCCGACTTCATTCCATGAATGGAGAGGAAGTGACTGGTTCTGCCGGCTGTCAATCCTGTGGTGAGGCTGCCGCCCATCAGGCCGTGCTGGCCTGCTTCAGCAGTCACCTCACCGGGCTGTGATCCAGGGGTGCGGGTAATGACGTTGATGGCCCCGCTGAAGGCATTGGGCCCGAACATGCGGGCGCCTGCTCCCTGCAGGACCTCGATGCGTTCGATGCTTTGAAGATCGACCGGCACATTCAGGTTGTGGTGTCCGGTCTGGGGATCGGTGATGTTGATCCCGTTGAGGAGGATCATGGTCTGATCGAAGCTGCCACCCCTGATCCCTACGTCGGCCTGCATACCAAAAGCGCCTCTCTTGCGGATATCGGCTCCGCGCACGCTCTGCAGCAGGCTGGCCAGGTCGCCGGCCGGGGCTTGCTCTATCTCTGCGCGGGTGATAACCTGTACGATACGCATCAGTTCGGATTGTACCACCGGGGTGAGTTGAGCACTCACCACCACCTCTTCCAGGTCTTGCACCTCAGGAGTGGCAGGTATGAACAGCGTGTCGCGGCTTTCTTTTGTATGACCGGGTAAGGCAAGGAGTGAACAACACAGACCCAGCACTCCGATGCGGATGGTCTTTCCGATGCTGCTGAAGGCTGCGTATGACTTACGGCTCCAGCGGCGGAAATTCACCCCGCAGCATGCTGCTTGTGATTGTTTTTCCATGTGTTACAGTTAGTTAAAAGTAAAGATTGATTCAGGCCGGAAGGCCTTTCGGGGGGCAAAGATAATTTTTTGAGGAATACAGGTGACATCTTTTTGCTGCCTGTTGCAGCAGAAAGCATCATCCCCTGGGAAGCTATTGCACGATTTTCTTTTTGGTCAGGCATTCATCCATCCAGTTGGCCAGGTATTCATACACCTGCTGCTTGATGGATTCATGCAGCAGCTCATGGCGTCCGTTGAAAATCTTCACTGTCAGATAGTGGAAGTTCTGCTTGTAAAAATCCTGGTGAATTTTGATGGCTTCTTTTCCCCAGTTTCCCACAGGATCCTGTTGTCCGCTGATAATCAGCAGCGGTAAGGTCTTTCGGTACTTGAGGTTGTGCTGGGTCTTTTTCATGGCAGCCATCCCTTTAAAGATGTTGTTGTAAAATGAAACGCTGCAGTCGAAGCCACACAGGGGGTCGTTGTTGTAAGCATCAGCTTCCTCTCTTTGCGAGGTGATCCACTCGAAGCGGGTGGGCCGTTCCTTGAAATGACGGTTAAAGTTATGATAGAACAGGCGGTTGAACCATTTGCTTTTGCGGTGAGGGGCTGCAAAAATGCCTTGCAACCGGGTAATGGTGCGCAGGATATTTAACTGCCAGGAAGGCAGGTCGGCAGGCCCTGAGAGGATCAGTCCTTTGAGGTAAACAGGGTACACAGCCATGAAGTGCCTTGCCAGCACCGATCCCATGCTGTGGCCCAGAAGAAACAGCGGGATCTCGGGTCTGGTTTTGCGGATGTGGGTGTATAAGGCACGGGTATTTTCCAGCATCACCTGCCAGCCCCGTTTCCAGGGAATTACCCCCAGGCGGTTCTCGCGCAGGGCATCCTGGCCATGACCCGGATGGTCGTGCAGGTATACTGCAATCCCCTGGCTGGCCATATAACGTGCAAAATCATGATAACGGCCCATGTGCTCAGTCATACCATGAACGATTTGTATGATGGCCCGCGGATTGTCCTGTTCAGGGTAGTAACTTTTGGCGGAAAACTTGAATTGATTGGAGCTTTCCAGGTAAAAAAACTTTTCGCGGACTGAGGCATTGGTCATGAATCTTCTTTTTTAACTTTAAAGTTTAGGATTAGCAGATAAATAGTATTTTTATCGAACTATTTAATCAGTTTGCTTCCACAGGTGTGCCCTGAAGGCAAATTTATTAAACTTATCATGATTTGTAACTATAATTGCCTGAGATTATGAAAAGCCCCCTCACTGGCAAGGTCATGCCACTGGTTCGTCAGAAAGTGCCTGTTGAATACCGGAAAGAAACTTTCAGCATCTACCAGCACTTTTATTTCTGCCAGCAAAGCGGTGGCCAGTTTTCTACTGAAGACCTGGAAAACATCAACCAGGTGCAGTTGCATAACAAGTACCGGGAACAGCACAATATTCCTTATAGCGACGAAATAGCAATGATCCGTAAAAGCTATGGGTTGTCGGCTGTAAAGATGGCTGAAGTGCTGGGTTTTGGGGTAAATGTTTACCGGCACTACGAAATTGGTGAGGTGCCCAGTATCTCAAACGCCAGGCTGATACAGTTGTGTAAGATTCCTGACAATATGATCACCCTGATGCAGGCCAACGGGGTGCTTAAAGAGCGGGAACGCAAAAAGCTGATGGCCCGCATTCTGGAGCTGAAAGGCCAACGGGTAGGAATGGAATACCAGGTGGGGCAAAATCTCTTGTCGGGGCTGCCTGTGGGGGTGCACAATGGTTTTGTGGTTCCCCGCCAGGAGGTGCTGCTGCAGATGATAAAACAAATGGCCGGCGCAGGCCCCCTGAAGCTGAACCGGGTTCCCATACTGCTTTTTCTTATTGACTTTTCTCATTACCGGATGTATGGAAAGGGGCTAAGCGGCCTGTTCTACTTCCTGGACAACCAGGTGCTTTCGGTTCATAACCTGCTGGGCATCATTCACTGGGCAGCCTCCATGGATCTCTGTGCCGTGTCATTCAATCAGCAGGGAACCGGATATTTGCTGCCGGGTAAATTATCTGCTGAGGCTGATGTCTCCCCGGAAAACCAGACTGATACCATGCAGGCATTCAGCAAGCTGCTGGAAAGACTCCGGCAACAGGCCCCTGAAGAGGCAGCCCTTAAGATCCCCGATCTTTCACATAACACTGTGAAAGGCTTACCGGCTTTTATCTCTTATGATGCAGCTTTTGAAATGGACCTTCCGGATGAATGGGCTGTTTTTTAATCTTCGACCAACCCAAGATTGTTTCTCAGCTTATTGAATAACTGATGAAGTCCTTCTTCATTGCCGTTTTCCAGCATACTGATCAACTCATTCAACCGTTGGTTGATTTCATAAAGCTTTTCAACGGAATATCTGTTTAAGAGGATTCCGCTAAGTAACCAGTCATCTTCAGAAAGCAGGCCTTTTGCTATCGATAAGTGTTTTTTGAAAGTTGTTCCCGGCACTTCCAGTTTTTTCATACAGGAGGAGAACACGATGGTTGAACTAAAGGGGATTGACAGGGAATAAGCAATTGTTCTGTCATGTTCTGCAAAATCGTATTCGTATATCTTCAGACCCAGCCGGGTGAAGAAGTTATGGTAGAACGCTTTGCCTTCGGGGTCGGAGCTGCTGATAATTATTGCATTATGACCTTGCAGCTCTTTTAGATTACCGAAAGTAGGACCGAACATCGGGTGTGTTGACACATACCTGAATCCGCATTGCGGATAATAATCCGCAAGTCCGTTCTTTACAGATGCCACATCTGAAATAATACAGTCGCCCGGCAAATGAGGCAGCAGCTGATTGAATGCATCAATGGTTTGTTTCAGGCCGGTGGCATTGATAAGCAACTGTGGTTGAAATGCGGCCACATCCTCTATGTCTTTGTACCTGTGTGTGTTGTACAGGTATTTCAATTTATGGGGATCTTTGTCGTAAACTGCCACCTCATAATCCAGGCAGAGCGTTTCTGCCAGCCATGACCCCATATTGCCTGCTCCCGCTATTAGTATCCTTTTCATTATTTTTTATCCTTTGTTTTGTGATCAGATTCCCTCCTGGGAGCCGAATGTTTTGAATCAATTAATTCATCACTTTGTTTTGAAAAGCGATGGATTCCTGATGTATTTGCTTGAATATTTGGGTAATAAACTGATCGCTTAGGTTATGCACCCTGGCAGTTTTCAGCCTGTCGGCAAGAATCTCTGACCATCGTGCGGCTTGCAATATGGTAATATTCTCCTTCTTTTTATATTTACCGATCATCTCTGAAATCAACATTCTGTTTCCCAGTACCCTGATCAGCTCAGCATCCCACTGATCGATCTGCCGCCTGAACTCCTGCAATCCTTCCAGCTGCCGTGTATTGTCAACCTCCGCCTGCCGGTATATCAGAGCGGAAAGCAGGTTTTCTAACGCCTTGGGAGTAATTTGCTGGTTTTTATCACTCAGGGCCTCTTCGGGCTTGTGGTGCGATTCGATGAACAGGCCATCAAAATCCAGATCCATGGCTGTTTGCGATACCGAAAAAAGGAGTTCACGATTTCCGCAAATATGGCTTGGGTCAGTTATGATGGGCAGGTTGGGTATTCTTCTTTTCAGTTCAATCGGTATTTCCCATTGAGGAATGTTACGGTAAGGCGACTTGCCATAATAGCTAAAGCCCCGGTGCACGGCCGCAAGCTTTTTGATGCCCGCCTTGTTCAGGCGCTCAAAGGCCCCGATCCAGAGTTCGAGATCCGGATTGACCGGATTCTTGATAAATACCGGGATATCCAGTCCCCGCAGGCCGTCGGCAATTTCCTGCACAGCAAAGGGATTGGCTGTTGTTCGTGCTCCTATCCAGAGGATGTCGATACCATGGTTCAGTGCTTCTTTGATATGCCATACATTGGCTACCTCCACGGCAGTCAGCATGCCTGTTTCGGCTTTGACCTTCCTGAGCCAGGGAAGGCCTGCCGATCCTATCCCTTCAAAGTTATCGGGCCTGGTGCGGGGTTTCCACAGGCCTGCCCTGAAAATCTTTATCCCAATGTCTGCCAGCTTGAGGGCTGTATCCATCACCTGATTTTCTGATTCTGCGCTGCAAGGGCCTGAGATCAGCAGTGGCTTATTATCCTTGCCAAACAGGCCGTTGGCTTCCAGATTTAGTTTGTCAGTCATGATTGTTTGTTTTTACCCGGTTAACAGCTTCTTTTAATCGCAACTCATTCATTGATAATGATGTCCTGATATATCGTTGCCCTCTGGATCCAAACACAAGGCCAGGGACTACAAAGAGGTGATAGCTGTTCAGGCAATGTTCTGAGAACTCGTATGAGTCGGCAAATGAAGCCGGTATTTCTGACCACAGGAACATCCCTGACTGTCCCTGGTCCGTTGAGCAACCCAGGTGCTGTAATAATTCATAAACTATTTTCTGTCGTATGCTGTATGTGGCATTCAACTGGTCGTACCAGTCCTGTCCGAGGCTTAATGCTTTCACAGCAGCCATTTGCAAAGGCAAGAACATTCCTGAATCCATATTGCTTTTCACCT
Organism: Bacteroidales bacterium; assembly: GCA_046483935.1. GTDB lineage: Bacteria > Bacteroidota > Bacteroidia > Bacteroidales > UBA7960 > JAWOCF01. The sequence goes on along the minus strand of JAWOCF010000228.1, from coordinate 36,062 downwards.
TCAGGATATCATTGATGTGCTGTTCGTGCCCGATCACCATGCCAATTCTGCATCCGGCCATGTTGTGTGACTTGCTCAAAGAGTTTAGCTCAAGAACATTTTCAAATGTATTGTCAGCATTTAGAATGCTCAGCGGCGTGTTATTAAGGATAAAACTATAAGGATTATCATTGATGATGAGAATATTGTACTTACGGGCAAAGTCTGTTAGGGCAAGCAGATCTTCTTTGGCAGCTTTTCTTCCGGATGGCATGTTTGGATAATTAATCCACATGAGCTTCACCCCCTGGAGATCTTTTTTCTTCAGGCCTTCAATGTCTGGCAGCCAGTTATTTTCAGCATTCAGGTTATAATAAACACATCGGGCATCACATAGCTGCGCTGCTGAAGCATATGCCGGATATCCGGGATCGGGCAGCAGCACTGCATCGCCTTGGTTAAGAAAAGCCATGCTAATATGCATGATGCCTTCCTTGGAACCTAAAAGAGGCAGAATTTGTTTGCCGGGATCGGCCTTGACATTAAAATATTTCAAGTACCAGTCTGAGATAGCGTTTCTCAGTTCCAGAGTGCCTCTGTATGGCTGGTAACCATGAGCACCTGGGCCGATAATGCTGCAGGTCAGTTCTTCAATGATTTCAACAGGAGGAGAAATATCTGGGTTGCCGATGCCCAGATTAATAATATCCATACCCTCCGAGATCATCTCCCGGATCTGGTTCATCCTGGTTGAAAAATAGTATTCGCCAATTTTTTGTGTCCTGTTTGCTGCCTGTACCATAGGTCTGTAAAATAAAAAAGCCCCTCCTGAGAGGGGCTTGGTTCATTTATATTATAAAATATACGAATATATCCTCCTCTACCTAAAATCGTTTAAGTAATAATAATAGAAGAAGAAATGATTATTCGCGGTTGTCATGTCGAACTGATTTGATGTCAAATGTAACTTGTCTTTTCTATAACTGCAAATTTTTATTTGACATATGTAAACCTCATATAGATGGTAATCAAGTATTCGCAAAAACCCTCCGGAATGTGGCCATCCTGGTGTAAGGACTGTTGCGCATCTTTCAACCAGGGCAATAAAAAAAGGCAGGCTGCCTTAAAAAGTGTTTACCCCGGAGAGAATCTCTTTCCGGCTCCTTTTTAACACAGCCTGCCTGAAGGCATGAAAGCCTTTACTGTAATTTAATGACCGCCTTGTCCGGTATGTGCATGCCCGTGAGCGGTTTCTTCTTCCGTGGCATCACGTGAGGAGAGTACCTCCCCTTTAAAATGAAGGTCCATATCTGCCAAAGGATGGTTAAAGTCCATTTTCACAGTCTGGTCGGCTACTTCAACCACTTTTCCGTTCAGGGGATTGCCCTCCTGATCGCGCATGGGTACAATCTTGCCTTCCACCAAAAGGTCTTCAGCCAACTCACCTTCAACCATGAAAGCGTCTTTGGGCAATTCAACAACAGCCTCAGGATTCCTGGGTCCATAAGCATTTTCTGACTTGATAGAAAATTCAAATGAATCACCCGGTTGCAGGTCCTTCACATTGCGTTCGAAATCCTCTATCAGATTCCCTGTTCCGAATAAAAATTCTGCAGGGTTTTCTTTATTGGAAGTTTCAATCAACTCCCCTTGAGCATCTCCTGCCCGCAACTCATAAGTTAAAGAAATAACTTTGGCTTGACTCATAATCTTTGTGTTAGGGTTAAAAAAATTACCGGAATAATCCCTTGGTAAGGGGAGAATTCCGGGTATTGAGTTTGTTCTGCTAAGGTAATCAAAATGTTGCAAATAGCAAGGCAAATTGTTGTAAATTTGCTCCAAACAAGCCGGTGCAGAGGGGTTACTCTTTTTTTTGACTCCCAAAGAACCTGGGGCAGGGGAAGGGCAATAAGTTTTTTGGTTTTTATTGCATTTTCTTTGGGAGAATGAATAATAATCTGTAATTTTGCGCTCCTGAAAAATCAAAAGTAGTTATACAATGGCAAAGAAATCGAAAGAAGCAAGGGTGCAGGTGATCATGGAATGCACTGAGCACAAAACCAGTGGAGTGCCGGGAACTTCAAGGTATATTACTACCAAGAATAAGAAAAATACTCCCGAACGGTTGGAGTTGAAAAAATACAACCGCATTTTAAGAAAAATTACTGTTCATCGAGAAATTAAATAATCACTTGAACTATGGCAAAGAAAGTTGTTGCAACCCTGAAAACTGATACTGGAAAAGGCTTTGCAAAAGTTATCAGGATGAAAAAATCTGATAAATCCGGCGCTTACACCTTTAATGAAGATATTATCGCATCGGATAAAGTGAAAGATTATTTCGAAAAGAAATAATCCTTTCCTTCCTTTTTTATTTCTGAACAGACCTGGCCTTCATTCATAGGTGCAGGTCTGTTTTTATTTTCTGCCAGTCTGAAACTGTCACCTGATTCTTTCACAGATGCACAGGCAAAGAGCCGTAGGGCTTTCGCCGGGCAATCAGCATTATATTGATTAACTTTGTGACAAATTAAAACAAGAAGAAATGGGATTATTTGATATGTTTTCTTCCAAAAAGAAGGAAACCCTTGACAAGGGGCTGGAGAAAACGCGCAGCAACTTTTTTTCACGACTCAGTAAAGCCGTAGCCGGCAAAACGATTGTAGACAGCTTTGTGCTGGATGAACTGGAAGAAGTGCTGATCAGCTCCGATGTGGGGGTCACTACCACCATCAAGATCATTGAACGCCTCGAAGAACGCGTGGCCCGCGATAAGTACATGAGTGTTGATGAGCTGCACCGGTATCTGAGAGAGGAAATATCTGGATTGCTGGCCGAGAACCCTTCCGTGGGAATTGAAGGAATCATGGGCCCGGATGCTCCCAAACCCTACGTGATCATGGTGGTGGGGGTTAATGGAGTGGGTAAAACCACTACCATCGGTAAACTGGCCTACCATTTCAAAGAGTCGGGCAAGAAGGTAATACTGGGTGCTTGCGATACCTTCCGTGCAGCAGCTGTCAATCAGCTGATCATCTGGTCCGAAAGGGTAGGGGTTCCCGTTGTGTCGCAGGGAATGGGCGCTGATCCTGCCTCTGTGGCCTTCGACACCATGAAACAAGCTGTGAAGGAACAAGCCGATATTGTCATCATAGATACTGCCGGACGCCTGCACAACAAGGTGAACCTGATGAACGAGTTATCAAAGGTCAAGCGGGTCATGCAAAAAGTGATCCCCAACGCGCCCCATGAGATTCTCCTGGTGCTTGACGGCTCCACAGGGCAAAATGCTTTTGAGCAGGCCCGTCAGTTTACAGCTGCCACCGAAGTAAATGCCCTGGCCATTACCAAGCTTGACGGCACGGCCAAGGGAGGCGTGGTAATCGGAGTGAGCGATCAGCTGCAGGTGCCGGTGAAATATATCGGCCTGGGCGAAAAAGTAGAAGACCTGCAGATCTTTGATCGTGAGGCCTTCGTGGAAACACTCTTCCATCAATAATATTGACCGGGGTTGCCAAAGATCCGGTCACTGGTGTGGTATTATTTGCCCATCAGTCATTTCTACCTTTACTATCCGTGAAACAAGATAAAAAGTCAGTCAATATCATCACACTGGGCTGTTCAAAGAACCTGGTGGATTCCGAAAAGATCATGGGTCAGCTTCCTGCCGACCGGTTCCATTTGTCGCATGATGCCTCCGGGCCTGCCGACATCGTAATTATCAATACCTGTGGGTTTATACATGATGCCAAAGAAGAAAGCATCAATACCATTCTTGAGTATGTAGAAGCCAAGAAGCAGGGCCTGGTGCAGGAAGTGCTGGTAACGGGGTGTCTCTCCCAGCGCTATAAGGAAGAGCTGCCCGCCGAGATTCCTGAAGCCGATGCCTGGTTTGGCGTGCAGGAGCCCTTTGAGCTGTTTGAATACCTGAAACAAAAGTACGATACTGATAATACCGAACGCCTGGTTTCTACCCCTTCGCATTATGCCTACCTGAAAATCTCGGAAGGATGTAACCGCACCTGTTCTTTCTGTGCCATCCCCCTGATCCGCGGAGCCTATGCTTCCCGTACCATCGATTCGCTGGTGGCTGAAACCCGGCAACTGGCCGCCAAGGGGGTAAAAGAGCTGTTGCTGGTGGCTCAGGATCTGAGCTACTACGGGTATGACCTGGAAGGCAAATCGCTGCTGGCACCCCTGCTGGAAGCCCTGTCGGCCATCGAAGGCATTCAGTGGATCAGGCTGCATTATGCCTATCCCCAGAATTTCCCAAAGGATGTTATCCCTTTGATGGCCTCCAACCATAAAATATGCCGTTACCTTGACATTCCCCTGCAGCATATCAACGACAAGGTCCTGAAGGCTATGCGCCGGGGACATAATAAAAAGAATACCCTGGAACTGCTCGAACAGTTTCGCCAGCAGATTCCCGGAGTGGCATTGCGCACCACTTTGATGGTCGGATTTCCCGGTGAGACGCACAAAGAGTTCGAAGAATTGCTGGAGTTTGTGCGTCAGGCACGTTTCGAGCGGCTGGGGGTTTTCGCCTATTCGCCCGAAGAAGGCACCACGGCCTTTCAATTAGGTGACCCGGTTTCGGAAAAGGTAAAGCAACAACGCGTGGACATTCTGATGAGCCTGCAGGCCGATATCTCCGCCACACTGAATGAGCAGAAGATTGGCAAGACCTTCAGGGTGCTGATCGATCGGCGTGAAGGAAACTTCCTGGTGGCACGGTCTGAATTTGATTCCCCGGAGGTAGACAATGAAGTGCTTGTGGAGCCTGCTGCCGGCATTGAGCCAGGCATGTTTGCCGATGTGGTCATTACCTCAGCTACCGATTTTGAATTATTCGCCCAGGTGAAATGAACGGCTGCTAAAAGCCCCTGATTTTTTATTATATTTATATCTTCAATTTGTATCAAGAAATCATGATCCCCGACTTACCGACCATCGAGCAATTGAATGCCCTGAATCAGGATACCCTGATGGGGGCCCTGGGCATGGAATATCTGGAAGTGAAAGCCGGCTATGTGTATGCCCGCATGCCGGTCGATGAACGTACCATGCAGCCGGCAGGCATCCTGCACGGAGGCAGCAGTCTGGCACTGGCAGAAACACTGGCGGGCATCGGGTCCGTTCTTCTGGTGGATCCTGCTGAACATGAGGTCAGGGGAGCTCATATTACTGCCAATCATGTGCTGGCAGGCAAAGGACATTGGGTCTTTGGCAAAGCCACGATCATCCACCAGGGACGCAATACTCACTTGTGGAATATTGACATTTTTGATCAGGACGAAAAATTGATTTCTACCTGCCGCATCACCAATTTTATCATTAAAAAGAATACTCAGAAACCCTGAAGAACATCATGCACCTGTCAGGCATCATAACACGGTTGCTGGAACTGAACCTGCCCTTTGTTTGTTACAGACTTCCGGCAGCCCGCAAACCCGTTCTTTTGTCAGGTGGTGAATTTGAGCAGCTTGCTTCACCTCTTGAGGCATCCGGCAGGAAGGGCTTCATTGTCGTTCCCTTTGATGCCGCTGCAAGGGATTCTGTGTTGTTTTTTCAGCCTCAAAGCGAGCATCAGGGTTGGTATCATGACCTGCAATTCCCTGCCGCTCCTGAGGGCTCTGAATGGCTTCCTGAGGCCTCTGCACTTCCTGTTTCTGTGAATTATGATCAGTATGCTGCCCAGGCAGTATCGATGATCCGTGCCATGAAGCAGGGCGACCTGAAAAAGGTGGTCCTCTCGAGGGTAATCGATCATTCCTTGCCTGATGATTTTCAGGCAGGCACTTTTTTTCGGAAATTGTGCGACAAATATCCCCATGCTTTCGTTTCGGTTTTTAATGATGGCAAAGGCAGGTGCTGGATGGGGGCCAGCCCCGAGATGCTGCTGCAAATCAATCATCAGCATGGGCAAACGGTTTCTCTGGCTGCTACCCAGCCTGTTTCTGTTGAGCGCACCGCCATCTTAACCTGGAAGCAGAAGGAAACCCTGGAGCAGGAGCTGGTATCAGAATACATCCGCAAAACCCTGGCAGGCAATCATATCAGCCAGGTACAGGAAGGACCCCTGGAAACCCTGATTGCTGGTCCGGTTGCACATCTGCGTAAGAGCTTTGATTTCTCAATTCCCACGGGCTATGAGCCTCTCCAGCTGGCTATGGCTTTGCATCCCACACCCGCCGTTTGCGGTCTGCCCGTCGGAAAGGCCCTGGAAATGATCCTGACCACCGAGCCCCACCCCCGGAGTTACTATAGTGGCTTTCTGGGTCCTGTTGAGGGAACCGCTCATACTGAATTGTTTGTTAACCTCAGGTGCATGCAGGTGATTGGCCGCAAAGGCTTCCTGTATGTAGGAGGAGGATTGTTACCCGCTTCAGACATTGAGCTGGAATGGCTTGAGACAGTAAAAAAAGCTGAGACATTGCTTGGCATGCTTCAAAAATAATTCTGATCTTTACAACATGCTGAACGACCGAACAGGCCTTGAATATCTTGCACAGTTAATGGAACAACGTGGCATCCGGCACCTGGTAATTTCTCCGGGTTCGCGCAATGCACCCATCATTGAGGCATTCTGCAGGCGCAACGCCATGCAATGCCTTTCCATTGTCGATGAGCGCAGTGCTGCCTTCTTCGCCCTGGGCATGGCCCAGCAGCTCCGGAAGCCCGTGGCCCTGGCCTGTACCTCTGGTTCTGCCCCTCTTAATTATGCCCCTGCCATTGCCGAAGCCTACTATCAGCGGATCCCCTTGCTGGTGCTTACTGCCGACCGCCCTGTTGAATATATTGATCAGGGCGACGGGCAAACCATCCGCCAGTCCAATGTCTTTGCCAATTATATACGCAGGAGCATGCAGTTGCCTCAGACCATAAACACCCGTGATGATCTGTGGTATGCCAACAGGCTGGTGAGTGAAGCCCTGAATGAATGTGTCTTTCCGGTTGCCGGCCCGGTGCATATCAACCTGCCGTTTTCCGAACCTTTGTACAACAAACAACCAGCTGACGGGCCACCCCCCAAAGATTTTATCATTCAGTCCTTACGGTCTGTGCTTGCTGAGGATGGCATAAATGAATTGTCGGCAGCCTGGAAGCAGCATCCCCGGAAAATGATCCTGGCAGGACAGATGAATCCTGATGCCAGGCTGCAGGAGCTGCTGGCCGCGCTGTCGGAAGATCCCTCGGTGGTGGTGCTCTCAGAAACCACTTCCAATATTGTTCACCCCCGCTTCATAGCTTGTATTGACCGTTGCCTGTCGGCCATGCCCGGCGATCATTCACCATTCCAGCCCGATCTTCTGATCACCCTGGGCGGGGCGGTGGTGTCCAAACGCATCAAGGCATTCCTGCGACAGGCACCTGTAAAGGCACACTGGCATGTCGATGCTTCCGGCCTGAACATGGATACCTATCAGCATCTTACAAAGGTGATCCCGATGGAAGCCTCCGGTTTGTTTGAGCAATTGAAGCCTCATATGCAGCAGGTGCCTTCCGGTTACGGGCAACATTGGAGCGTCCTGTCTGGCAAGGCTCACCAGGCTCATGATGCCTTCCTGGCCCAGTGCCCGTGGTCAGATCTGAAGATCTTTCAGACCATCATGGAGGTCGTGCCAGCCAGCTATGACATTCAACTTGCCAACAGCACCCCGGTGCGTTATTCACAGCTTTTTGAGCCTGCACAGGCCAACAGGTTTGATTCCAACCGTGGAACCTCAGGCATTGATGGGAGCATTTCCACTGCTGCCGGAGCCTGTTTGGCATCCGGCAAGCCTACCCTGATGATCACCGGCGACATTGGCTTCTTTTATGATTCCAATGCATTGTGGAACAAGCACCTGCCAGCCAACCTGCGCATCATCATGATCAACAACCAGGGAGGGGGCATCTTCCGGTTCATTGAAGGACCCGATCAGACTGATTTCCTGGAAGAGTTCTTTGAAGCCAGGCATCAAACCTCTGCTAAACATATTGCCATGGCGTTCAATGTGAAATACCTGCAGGCTGACAATGCCGCTGCACTAAAAGATGCCATGCCTGATTTCTTTGCCCCTTCAGAACGACCTATAATTCTGGAAGTCAAAAGTCCTCCCGAAGCAAGCGCCACTATCTTACGGGATTATTTCACAGCCATGCAGTAGAAATTCCATTCTTTAAACAGGTATCAGACTACTTTTTTAGAAGCCTCTGCTGGATTTTTGTTAATTTTGAGTACTGTAAAAGCCCATTTCTTTTATTAGTTTTCATCATTTAACAAATCAGATTATCATGGAGAAAAGAACCTGGACTTCCCTGAAAGATTTTGAAGACATCCGCTTTGAGATCTACGATCATATTGCAAAAATTACCATTAACAGGCCGGAAGTACACAATGCCTTCCGTCCGCATACCATTTTTGAAATGGCTGAAGCCTTGGATACTTGCCGCGAGAGTCAGGACATTTATACCATTATCATTACCGGTGAAGGAGATAAAGCTTTCTGCAGTGGGGGCGATCAGCAGGTGAAGGGCCACGGAGGCTATGTTGACGAACATGGCATTCCCCGTTTGAATGTGCTGGAGGTACAACGCAAAATCCGCTCTATGCCCAAGCCCGTAGTGGCCATGGTAAATGGCTGGGCGGTAGGTGGCGGTCATGTGCTGCATGTGATCTGCGACCTGACGGTGGCCTCCGACAATGCCCGCTTCGGGCAGGTGGGGCCTAAAGTGGGTAGTTTTGATGCAGGACTGGGATCCAGTTATCTGGCAAGTATTGTAGGGCAAAAAAAAGCTCGCGAGATCTGGTTTCTCAACCAGTTTTACAGTGCACAGGAAGCCCTTGACATGGGGCTGGTGAACAAGGTGGTGCCTCTGGAGCAATTGGAGGATGCTACTGTTGAATGGTGCCAGATTATGATGGAAAGAAGCCCCATGGCGCTGCGCATGATCAAGCTGGGAATGAATGCTGAACTTGATGGTCAGGTTGGTATTCAGGAGTTTGCCGGAAATGCCACCCTCTTGTATTACCTGACCCAGGAAGCCCAGGAGGGCAAGGAAGCCTTCCTGGAAAAGAGAAAACCTGATTTCCATAAATACCCCAAATTTCCTTAACTCCCGGCATGGCATCATTTAGATCATGGATCCGGGCAGCCCGCCTGCGTACCCTCCCCCTGGCCCTCTCCAGCATAGCCATGGGTGGCGTGGTGGCTTCCCAATACCCGGGATTCAGGCTGCAGGTGGTGATGATGGCTGCCCTTACCACTTTGTTTTTGCAGATACTATCCAATCTGGCCAATGATTACGGGGATTCCTTTTCAGGAATAGATAATGACAGGCGGGTAGGGCCCAGGCGTACCGTGCAATCGGGCGAAATCTCGTCGGGAGCCATGAAAGCAGCCATTGCCGTATTCTCCGTGTTGTCGCTGGCCAGTGGTTTGATCCTGATCTTTCATTCTGCCAGCCTGGATGCTTCTGCGGCTGTTTTATTCATCCTGATGGGGCTGGGTGCCATTGCTGCCGCTATTAAGTATACCATTGGCCGCAATCCTTATGGTTACCAGGGACTGGGCGATCTATTTGTCTTTCTGTTCTTTGGGCTGCTGGCCGTGGGAGGTACTTTTTATCTGGCTACCGGGCAGTGGCATCCTATCGTATTGTTGCCTGCTTCGGCCATGGGGTTGCTCAGCACCGGGGTGTTGAACCTGAACAACATGCGCGATATTGATAATGACAGGATGAGCCAGAAAAATACTATGGTAGTGAAGCTGGGGCTGAAGAAAGCCTTTATATATCATTGCATGCTGGTGCTGCTGCCATTTGTGCTGCTCACGATCTGGCTCATTCTTACAGGAGCCGGCATACAGGCTTACCTCTTTCTGCTGGTATTGCCTTTGTTTATTGTCGATCTGGTGACGATCGCACAGATAAAAGGAGGAGCCCGCCTTGACCCTTTTCTGCGTAAGCTGGCTTTAAAAACCTTATTGCTCACCCTCTTATTTGGCATATTCTTAAACCTCTGATGATGCTGCAGGCCCGCTATGTCTTTCATCCCATGATTTTTCGCAGGCCTGCCGGCACCTCGCGCGGGGTGCTGCTTTCGCGCCAAACCTGGTATCTGCTGGTTACTGATACTGACAGCCCGGAGATTACCGGCATTGGCGAGTGCGGGCTGATTCCGGGCCTCAGCCCTGATGATCAACACCAGGTGGAGGGGGAGTTAAAAAAACTGTGCAGCACTATCAACCAGCACCAGGAATGGCTTTCTGAGAAAGGCCAGCAGTTTCCTGCCATCGGGTTTGCCCTCGAAACAGCGCTGGAAGACCTTGCAAAAGGTGGCAGAAGGTTATTTGACGATAATGACTTCACAAGGGGAACATATGGCATCCCCATTAACGGGCTGATCTGGATGGGCGAGCCTGAGTACATGCAGCAGCAGATCGCCGACAAACTTGATGCCGGCTTCACCTGCATCAAGATAAAGATCGGGGCGATTGACTTTGAACAGGAGCTGGCGCTGATTGCCAGCATCAGGAAGAAATTTGATGCCACAGCCATAGAGATCAGGCTGGATGCCAATGGCGCCTTTTCAGCCGATAGGGCCCTGGAATATCTTGACCGGCTGGCCCCGCTGCACATTCATTCGGTTGAACAGCCCATCAAACAGGGGCAATGGAAACAAATGGCCCGATTATGTGCCGATACCCCTGTGGCCATTGCACTGGATGAAGAATTGATTGGAATCTATGGCGATGACATGTGCCAGCAAATGCTCCGGATGATCCAACCTCATTATATCATTTTGAAACCCAGTTTGCTGGGTGGCTTGCAGGCTGCAGACCAATGGGTCAGCCTGGCTGAAACCCTTGATATTGGCTGGTGGGCCACCTCAGCCCTGGAATCGAACATCGGCTTGAATGCCATTGCCCAATGGACTTATGCCACTGCCCCACAGGTGATCCAGGGCCTGGGCACCGGCCAGCTTTATATCAACAACATTCCTTCTCCTTTGCACATCGAAGGGGGCAGGCTGTTTCATTTGCCCCATCAGCCATGGGACCTCAATGCGCTTGCTCATGAATAATTATGAAAGTCAGTCAGGCATCACGCTCAATGGCAGGTGGCACAGCAGGAGGTCACTGTCTGAACCTGGGGTGCACCCTGAGTTGGATGACCCACTGGTAAGAAAAGTATTGGAATTTCTGCATCAATGGTTTGATGACACGCAAGGGATTACCTTATTTACTTCCGGTTCTACAGGCCCGCCCAAAAAGGTGATTCTACCCAAAAAGGCCATGATGGCCAGTGCTGAGATGACCGGACGGTTCTTTAAGCTGAAGCCAGGCATGACAGCACACCTTTGTCTGTCGCCTGATTTCGTGGCCGGCAAGATGTTGATCGTCAGGGCGCTGGCTCACGGCATGGATCTGCTGACTACCCATGTGGGGGCAAACCCCTTGGAGGCACTGACTCAGGATGTTGATTTCTCGGCCATGGTGCCCTTGCAGGTGGCCAATGTGCTGAAGCATAATCCTGAAAAAATGGAACAGGTGAGCATCCTGATCATAGGCGGGGGCGCTGTATCACCCTTGCTGGAGCAGCAACTCATGCACCTGAAAACCAACTGCTGGCATACCTATGGCATGACTGAGACCTTATCGCATATAGCCCTCAGACCAATGAACGGCCCTGAACGCTCCGATTGGTTCACCCCCCTGCCCGGAGTGGAAGTATCTGCAGACCCGAGGGGGTGCCTGGTGATCAACGCTCCTGCCATCATTCCGGAGAAGGTGGTGACCAACGACCTGGTGCTTGTTAAAAACAACAGGTTTCAGGTGCTGGGCCGCAAGGATGATGTAATAATCAGCGCAGGCCATAAGTTGCATCCTGCGGTGATAGAACAAAAGATCGGGTCATGGCTTTCATCTCCTTTCTTCCTTGCCGGTGAACAACATCCCTCGGCAGGTCAGATCCCGGTGCTTTTTGTTGAAGCCCCACCGCGGGAAAATCAAAAGCAGCAGATACAGGAACATCTGGAGCAACGCCTTGATCCTTACGAAGTTCCCCGCAAAGTGATTATGCTTGACAGATTTGTGTATCTGGAAAGCGGAAAGATCAACCGTCAGGCCACCCAAGATTTATATTATTCATCCCGGTAAATTCTATTAGCAAATGAGTGGAAAAATCTTCGAGAGAAATTATTATGTTCACATTTATGAAACCAATCTGCGCAACGAGCTGGATATTCCTTACCTGATGCGTTATTTTGAGGAGATGGCCCTGATGCAGAGCCATGCCGAAGGCGTCGGGCTGGATTATTACCAGAAACATGATGTGGCCTGGGTGCTGCACCAGTTCGACATCCAGATTCAGCGACTTCCCCGGTTTTCGGAAGTAGTGACCCTGCGAACACAGCCTGTTTCCACCTATAAATTTATGGGATTCAGAAAATACTGGGTGCTGGATTCAAACAACAAGCCTCTGATCACGGCCGACACCTCCTGGTTGTTTATCAATCCCAAAACACGCCGGCCCATGCGCGTGAATGAGGATATGAAACAGGCTTACGGGCATGCAGGGGCTGAGGAATTCAAGCCTGATATGGCTGATGTTCCCTGCCTGGAACGGGTAGATCTGTCAAAGTCGTTTCCCGTTCGATTCTCCGATATAGATGTAAACAATCATGTCAACAATACCCATTACGTGGAGTGGGCCCTTGAAGCACTTCCCCCCGAAGTGCGGGATCAGGGAATACTCAGAAACATCCGCATTGCCTTTAAAAAGGAAACGGCCTATGGCGAGATAATCCTCTCGGAGGCCCGGCAGCAGCAAACCGCTGATGGATACCAATTTCTGCACCGGATATCAACCTCCGACGGCACCACTCGTTGTTTGCTGTTGTCGTACTGGGAAAACAGATAATCCTGTTTCATTGCCTTTAAAAGGCCGGCAGTTACCTGAAGAAAGAGAATTCTTGCTATTTTTATGCCCGTTAATGTGAATCAGATTGATCTGATCGCAGGTTTATTTGCAATTTTAACCACTCATCTTTTATTTTATGAACAAACTGATTTTTACACTCCTGGGAACCTTCATGCTGTTATGGTCGGTGGCAGCAACGGCTGAGGCGCGCTTTGTTTCTGATCCTTCGCTCTCGCCCGATGGCCGAACCATCGTGTTTAGTTATGAAACTGACTTGTGGAAAGTAGATGTTCAAGGGGGTAACGCCTCGCGCATTACAGGGATGGCAGGCAGGGAGTTTCTGCCTCGTTTCTCGCCCGATGGCCGCTGGATCGCATTTTCTGCTACGGTCGATGGCAATACCAACATTTTTGTAGTGCCTGCCCAGGGAGGAGAAATCCGGCAACTCACCTTTCACCAGAGTGACGACCTGCTAGAATCCTGGACCTGGGACTCACGCTATGTCTATTTTTCGTCGAACCGGGCCAATATGAACAGCATCTATAAAGTAGCTTTGGATGGGGGCACCCCCGTCAGGCTCTTTGATCACTACTTCAATGTGCCCCATCATCTGGCAGAGAATCCGGTGAGCGGCGATTTCATCTTTACCGACTCCTGGGAGAGCCTTCGGTTTGCACATCGCAAGCGCTACGTGGGTGCACACAACCCTGATTTGCTGTCGTATAATCCCAAAACCAAAGCCTTCAGCAAACTCACCCAATATGAAGGGAAAGATATGTGGCCTACGGTAGACCGCCAGGGAAACCTGTATTTTGCTTCCGATGAGTTAAACAAGGAATACAATCTGTATGCCTTGCGCGACAACGCGAAAACTTCCCTGACCAGCTTCCAGACCTCTATCGGCAGGCCTCAGGTAAGTGCTGACGGGTCAAAAATCGTGTTTGAAAAAGATTATCAGATCATGGTGTATGATGTGGCTTCCGGAAAAACCAACACGCCTGATATCAAATTGTACCAGCAAAACAGCTTGTCGTTTGAACAGAGTTTCCAGGTGAAAGGCAACATTACCACTTTCGATGTGTCGCCCGATAAAAAGAAGCTGGCATTTGTCTCGCGGGGCGAATTGTTTGTCTCCGATGTTGAAGGAAAGTTCGTGCGCCAGGTGGTTACCAATCCCCTTGAACGCGTTACAGAAGTAATGTGGGCCCACGACAACAAGACCTTGTTTTTCCTGAGAACCAACAATGGATGGACCAATCTCTATGCTGTTGATGCCAATGGAAAAGGCAAGGAACGGATAATTGAAGAAAAGCCCGAAAGTGCCCGCATGCTGACCATGAGCCCCGACCGTAAGAGCGGTGTTTACCTGAGCGGCCGCAATCATGTGATGCTGCTGGATGCCGCCAACCTGACCACCCAGATCCTTGTTACCGATGAACTATGGGGGTTTCAGAATTCTGCGCCACGTTTTTCGCCCGATGGCTCACATATTGTATTTACGGCCTTCCGCAACTTTGAGCAGAACATCCTGGTACACGACATCAAAAACAATGAAACCATTGAGCTAACCAAAACAGGCGTATCTGAAAGGCTGCCCTGGTGGTCGCCTTGCGGCAGGTACATCTATTTTGTGACCGATCGTTATCAGGCCAATTATCCCCGGGGCAACACCCAGGACCGTATCTACCGCATTCCCCTGCAAAGAATTCAGGCCGACAAAAAGTCTGAGCGTTTTGATGCCTTGTTTCAGGAACAGGATGAAGAGAAAAATAAGGACCCTGAAGTCGTCTCTATTGATCTGGAGCGTATTCATGAGCGCTGGGAACCTGTGAATGTGGCACGCATTGGCAAACAATGGTCGCCTTATGTGTTCAGAATAAAGAATGAAGACATTTTGTTGTTTACTTCCAATCATGATGAAGGATCATTTGTTTTGTGGAAAAAAGAATTGACCCCTTTTGAAGACCCCGATGTGGTGCGTATTGAAGGAGCCCGCCCCGGAATGAACGCCCAGGTGGTGAATGCCGGCGACGAGCTTTTCATGCTGGCACAGGGTAATATTCACAAAATAAACCTTTCACAGAATAAGACCGAGGCCATCAATATCACACACACCTTTTCGCGCAATCTGGCCAACGAATTTTCCCAGATCTTTTACGAAACATGGGCTTCCATTGCTGAGAACTTCTACTCCGATGATTTTCATGGAGTAGACTGGGAGGCCAAACGTGATCAGTATGCCAGTCAGTTGCCCCATGTGCGCACCCGCCAGAACCTCAGGGTGTTGCTCAACGACATGCTGGGCGAACTAAACGCCTCGCACACCGGGTTTTCAAGCAATGGAGAGGAAGAAAAATCGTTTTATTCTGCCCGAATCGCCGAATCAGGAATTGTATTTGACAACCAGCGTCCATTCCTGGTGAAGGAAATTCTTCCTGATAGTCATCTGGACCTTACGGGCGAACCTGTGCGCCCGGGCGATGTGCTGGTGGCGGTGAATGGCAAACGCACCCGCCTGGAAGACAACCGCAACCAGTTGTTTTATTACTCCAGTCTGCCTGATGAACTCCTGCTCACTTTTAGCAGGGGTGACAATGAATTTGAGGTGCGCGTGAAGCCTCATACGATGGGTCAGATGGATGCTTTTTATTATGATCAGTGGATTGCCGCAAACAGAGAATATGTGGCAGAACAGTCAGGAGGCCGATTGGGCTATGTCTTCATGAAGGACATGGGCCAGGGGTCTTTGGAACAGTTCCTGATTGATATGACCACACACGCCATGAACAAGGAAGGCTTGATCGTGGATATCAGGTTTAACCGTGGAGGTAATGTTCATGATGAGGTGTTGCAGTTTCTCTCCCAACGTCCCTACCTGACCTGGAAGTACCGGGGTGGTGAACTGGCCCCTCAGCCCAATTTCTCGCCCTCGGGCAGCCCCATCACCCTGTTGATTAATGAACGCAGCCTGAGTGATGCGGAAATGACCGCCGAAGGATTCCGTGCCCTGGATCTGGGAACCATTATCGGCACCGAAACCTACCGCTGGATCATCTTTACTTCCGGCAAAAGTATGGTAGATGGCTCATACTGTCGTTTACCAAGCTGGGGATGCTACACCCTGGATGGAAGAAATCTGGAAATGACGGGTGTGGCTCCTGACATTGAAGTGCACAACAGCTTTGAGGACCGTTTGAATAATAACGATCCGCAGCTTGATAAGGCTATTGAACATTTGATGGGGACATTAAAAGTTTCAGAAGTGCTGGATTAAAGAAGCCGGAAACAAACAATACAGACCGTCTCAGAAGGAACTTCTGAGGCGGTTTTTTTTACACTGTAGAGGCGCAATGCATTGCGTCTCTACACATTTCTTCTCTGTAATAAGGCCTGATCAAATTCGGAGTTCAAACGTAGTTCAGACGTAGTTCAGACGTAGTTCAGACGTAATTTTACGTCTGAAGTACGTTTGAAGTACGTTTTTGATCCGTTTTTGAATCAGTTCTGATATGGCTTTGATCAGGAGATGAATCAGCAATGGTCCGGACGGGCAAAGAGGGAAAAGGGCCGAAAAACGGCCTTATCATTCACCCAGATCATAAATTTTATTGATTAACTTTTAATGGGTATTGCCTTTCAGGTGGTCTTACCGGTCAAATTCAATCACTTCCAGGTCTCTGATGTTGCTTCCATCAATCACGAAACGCACCATAGTGATGACCTTGTGTATGCCTCTTCGTCCGGCGGCTCCGGGGTTGATATGCAGCAGGCGGTTTTTCTCATCGTACATAACTTTCAGAATGTGTGAATGCCCGGTGATGAACAGGGCAGGAGGGTTCATCCTGATGATGTCGCGCACCCTGCGGTCGTAGTTGCCGGGATACCCCCCGATATGAGTCATCAGTACGTCTACCTGTTCGCAATGAAAGCGTTGAAATTCCGGGAAGTCGCTGCGCACGGCCTGGTCATCGATATTGCCAAACACCCCGCGCAAAGGCTTGATGGCTTGCAGGGATAGGGCTGTCTGCAGGTTGCCAAAATCTCCGGCATGCCAGATCTCATCGCAATCCTTGAAGATCCGGGCCAGCTCAGGATGAAGGTGGCCGTGGGTGTCTGATAATAATCCGATTCGTGTCATAGAAGTTGTTGTTGAAAATCTATTCGCGAAGGTATCCAATTCCATTTTTATGGAATGAATAAAAATTTCCAGGCCCGTTTACAATACTTTTTAATGATTCAGCAATAGGGTGTAAAAGAGCATTCAGGGTCAATGATTGCAATAATATGATTCTTTTGAAAGAAACTGGTAATGAGAAATAAACGCGTAAATATTATTTTTTTTCACAAAATGTTGATATTTTTCAATAAAAAATGGATCATTACCCAGCGCATTGAGTTACTTTTGTAGCAAAGCTACGGGCAGATAATTATTTAAGTATTTTTTTATGAGCCAGGTGAAGATTCAGGATAAGGTGTTTGAAAAGTTTATTGGCAATGATCAGATCGACCTGGCAGTCGAAAAAATTGCCCGTGAGATTACCCGCGATTTTGGGGATTCCACCCCCTTATTTCTTTGTGTGTTGAAAGGCTCATTTATGTTTGCTGCCGATTTGTTTAAAGCCTATGAGGGCCCCTGCCAGATCAGCTTCATTCAGTTGTCATCATACAAAGGCACCACCAGCACTCAGGAAGTGAAAACGCTTATCGGGCTTAGTGAAGACATTAAAGACCGGGATGTAATTATCCTGGAAGATATTATAGATACCGGGATTACTATTGCTCACCTGCTACAGGACCTTAAAACCTATCAACCCCGCAACCTCAAGGTAGCTTCTCTGCTGGTAAAACCTGCCGCTGCGAAAACCCCTGTTCAGGCTGATTATGTGGGCATGGAGATCCCCAATGATTTCATTGTTGGCTATGGCCTGGATTATGATGGCTTTGGACGCAATCTAAAAGATATATACAAAATCATTTAAATTTTTATACCTTTCCTTCTCAACTGTCAAAGACCAAAGCTATGCTCAACCTTGTAATTTTTGGCCCTCCCGGATCGGGTAAAGGCACTCAGTCTGCCCGCATTGTCGATAAATACCGTCTCATTCATCTCTCTACGGGAGATCTGCTTCGTGAAGAAATGGAAAAAAATTCTCCACTGGGTCAGGAGGTGAAGGAATACATTGATAAAGGACTTTTGGTGCCCGATGAGATCGTGATGAAGGAACTGTATCATATGGCTTCCAGCCACAAAGACTCTCCGGGTTTTATTTTTGATGGTTTTCCCCGTACCATTCATCAGGCCAGGATGCTCGACCGGATGTTGGCCAAGAGAACCACACCCATCAGCCTGGTGATCTCGGTTGAGGTGGCCGAAGATGAGCTCTTCCGGCGAATGATGGGACGGGCCCAGGACTCGGGCAGAAGCGATGATAGTGAAGATATCATCTGGCGGCGCATCGAAGTATACAAAAGTCAGACCTTCCCCCTGATCAGCTACTACAAAAAACAGGGTAAAATTGTTACTGTTGATGGAATGGCCTCTGTGGATGAGGTGTTCGGGAAAATCTCCGCTTCCATTGATGATTTTATGAATAACAAACAGGAAACCCGACAAATAAAGCAGTAGCGTTTGCGATTGTTCGCTTATCTTTGCAATTCTTCAAAGATAAGGATATTGTATGGCTTCGAATTTTATAGATTATGTTAAGGTATTTTGCCGCTCGGGAAACGGAGGGGCCGGATCGGCGCATATGCGCCGTGAAAAGTTTGTGCCCAGAGGAGGCCCTGATGGAGGCGATGGCGGCCGGGGCGGGGATATATACCTGAAAGGCAGCAGTCAGTTATGGACTCTGCTGCATCTGCGTTACACCCGTCATCTAAGGGCCGAACACGGCGCTTCGGGAGGCAGGCAAAATAGTTCAGGGGCTGCCGGAAAAGATATATATGTGGAGGTGCCTTTGGGCACTATTGCCAAAGACCCCGACACCGGGGAGGTGCTGGCCGAAATTACCAGCCACGACCAGGTGGTTCTGCTTTTGCCCGGTGGACGCGGCGGGCTGGGTAACAGCCATTTTAAAACAAGTACCAACCAGACGCCCCGAATGGCCCAACCGGGGGAACCCGGCATAGAAAAAGCTGTTGTAATGGAGTTGAAGATCCTGGCAGATGTTGGTCTGGTAGGGTTTCCCAATGCCGGCAAGTCTACCCTGCTTTCAGTAGTGTCTGCTGCCAAACCCGAAATAGCTGACTACCCTTTTACCACACTGGTACCCAACCTGGGGATGGTGGCCTATCGCGACAACAGGTCTTTCGTGATGGCCGATATTCCTGGTATCATCGAGGGAGCACATCAGGGCAAAGGACTTGGTCACCGGTTCCTGAGGCATATTGAACGCAATGCTCTCCTGCTGTTTATGGTTCCTGCCGATTCCCCTGATATTTCGGCTGAATATGAGGTGCTGCTTAATGAACTCAGGATGTATAACCCTGAATTGCTGGATAAAAGAAAGGTGCTGGCGGTGAGCAAATCCGACCTGCTGGATCCTGAAGGGCTGGAAGCTTTAAAAACGAATGTTCCCCAGCTACCTGTTGTCTTTATCTCTTCACATACACAGATGGGAATCACTGAGCTGAAGGATATGCTGTGGCAACAATTGAATCTTACTACCGAATCTCTTTAAGAATTTTAGATGTTAGAATATCTGTTGGAATTTGACCAAAAGTTGTTTCTTTTCCTGAATGGATTACGAATGGAGCAGCTCGACATGGTTATGTATTACATTAGCTACAAATTCACCTGGGTGCCTTTATATATAATACTGACGGTGCTTTTAGCAAAGAAGTACCGGTGGAAAGCTTTGCCACTGATGATTTTTGTGGTCATCCTGATTACCATGAGCGACCAGGGATCGGTGTTTTTCAAGAACTTTTTCGAAAGGCTCAGGCCTTGTCGTGATCCTGATTTGGAGGGCCTGGTACATCTTGTCAGGCAAAGATGCGGAGGTGTCTACGGATTTGTTTCCAGCCATGCCACCAATGCCTTTGCCCTGGCCATTTTTATGGGAAAGATATTGAATGACCGCTTTAGGGTTGTGTATCCTGTAATGATTGTATACGCCATTTTAAATGGGTACTCCAGAATTTACCTGGGGGTGCATTATCCCGCAGATGTGGTATTCGGAAGCTTGCTGGGGATTGGGATCGGCCTGGGCGTTGTGTTTATGTGGAACAAATGGGAACAGTATTTCTATAAACCTGAGCGGGTGCTTCCGCGTTAGAGAGTCTTTAATACCCTGATTCTTTCCCTTCCAGACGTGATACCTCCACTTTATAAACAGCAACATTATTCACCGCCGGGGCATTGAATGAGAATTCCCTGCCGGCATATTTGCGCATAAACACATTGAGTATTCTCTCTTTTTCCTGATAATCATCAATAAAAACCACCTTCCCAAAGGCCAGTGCACTGCGGTAGCGCATCCCATAGCTGCAAGCTACCGGCTCATGACGGTGAAACAGCTGATGATCGGTGCTGAAGCTCACGCACACATTGGAGTTTTGTTTCAGGATATCTATTTTCCGCCCTGTTGCTGCAGAGTGCAGGTAGATTACTCCCTGTTCATATCCGAAGTTAAAAGGAAGCACGTAAGGGGCTCCCTGCTCATCTACCATCCCCAGATAACACACTTCACACTTGTTGATGATCTGGCTGATTCTTTCAGGATCTTTTAACATTCTGCTTGCCATAATATTTGCTTTTATCTGCAAAATTATGGTTTTTCAGGTAAGCATGCCTTTTCTGATGCAATTATTCGCGAACCTAAATCTAAGGGAAAGACACCGGAAGATATTGCAGGTTCATTATTTGAATGGAACTGTCCTTTCATTTTTCATATTATTGAATTTATTTTCAATGGGTTCCTTTAAAAACTAGAAAAATAGTTAAATTTGAATTGATTTATTTTAACAGGAATTTTATCGCGCGTTATGAAAGAACTTACCAAGGCAGAGGAGCAGGTCATGCAAATTTTGTGGGAGATGAAAGCCGGTTTTGTGAAGGACATCAGGGCGCAGTTTCGCGATCCTAAACCCGCTATTACCACTGTCTCCACCATCATCAGGATTCTGGAACAAAAAGGGTTTGTAGGGCATCGGGCATATGGGAAATCTCATGAATATTTCCCCCTGGTAGAAAAGAAGACCTACACCAGGGTGATGATGAAAGGGATTCTTTTGAAATATTTCAGCAACTCCCTGCGGCAAATGGTTTCTTTCTTCAGTAAAGAAAAAGGACTCACCGTATCGGAACTCGAAGAACTCAAGCAGATCATTGAGGAGGAGATTCACAAGCAACAGCGGCAATGAGCCGGTCAACAGATCCTTGAGATACAGCAGGCAACGGGTAGAAAATGTTCCGCTTCAATAGTTAAACCAATCCGAAAATCTTATCTTTATATTCTTTCCTGTTCTGTTTGGGAGCAGGAAAAATCTTTATATCATAAAATCAAAGCGATATGATCAGAGCTGCTCTGTTGTTACTTTTTATTATCCTGATAATTGACCTTTACGGTTATTATGGGCTCAAAAAGTTGTTTTCCGTTACGGGGAAGACCAGGACCCGCCGGCTGGCCTTTACCATTTTCTGGGTGGTTGATCTGCTGTTTGCAGTACTTTCCATCCTCTGGATCCTGACAATACGCAGCAGCGACTGGCCCGACTATGTCCAGTACAGAAGCTATTATTACATTTCAGGGGCTTTTGTATTGATTTATATGCCCAAGCTGACTTTCCTGGTGTTCGTGCTGGTTGATGACCTGCGGAAATTCGCCTGGTGGATTGGCCGACAGTTTACGTCAGCAAAAAGAAAACGCCATCGCCGCATTAAGAATAAGCCCGCTTCAAGGGCTCTACCCGTTATAGGGGGAGTGCTTTCTGTTGTGATGTTTCTATGGATCGTGTATGGTATAACGGTGACCCGTTTCAACTACCAGGTGGAGGAGAGGGAGATTTATTTTCAGGATCTGCCTCAATCGTTTGATGGTTTCCGGCTGATTTATATTGCTGATACCCACCTGGGAAGTTTTGCAAGGCCTGAACCCGTTGTGCGGGGATTGCAGATGGTGGGTGACCTGGAAGGTGACCTGGTTCTTTTTGCCGGCGACATGATTAATAATGAAGCCGTTGAAGCAGAAATATATGTGCCTTCTTTTGAACAAATCATTGCCAACGCGGGCAAGTTTTCAATCCTGGGAAACCACGATATGGGAGATTACCGCCGCTGGTATACCATTGAAGAAAAAGACGCCAACCTGGAGGCTCTGGAGCAATTCCAGGAGGATATGGGCTTTGAGCTGTTGCGCAATGAGCATGCTTTCATCAGCAATGGAACAGATTCTATCATGATCGTGGGAATCGACAACTGGGGGATGCCTCCTTTTGCACAATATGGTGATTTACAACAAGCCCTGGGAGAACATGCCGATTTCCCTTTTAAGATCCTTCTTTCTCATGATCCGTCTCATTGGAGGGCCCAGGTGCTGCCTCAGACAGATATTCAACTGATGATGGCCGGGCATACCCATGGGGCCCAGGCTGGCATTCTGACCCCATGGTTTCAATGGAGTCCTTCGGTGTACATCTACCCCGAATGGTACGGTGAATACCGCGAAGGTGAACAGGTGTTGTATGTAAACCGGGGCTTTGGCTTCCTGGGATTTCCGGGACGTCTGGGCATGCCCCCGGAAATTACTGCCATTACTTTAAGAAGAACACCTGACCAGGAGCTGGATTGACCCGTGCCTGATTTTGTTGTCAGGTTTTGGTGATGTTTGATAAACTTTTTCTATTTCTTATTGCTTCACAGGTAAAACAACCATTCAAATGACCAGTGATAAGCCCACCGTTTCCATTTTCTGGTTTCGTCGTGATTTACGCCTGCACGACAACAAAGGCCTGTATTATGCGCTGAGATCTTCAGATAATGTATTGCCCTTATTTATTCTGGATACTCAGATTTTAGATAAGCTGCCGGCCGGGGACCATCGTGTTGATTTTATACATCATGTTCTGGAGGAGTTGGATCAGGCTTTGCGGGAAACAGGGAGCGGCTTGCTGGTAAAGCAGGGAAAACCCCTCGCGGTCTTTCAGGAGCTGCTTGATAATTATAACTTTGAAAGTGTGTTCTGCAATTCAGATCATGAGCCCTATGGCCTTGACCGTGACCAACAGGTGCGTCTTTTTCTGGATGCTCATCATATCCCATTACTTTCATCCGTTGATCATCTGATCATGGAGAAAAACGATGTGCTGAAACCTGACGGATTTCCTTACAAAGTATTTACCCCTTATAGCCGGCAATGGAAGCATGTGTTGAGCAAGGAGCATCTGCAGGGTTTCTCTTCCCGGGAGCTGAGCAGCCATTTTTACCAGGGGAAGATATCCCGGTTTCCTTTTATCAGGAGTGCTGACAGGCCTTCAACGGCAATCCCGTTTCCGAAGGCTGACCTTCATGAGGATACCATCCGCAGCTATGATCAAAGGCGTGATTTTCCGGCCATAGACGGCACCACTCACGTGGGAACCCACCTGCGTTTTGGGACCATCAGCATCCGTGAGCTGGTGAAAAAAGCCATGGAATGGAATGAAACATTTCTGAATGAATTGATCTGGAGGGAATTTTATGCGATGGTGCTTTGGCATTTCCCCAAGGTGGTCAATCATGCTTTTAAGCCTGAATATGACCTGATCCAGTGGCGGAATGATGAAGAAGAATTTGACAGGTGGAAAGGCGGTAGAACAGGTTATGCTATGGTAGATGCCGGCATGCGTCAATTGTCGGCCACCGGATTTATGCACAACCGGCTGCGCATGGTTACAGCAAGCTTTTTAAGCAAACATTTACTGATTGATTGGCGCTGGGGGGAAGCCTGGTTTGCCCTGAAGCTTTTCGACTATGAATTGTCATCTAACAATGGTGGCTGGCAATGGTGTGCCGGATCGGGTACGGATGCATCGCCCTATTTCAGGATCTTCAATCCCATGCAGCAACAGAAGAAATTTGATCATGAGCTGGAATACATTAAACGATGGGTTCCGGAGCATGGAACCTCTGAGTACCCGCAACCGATAATAGACCATAAAATGGCCCGTGAGCGATGCCTGATGGTTTATAAAAAAGCGCTGGCACAAAAGTGAACGTGTCCATTCAGGTTTTTTATGTTTAATTTTGAATACTGAAGTTCAAAAATAGCCAATACATGACTTCTGTGAATCACCTGCCTGTTTTTCTGGAACACTTTGACCTTTTTGTAAAGCATTTGAAAGCCATCTCCTGGAAGGAGCTACCCGGCCTGGAGGCTCAGCTGAAAATGGCTCCCCTGATCCGCAGGGAAGAGATCAGCAACCTGGGGCACGGACTGGCTCCTGTGAAGAGCAGTGTATTGTTTCTTTTTTTTCCGATGGAACATTCACGCGTAGGAACGGTATTCATTCAGCGATCGGTATACAGAGGCACTCATAGCGGGCAGATCTCCTTTCCGGGAGGCCGGCATGAGCGAACAGATCCCGATCTGGAATATACTGCTTTGCGCGAAACATTCGAAGAGGTAGGGGTACCCCCTGGGCAGGTAGAGGTAGTAGGCCGGATGTCTAACCTGTTTATTCCCCCCAGCAACTTTATAGTCAGCCCTTTTCTGGGCATTTCATATCAGAAGCCCCACTTTGTTCCTGACCCCCTGGAAGTTGCTAAAATTATCGAAGTGGAGTTAGAGGCATTTTTTATTCCCGGAAATAAGGTGATGAAAACGATAGATCTTGCTTCCGGCTTTTCGATGCAAACACCTTGTTTCTCAATCAATGGATACACCATCTGGGGTGCCACTGCCATGATGATTTCCGAGTTCCTGGAGATAATCCGGCAATGATAATGACCGGGGCGGGCATAAAAAAAGGAGACCACCACGGTGGTCTCCTTTTTTTATGTTCAGAATGTTCTATTGAACGGCATCCACAATGGCTTTGAAAGCCTCTGGATTGTTCATGGCCAGATCGGCAAGTACCTTGCGGTTGATCTGGATATCTTTAGCGTTGATTTTTCCCATAAATACGGAATAACTCATTCCGTGCTGGCGAACAGCGGCATTGATGCGCTGGATCCAGAGTTTTCTGAATTCCCTTTTCTTGTTGCGCCTGTCGCGATAGGCGTATTGTTGTCCTTTTTCCCAGGTATTCTTGGCTACCGTGTAGATGTTTTTACGGCCTCCGAAATACCCGCGGGTGAGCTTTAACAGCTTCTTTCTTCTGTTTCTTGAAGCAACAGTGTTAACTGATCTTGGCATGTTTCTAAGTTTATTTTTGATTAGCGCTTCCCTTGCGGCGGGAAATCTTTTCCAGCTAATTCAAAATGGTTAAAAAAAATTTAAATCGCCAGCATGGCTCTAATGTTATTCTCATCTGACTTATTCACCAGGGTGGTTTGGGTCAGGTTTCTTTTTCTCTTTTTGGACTTCTTGGTCAGAATGTGACTCTTGTACGCATGTTTGCGTTTGATGCGTCCGGTTGCGGTTAGAGAAAACCGCTTTTTGGCACCGGATTTGGTTTTCATTTTAGGCATTACAAAAACAATTTACAGGTTATTTATTTGAACATTAACTGAACATTAACTTTTTTTAGGCCCTTTTTTGGAAGCCACCAGCATGATCATCCGTTTGCCTTCCAGCTTAGGCAGTTGTTCTACCTTCCCGAATTCTTCGATCTCCTGGGCAAAGCGCAACAGGATTACCTCACCTTTTTCTTTATAAATGATCGAACGGCCTTTGAAGAAAACATAAACTTTTAGTTTAAAACCTTCTTCGAGAAACTTCAGGGCATGCTTCAGCTTGAAGTTGAAGTCATGGTCATCGGTATTGGGGCCAAGACGAATTTCTTTTACCACCACTTTCGAGGCATTGGCCTTGATCTCTTTTTGTTTCTTTTTTTGCTCATAAAGAAACTTCTTGTAATCCATGATCTTGCAAACCGGTGGGTTGGCAGTGGGAGCGATTTCCACCAGGTCAAGGCCCAACTCTTCTGCAATGGTCAGCGCTTCACGGATCTGGTAGATGTCGTCTTCAACATTATCACCTACTACCCGTACTACCGGGGCTTTGATTCTTTCGTTGATCTTGTGAGGGTCTTCGGCTTTTACAAAACGCCTTCTGGGCCTGGGATTAAATGGTGTAGCTATGTTGTGTTCCTCCTTCTTTTAGTGAATAAATAAACAATTAAAACGATATCAAGGTGTTAATTTCCTTTTGTACCAACTGGATAAAATCCTCAACTGCAAAAGTGCCCAAATCCCCTTCTCCATGTTTACGAACCGAAACAGTGCCTTCACTTGCTTCTTTTTCGCCTACGATCAACATGAAAGGGATCTTTTTGATCTCTGCATCGCGGATTTTCTTTCCTGTTTTTTCGCTTCGTTCATCAATGAGCGCGCGAATTTCGTCATTATTCAGCAAAGTTAAAACTTTTTTTGCATATTCCTGATATTTATCGCTGATAGGCAATATGATAGCCTGATCGGGTGTCAGCCACAGGGGAAAGTTTCCGGCGCAATGTTCAATGAGCACAGCCACAAACCGTTCCATGGAGCCAAACGGAGCACGATGGATCATCACGGGGCGGTGTTTCTGGTTGTCGCTGCCGATGTATTCCAGATCAAAGCGTTCGGGAAGGTTATAATCTACCTGGATGGTCCCCAGCTGCCATTTGCGGCCCAGGGCATCTTTGACCATAAAGTCAAGCTTGGGCCCATAGAAGGCTGCTTCCCCCAGTTCTACTTCTGCTTCAAGGCCTTTTTCGCGGGTGGCTTCGATAATGGCTTGTTCTGCCTTTTGCCAGTTCTCATCGGAACCGATGTATTTTTCCTTGTTTTCAGGATCACGCAGTGAGATCTGAACACTGTATTCCTTAAAATCGAGGGCTTTGAAGATATACAACACGATATCGATCACCTTGATGAATTCCTCTTTCACCTGATCGGGACGGCAGAAGATGTGGGCATCATCCTGGGTAAATCCTCTTACCCGGGTAAGTCCGTGCAGCTCACCACTTTGTTCATAGCGGTATACCGTTCCGAATTCAGCCAGACGAACCGGCAGGTCTTTGTATGAGTATTGCTTGGTTTTATAAATCTCACAATGGTGAGGGCAATTCATGGGCTTCAGGAAAAACTCTTCCCCCTCGGCCGGGGTTTTGATGGGCTGGAACGAGTCCTTGCCGTATTTCTCGTAGTGGCCACTGGTGATGTAAAGGCTCTTGTTGGCAATGTGGGGCGTGATCACTGGCAGGTATCCGGCTTTGCGCTGCACCTTTTTCAGGAATTTCTCAAGATTCTCGCGCAACTCGGCTCCTTTGGGAAGCCATAAGGGCAGGCCCTGTCCTACATTGTTGGAAAAAGCAAACAGCTCGAGTTCACGACCGATCTTGCGATGGTCTCTTTTTTTGGCTTCTTCCAGCATCACCAGGTATTCTTCCAGTTGTTTCTGCTTGGGGAAGGTAATCCCGTATACCCGGGTGAGTTGCTTGCGGCTCTCATCGCCACGCCAATAAGCCCCTGCCAGGTTAATCAGCTTTACAGCCTTGATGGGACTGGTATCGGGCAGGTGCGGTCCCCGGCAAAGATCAATGAAGTTGCCGGATTCATACAAGGTGATGGTACCCTCATCCAGATCTTTGATCAGGTCAATTTTGTATTCATCCCCCTTTTGTTCAAACAAATCCAGGGCATCTTTTTTGGAGATGTTCCTGCGCTCGAAGGGCATTTTCTGGCGTGCCAGCTCCAGCATTTTTTTCTCTATTTTCTCAAAGTCATTGCTGGAAAGGGTACGATCGCCCAGGTCAATATCATAATAAAAGCCATTCTCCACATCAGGGCCAATTCCGAACTTGGTGCCCGGATACAGCTCTTCAATGGCACTGGCCATCAGGTGTGCCGAAGAGTGCCACATAGTGGCTTTGCCTTCTTTATCCTCCCAGGTATGCAGTTTGATTTGCGCATCCTGATGAATGGGCCGGTCAATGTCCCAGACTTCACCATTCACGCTGATGGAAAGCACCTTGCGTGCCAGTCCTTCGCTGATGCTGCTGGCTATCTGTTGTCCGGTGACCCCTTCAGGATATTCGCGTACTGATTGATCGGGCAGGGTTATTTTTATCATGATAATGGATTCAAATTAGGGGTGCAAAATTAATGAATTTTTGCCGATTAAATAAGGGAATCCCCGAAAATGTGCTGGCAGGAAACTCTTTAACGAAGAAATTGATGGGTTTCTGCATGAATTCTTTTGATGATTCGCAGCTGATGAGTGTATTTTCGCAGGTCCAGGTTGTAGATCCCATGATGGTCGATCAGGTCGATACGCACTTTCCCGTGGGCATGAATGATATGCCCCTCATTAATTAAAATGCCTACATGTGTAATCTGTTGTTCCTCATTATCAAAGAATAACAGATCGCCTGGTTGTGCTTCATTGATCAGATGGATGGTCTGGCCATGCTGGGCCTGAAGGCTGGCATCTCTTGCAATGGTTATTCCTGCCATCTTATAAGCCAGCTGGGTAAGCCCTGAGCAATCGATGCCCATTGGCGAGCGCCCTCCCCAAAGATAGGGGGTGTTCAGAAAGATCATGGCATGCCTGCCCACCTGGTCGTATGCAGGATACTTACTGGTAAATACTTCCCCGGGGTATTCATAAACCTTGCCGCTCAGGGAGAATCTGCCCTGGTCAAAAAAGGGAAAGCTACATCCCGGGCCCACTGCAAAACGGGTATCCCGGGTCTTGTCTTCCAGAACCTGAATCAGGTCAGTGCTCACCGTTTTTGTGGTTTGCGACTGTATGGCCTGCCATTCAACCTGATCTAAAGGGCTCATCTGGTTCAGGTTGATCCAACCCTGATAGCCATCGAAGGCCATTCTGATCAGACACCATTCCTGGTGGTGCTCCAGAATTTCGAAAGGGTCGCCAAACACCAACTGGTTGACGAGTTCGCTGCGATGGGAGGGTTCCCGGCGCATGGCCGCCACACTGAGTAAACATATTCCCCTTTCCATAAACAGGTCTGATTTTTGCAGGGTTAAAATTAGGCAATTTTGCTTAAATTAACCTTCGTTAGCTATATAATTATTCCTGACATCTTCATCCTGCCTAATTTTCAGGAATTTCGTACCTTAGATATGTGTAATTTTACCAAAAATATTCAAAACAATGATCCGTTGGTTGCAGGCTAATTTTTCCAAACTGTATAAGGCAGTTCTTTTTCTGATAAGCATTTTTATCATCGTTCAGTTATTTCCCAGGCAAGCTGGCTTTGAATATGAATATCATAAAGCCAGGCCCTGGTTGTATAATGATCTGATTGCCCCTTTTGATTTTGCCATCCTCAAAACCCAGGAAGAGTTGGAGGCCGAGCAAAATGCTGTGCAGGAAGAGTTCCGCCCTTTTTTTATGCGCGACACGGTAGTGGCTGCCCGGCAAATGGATTCCTTTGAGGCCACTTTCCGTGAGAGTTTTCCGGAATATGCCAGCGAGAATGAACTCCCGGCAGCCCATCTGGAAAGAGTTCTGAAAAGCAGTGTGCAGATATTGGATTCATTGTTCTCAACAGGTATTATCTCTATTGAGGAACGATTTCAGGAGGAACCTTCCTCCTTCGAGATCCGCGTCCTGGAAGGTCAGGTCGCCTCTACCCACAGGCTGGGAGATTTTCTTACACTAACGGCGGCCTATCAGCGCGCTACCCAGATGTTGCAGCGAATCGATGAACAATATCATCCTTTTGTGGAGCCCCTGCTGGGAATGGCACTGGCTCCGAATATCATTTATGATGAAGAGATGAGCAATCTGGCCCTGGAAACCCGCCTGGAAAGCATTCCCGTAACCAGGGGCATGGTTCAGCAAGGTGAAAAGATTATCTCTCAGGGGGAGCTGATCACGGCTGAAAAGTACCAGATACTGGAAAGCTTTAAAGCCGAATATACCCGTCAGCGTGGACAGGCTGGTATGCAAAACCTGCAGTATGCCGGTCAGTTGATCCTGGTGAGTATTACCATGGTGGTTCTGGCCATGTTTTTGTTTGTTTTCCGAAGGGATGTTTTTCAAAACAACAGGCAGATCCTGTTGATTTTGTTGTCGATCGTGATCATGATCCTTACCACCAGCCTGGTGGTGCGGTATAATGTAGATTGGCTTTACCTGCTACCCATTAGTATTGTCCCTATTGTGATCAGGGCATTTTTCGACAACCGGCTGGCGCTCTATGTACATATTATCACCATTATTCTTATTGGATTTCTGATTCCCCGAAGTTTTGAATTTGTGTTCCTGCAGTTCCTTGCTGGTATTATTGCCATCATGAGCATGGCCAGCCTGCGCCGGCGCTCCCAGTTGCTGATCACCGTAGGTTTGATATTCCTGACTTATTCGGCAGTGTTTTTCGGATGGTCCTTGTCGCAAACAGGTTCCTTTGATGACATCCAATGGATCAATTTTGGGTATTTTGCCGGGGGAGCGACGCTTACTTTATTTGCCTACCCCCTGATTTACCTCTTTGAAAGACTCTTCGGGATGCCTACCGATTTCTCTTTGCTTGAGCTGGCCGACACCAACAATAAGTTGCTTCGTGAGCTTAGCCTGCAGGCGCCTGGTACTTTTCAACATTCCCTGCAGGTTTCCAATCTTTCGGAGGAAGCCATTTATGCCATTGGTGGAAACGCCCTGCTGGCCCGAACCGGTGCACTATATCATGATATCGGGAAAATGGATGATCCGATTTATTTTACTGAGAATCAAACCTCAGGAATGAACCCACATGATGATATTTCTTATGAAGAGAGCGCCCGAATCATTATTAATCACGTGATTGGGGGTATCGAGAAGGCACGCAGGCACAATATTCCTGAGTATATCATTGATTTCATCCGCACCCATCATGGAACCACTACGGCGCGATATTTCTATACCATGCGTCAGAAGCAGAATCCGGGAGAGGAAATTGATCCGGCGGCATTTACTTATCCCGGGCCACGTCCTTTCAGTAAGGAAACAGCCGTGGTTATGATGGCCGATTCGGTAGAGGCCGCCTCACGCAGCCTGAAAAAGCCTGATGAGAACAGCATTAATGAACTGGTAGAAACCATCATTGACAACCTGATCGTGGAGAAACAGTTCGATAAGGCCGATATTACTTTTCAGGACATTACCACCATCAAGAAAATATTCAAGCGCCGGCTGATGAACATCAACCATGTGAGAGTTGCCTATCCTAAGATGAATTAAAGGCCTTTTTCGGCGTTTTCCCGCAAATAGTCAATGGTCATTGGGCCTATGTTAAACAGCAGGTCCAGGATGCTTAAATTGGGCTGAAAAGGCATGCTGGCAGAAAACACCTGGTAATATTCAGGCAGCTGGTGGCTGATGTCTTGTTGCTGCCTGTGTGCCTTGGGCGAAAATGCTTCCCGCAGATCCTTCATGTCGGCAGGCACCTTCTGATATTCCTGCGTATATTTTATTTGAGGCAAAGGAATGATTTGGGAGGCAATTACTTCAAGAAGCTTGTAGTTCCAATCAAGGAGTTTAGCAGGAGGGGGCTGATTGTACATTGCTTCAAATGCATCTTTGTAATAAATGAAAAAGGGCGACTTGCTGTAGGCAGACTGGATGGCACGCCAGTGGTTTTTCTGCCAGGAATGTCGCGTGCTGATCATTACCTCTTTAGTGATAGCTGGCTTGTTGTGAGGTTTTTCCACCGGAATGGAAAGATCCAGCAATCCATTGGCCGAGACAATCCGACACCGGTTGCGCCAGGTTTGCCGGGGGTAAGTCTCATAGGCTTCGATCAACACCTCATCAGAAAAATATAACCACATCATGTAGTCAATAGGTGGCAGATAAGCAGTAGAAATAATGATCTTTCTTGGCATGCTATTTTTTTTCCAAAGATAATCGCTGTAGAGAGAAAATGATGGTTGTTGTTCTTTTAAAATTTCATTGCATTTGAGCAGATACTTGCCGGAGGATTTTCCTAAAACTGCTTGCCTGACTTCTTTTATTTCTTTTTTATTTCATTGGTGATAATAATGCTGACAAATATCCGTTGAAGGAATAAAACAGGCAATTTGAAGAAAAAAATACACAATTTATTTATTAATTAATACTTATATGTGTAGGTTATTCAAAAAGCCTGTCAGAGAAGCAGGAAGGCTTCGCGGAATATGTTTCATGGTAAAAAATATTGGCGATGAGAGTATTACTGATTGGCAGCAGAGGAAGGACACAGGCTATTGCCAGGACCTTAACAAAAAATAAAAATGTTACGGTATATGCCCTCATGGATAAACTGAATAACGGCATTGCTGACCTTTCTTTTCATTATGAGGTTGATGACATTGCTGATCTGGATGTTATTGATGATTTTGTGGAGAAAAACAAGATTGAAATGATTGTGGTGGTTTCAGTGAAAACCCTATTGAAGGGTGCCGTTAATTACTTCAATGAAATAGGCATTCCTACCATCGGACCATCCGCACTGTGCACCTGGCTGGAAGCCGACAAGGGTTTTTTACGATCATTGATGCAAGATAACGATATTGAAGGCAATCCGGATTTCATGGTTTTCTTTGAGAAGGAACAGGCCCTGGATTATATCAGCCAGGCTGATTTTGCCCTCGTGGTAAAACCTGCGGGCATTACTCTACAAGCAGGAGTGAGGATTGAGGGCATACACCTAAATGATAAAAGTCAAACCAAGGCATACGTTGAAGAGATTTTTGATCAAAACATCGGAAACATGCCTTGTGTGGTGCTTGAGCCCAAATTGTTGGGCCAGGAATATGTCGTTCAGGTACTTACTGATGGGAAAACGGTGGTTCCCTTTCCTGTTGTCAAAGAGTTCAATCTTTTGAATGATCCGGTCACTGTAAATGCTCCTGGTATGGGTTCCTATTCAGATGCCAGCCACATGCTTCCGTTTCTTGATCAGCAGTCCCTGGATGACAGTTTGCTCATTATCCGCAGAATACTGACTGCTTTACGGGAACAATATTCTGAAAATTATAAGGGGTTTCTCTCAGCGAAATTTATGATTACTCATCAGGGCATCCGGCTTCTTGGCATTAATGTAGGCCCTGATGATCCTGCGGCCCTGAACGTGTTGCCGCTATTAAAAACTGATTTGCTGGAAATCTTCAGGGCCATTGCCACAGAAGGGCTGGATGAAATAGCTGTTGAATTTGAGCCTCTGGCTACTGTTTGTAAATATGTGGTACCTAATGAATCTGCTATGACAAATAGCAATATCCTGATACAGATAGATGATCAGAAAATTGCGGATCTGGGCATTAACCTCTGGCAATCCTGCTTTCAGGTTCAGGATAATGTGTATCAGCCTGGCCCCAGGCTATTTGCCATCAGTGCTACCGGCCGCAGTTTTGAGGAGGCTTACCGCAAATGCAACCGCGGCCTTAATTGCCTGAAGTGTATTCATACAGAGCAACATCAAAAATATGGAAAGATCAGGTAGTTGGCTGGATATTTTGTTGTTTGCTGTCCGGATCGAAGGCTGGTTTTCCTTAACCCTATTTTATTTATTATCTTTATCTTGATCGTATGAAGATAAAAGATATCAAAAAATGAATAAATCATTTCTTGGAATATTTATTTTGATTCACTGGCTGTCAGTCCAATGGCCGGAAAAGGGCGCTTCTCAAACTTCGCCTCATCACAAACTTCATTCTAATGGTTTTTCCTTTTACGATCTGAAAAAAATATGGAATCCCTCTTTTTTTCAGGGAAACATGCGCACCACCAGGTATTATGAAGGGTGGTATTATAAAATTGTATCGGACGATGGTTCCCTGCGTTATGCTTTCATTCCGGGAGTCTCTTTGGATACCGACGCACACGCTTTCGTGCAGGTAATTGATGGGAGCACTGGTCAAACCAGTTATTTCAGGTTTCCTCCGGAGGCCTTTTCGTATTCACGGCGCCATTTTGAAGTCCGCATCGCCGGCAATATCTTCTCGGGTGAAGGGTTTTCGGTAGATCTCAAAGATGACGAACATCATATTCGCGGGCAGATTGGTTTTTCAGAATCCAGCCGCTACCCCGTTTCCCTGTTCTGGCCTGGCATTATGGGGTGGTACCGTTTTGTGCCTTTTATGCAGACTTATCATGGTGTGGTGAGCCTTGATCACCGGTTGAAGGGAGTATTGGTCCATCAGCAGGATACATTATCTTTTGATAATGGCAGGGGTTATATTGAAAAAGACTGGGGCAGCAGCATGCCAAAAGCCTGGATATGGATGCAAAGCAATTCATTTATGAATCATGATAAGGCTTCATTTATGTTGTCGGTAGCTCATGTACCCTGGATTACAGGATCATTCACCGGCTTTCTGGGCTATCTTCTTTTTAATGACGAAATCTTGCGGTTTGCCACCTATACTTCTGCAAAAATTGTTGAAATACATGGCGATCCTGATCAGATCCAGATCGTTATTGAAGACCGTGGCTTCAGGTTAACCATCCGGGGCCTGAAGGGGGTGCGCGGAGAGCTGATGGCCCCTTTGGCCGGGCAGATGAACCGCATGATTCATGAGAGCCTGGATGCTATCTTGTTTGTGTGCCTGGAAGATCCCCAGGGAAATGTCCTTTTTGAAGGACAAACCAAACAAGCGGGCCTGGAGCTGGTGGGCGACCAACAACTCCTGAAACCCTGAAAAGATTTTATGAAAATGGCCTATTTGCCTTTGCCCTGCTAAGGCAGAGAGAATTTTTGTAAGTTTGCCCATCAAAAAATGAACCGGTGATCATATTTCGCGGCCTTCCAATTCCTCCCGACACCCTGAAGCATATGTTCAGGGCCTTGAAGTATCCCAACTACAGGTTGTATTATGGAGGGCAAAGCATTTCGCTGATTGGGGTATGGGTGCAGAATATTGCCATGGGATGGCTGGTATACCGGCTTACCGGCTCCGCCCTGCTGCTGGGCACAGTGGCATTCTTTCAGCAAATCCCTTCGCTGTTTATCACTCCTTTTGCGGGTGTGCTGGCCGACAGAATGAACCGCCAGCGGGTGATCATCCTTTCACAGGCTGCGGCTATGGTGGTGGCTTTTATACTGGCTGCCCTGGTGCTCACCGATGCCATCAAGGTATACCATATCCTGCTGCTTGCCGGGGTCAATGGCGTGATCCTGGCTTTCGACACCCCTTTCCGGCAGTCGTTCGTGCCTGATATGATTCCCAATCCCGAAGACCTGACCAATGCCATCGCACTGAATTCATCATTATACAATATGGCCCGGTTTGTGGGACCTCCCATTGGTGGGGTGCTGATTGCCACAGTAGGTGAGGGGTGGTGCTTCTTTATCAATGGCGTGAGTTTTCTGGCTGTCATTGCCGGATTGATGGCCATGCGCATCCCGGTAAAAACTATTCATAAGGTTCGTGATTCGGTGATGAATCAGCTCAAAGAAGGCATTCATTATGCATGGAATGAAAAACCTTTGCGGTATTTGCTCATGCTGGTTGCCCTGAGCAGCTTCTTCGGGCTTCCTTTTCAGGCCTTGCTGCCGGTATTTGCAGCCGATGTTTTACAGGGAGATTCCGAATTGCTGGGTATCCTCACCGGGGCATTGGGTGCAGGAGCACTTACCGGGGCATTTTACCTGGCTGCACGCAAAAAGGTTGCTACCATTCCGGTAACCATATTCCGCACCGCCCTGATTTTTTCCCTCGCCCTGGGACTGTTCGCCTTGTCCTCCAACCTGTACCTTTCGATGGCAGCCCTGGCCATTACCGGCTTTGGCATGATCGTACATTTCAACAGTACCAATACCATACTGCAGATTATCAGTCATAACGACAAGCGCGGCAGGGTCGTGTCGCTCTACAGCCTTACTTTTATGGGCATCACCCCTTTGGGCAGCCTGCTGGCCGGAGGGGTTTCAGAAGCTATCGGGGTGCCTTATACGGTATTTCTATTTTCACTGGTGTGCATCGGATCATCCCTCTTATATGGCAAACGCCTGCGGATAGTCTTCGTGCAGACCGTTCGCAGAATCCGGCAACGGTTGGCTACAGAAGTTTCCGTTCCTTAAAGAACGGTTATTTGATCCTTCCGTGATATTTATAGAGG
>JAWOCF010000207.1:0-3187 GCA_046483935.1 Bacteroidales bacterium | reverse complement strand
GCAGATTAGAGGATTGATAGACAGAAATGGAGAGGGGGAGAAAGATGATTAGCAGATTAGCGGATTAGCAGATTAGCGGATTGATAGATTGATAGACACACAGCACGTTTAATTTGTGTCAATCGCCCGAAGAGGGCTCAGAGAATCAATGTCATCCTGCCAGCTTGAAGGAAATCAGATGCTTACGTTTCATTGTCTATTTATAATTTGTGAAATTTGTGGATAAATCTTTTTTTAAAGAAGGTTCACAGAGGTTCAAGCCGGTTGGTTCATCCGTGAGCTGCAGACAGCCGCAGGCATTCTGAAAAGATCCGCCACCATCAGCGTTCGCGCAGCGATCCGTGGCAACCGCATTCTAATCCTAAAAACCCAGCACTCCGCACCTCACCCTGCGCACCCATCCTTTATTACATGCAGCCTGAATTTGTAGCATTATTTATTATATTATTCGGTAAATTTTGTATCTTTACTAATTAAACCAAGCTATTATAAAATTAAAACCTTACAAAAATGAAACGGACCTTGCTAGTAACATTCATGATGATCTTTTCAATGAGTGCTTTCACCTTGTTTGCCCAGGAGGCAGAACCACAAATCAGCTCCGATGCTCCGGCAGTATCTGAAATGACTGCCATTTCCGATGCCCCGGTAGCCACTGAAGTCCCTGCCGTAACAGAAAAAGCAGCAGCCGCTGATGACGTTGATACAGAAGCCCTGAAGGCCCGCGTGGAAGAGATCCGCGACATGGATAAGTCGGAACTTTCCAGGACGGAAAAACGTGAGCTGCGCAATGAGCTCAAAGACAATAAAGCCATCCTGCAATCCAGGGGGATCTATATCGGAGGGGGCACCCTGATCCTGATCATTATCCTGATTATCCTGCTGACCTGATAACCCGGCAAGACCACAAGGGCATCCGGTTGCCAGGGAGTAAGGGTCAGCTAAGAGGCTGACCCGGCCATCTCCCTGGCAGCCGCGATGACACTGAATGAATGGTACGTTTCCGAATGGTTTCATTGCTGAAAAGATGAAACAGCTATCCTGAATCACCAACTCTAAAAAAGAAGGTAAACATGGAAATGAAGGAACTGAATGAAACTGCCCGGATGCTGGTGGCCAACGACAAGGGGATTCTTGCCATGGATGAAAGCAGCCCCACCATCAAAAAACGTTTTGACCAGTATAACATCCCTGACACAGAAGAAAACAGGCGGGCCTACCGGGAGCTGATCCTGACCACGCCCGATCTGGGTAACTACATCAGCGGAGTGATTCTGTATGACGAAACCATCCGCCAGCGCAAACATGATGGCACCCCCTTTGTACAGGTCATTCCTGAGGCCGGCATCATTGCAGGCATCAAGGTGGATCTGGGGGCCAAAAACATGGCCCTGCACCCGGGAGAGAAAATTACCGAAGGGTTGGATGGCCTGCGCGACCGCCTGGCAGAATATGCCCAGATGGGGGCCTTTTTCGCCAAATGGCGGGCCGTCATTACTATTGGCGACCATACCCCCACCCTTGCGTGTATCGAGGCCAATGCACAGGCCCTGGCCCGTTATGCTGCCTTATGCCAGGAAGCCTATCTGGTGCCCATTGTAGAGCCTGAGGTGCTGATGAACGGCGATCACTCCCTGGAGCGCTGCCGGGAAGTCACCGAAATGGTGCTGCAGTGTGTATTCAATAATCTGTATCTGCATCATGTTGACTTCGAGGGAATGCTGCTCAAACCCAACATGGTGCTACCGGGGTTGTCGCATCCCGACCAGTCGGATACCGAAACAATTGCCGATGTCACCGTGCAGACCCTCCTGCGTACGGTGCCAGCTGCCATGCCCGGAATCGTGTTCCTCTCGGGCGGCCAATCCAACGAGCTGGCTTCCGAACGATTGAATGCCATGAATGTGAGGCACAAAGAGCGGCTGCCCTGGCAGCTATCCTTCTCGTATGGCAGGGCCATCCAGCAACCGGCATTACAAACCTGGCACGGCCATAGCGACAAAGTGCAACAGGCACAGCAGGCACTGCTTCATCGCTCGAAATGCAACTGGGCCGCCCGCCGTGGTGAGTATAACGAAACTATGGAGCAGGCCGGTTAAGAGGTAACGCACCAATCACAAAATCGAAGCTTATGAAAACCTTTAATATTCAGATCCGGTTGGTGTTACTTTTCCTCATGCTGGTAGCCTTTGCAGGATGTGATCTTCTGGAAGGCATCTTCACGCTGGGCGTTGGGGTAGGCGTGCTCATGGTTATCATCATCATTGCACTGTTATGGTGGTTGATTACCAGGCTCCGGAAATAATCCCTTTCATGCAAGGCACACCCAAGCAACAGGATAAGCAATGATGTTAAAAAACAGCCCCGGCTAAATCGTTATGGTAATCATGGTTTCAGGCCTTCCCGGCACAGGGAAGTCGTATTTTAGCCGCCATCTGCAACAGGAAATCCCGGCACACTACCTCAACACTGATATGATCCGTGAAGAACTGGGTAAAAAAGGGGATTATGACTCTCAGACCAAACAGCTGGTTTATGAGCGGATGGCCCAAAAGGCTGAGAAATACCTGCAAGAGGGATCGGATGTGATCGTGGATGCCACCTTCCACAAAAGCAACAGAAGGAACCTGTTCAGGCAGCTGGCCAACAACATGGGCCACGAGCTTGTTGTCATTGAAATAAAAGCCTCGCAACAGACCGTGCGCCAGCGTCTGACAGAAAACCGCCAACACAGCGAGGCCGGTTACAGCGTTTACCGCAAAATCAAAGAGGAAGCTGAAGCCTTGCGGCATCCACATCTGACGCTATGGTCGGATGTTCTGTCAATAGAGGAAATGATTGCCCTGGCCAAAAGAAGAATTTATGGATCAACAACAGATACAACAACTGAAAGATAATGGGGCGCTGCCTGAAGCAGCAGGGCATGCTGAGCTGATACAAACCCATATCTCGTGGCTGATTCTGTACGAGAGGGTGGTTTACAAGATCAAAAAGCCGGTGCAATACTCCTTTGTAGATTTCTCAACAGCCTACTATTTATTCGGATTGTATTTATTGGGAGTTGCCGGATTTCTGTTTCACTTGCTGGCCGGGCATTTCAATGCAATTCGAATGGTGCAAAAAAGCAGCGTAGAAAATCTTTTTGGCAGCCGGGTGCATATTACCAAAAAAGACGTTCATCCGTTTT
>JAWOCF010000180.1:0-9351 GCA_046483935.1 Bacteroidales bacterium | reverse complement strand
TCAGCAGCCTGATTTCTTCCTGCAGGGTGGTGGCATAAGCCCCGAAAGTTTGCCCCAGGGTCATGGGCACAGCATCCTGCAACTGGGTGCGCCCCATCTTGATAATATCCGCAAAGGCAAGTTCTTTTTCGCGCAGGCTCTCAATGAGGTTACCCAGCACCTCCACCAGGCGTTCATTGCTTTTTACCAGGGCGATCTTTGCTGCCGTGGGATAGGCATCATTGGTGGATTGCGAAAGGTTCACATGATTGTTTGGATGGCAGTGCTTATACATTCCTTTTTCATGGCCCATAATCTCCAGGGCACGATTGGCAATCACCTCATTGGCATTCATGTTGGTAGAAGTGCCTGCGCCTCCCTGAATCATATCTACCACAAACTGATTATGAAACCGACCATTGATAATATCATGACACGCCCTGACAATGGCATTGGTAATGGGGGTTGGCAATAATCCCAGGTCATGGTTTGCCCTGGCGGCTGCCATCTTCACCATGGCAAGTCCCTGGATTAACACCGGGAAAAAGTTCAGGGTAATGCCGCTGATGTTGAAATTCTCGATGCCGCGCAGGGTCTGTACGCCATAATATACTTCTGAGGGTACGTCACGGTCACCCAGAAGATCATGCTCGCGGCGGGTTCGTCCACTTTCATACTGGGCATTCACATTCACCAGGCGCATGTTGCTCTGGCGCATGCGCCGGGAGATTACTTTGGAGATCTGCTGGAAGATCTTTAAACCCACCGCAGGATGTTGCTCGAACAGCGTAGTAAAACTGTCGTGCGACAGACATAAGGCTGTTGTAGGCTTCATGGCTCTGGCATTGGTGGTATGAGGCGCATCGGCCATGATGGTCCCTTCCCCGATGAAGTCGCGCGTTGAGAAGAACGTCAATCGTTTTTCTTCGCCGAAAGGCGTCTTTTTGAATAACTCAACCTCCCCTTCATAAATGATGTAGAGATACTTATTGGTAGGGCTGTTCTCCTGAAACAGGTATTGCCCCTTTTTATAATTTTTCTCTTCAAATTTTCTGACAAAATGATCGAGCTCCTGGGTGCTTAGATCCTTGAACAATTCTACCTTTTGCAAAAAGGCTATTACAGGCTGTTTTTCCATTGTCTGATAAGTATTTTGAAATTGCCCCAAAGATACCATTTTGGCCGTTTACAGCAATCCCTTCAGAAAGAAATTCGGCAGGGAATGATCTGGGTGTGATTGCACCTGACAAGATGCAGCGGCAGGCAGCTGGTTTTCACTGACCTATGTTTTGGGATTGGCACCATGTCATGGCCAGTCCACAAAAGGGAGAAGGACATAAAAAATATGTATGGCATTTCACAAGCTTCAACATGATAAGTTTGTATCTTTATTCAGGATTAAAAAAGGTTTTTGAGTAATAGCCTCTTGAAATACAAATGAATAAAAACGAACTTGCTGAAGAACGCACTGAATATGCAGAAGATCGTACCGTTTGGGCAGATCAACGTACTTTCCTTGCCCAGCAACGTACCTTTGCCGGATGGATTCGCACGGGCCTGACAGCCCTTGCTGTGGGATTTGGTACTATCGAATTTATGGGTGAAACACATCCTTCCTGGCTGATTACCACCCTGGGACTGATCTTTATTTTCCTGGGTGGCCTGATTCCGTTGCTGGCGCTGATCAGCTTCCGGGCTGTGGAGCTCAGAATGAAGGAAACCAACCGGCCCCAAAGCGCCATATCCGGAAAATGGATGATCCTCATTACGGTGGTAATGGTTATGGCTGCATTGGGCGGAATTTTGCTGATTTTTCTTTAGCATTCCAATTTAAATGGCACTGGTTGTGTTGAATTTAGTCGTTCATTGTTTAAAAAATTATCCATCATTAATAAAACAAGATAATATGTCCATTCAACGATTTTCCTTCTTAATGCTAATAGTCATGGCAACAGGTTGGCAAAGCTGCAATAACGAAATGACCACCAGGGTGTCTTCCCCTTCGGGAATCATACACGCTGAGGTGCTGATACTGGAAGATGGTCAGCCCGCCTATCAGGTGTGGCATAACAGCCAGCTGGTACTGGATACTTCTTCCATCGGGTTTGATTTTCTGGATGCTCCTTCCTTAAAGCAAGGATTGACCATTACCGGATCAGAGAGCCGCCATGATGAAGAAATTTGGGAAATGCCCTGGGGCGAACAACGCAAAGTGATCAACAATTACAATGAACTGGTAGTGCATTTTCAGGAAAACGACAGTCTGAAAAGAAAGTTCGATATGGTATTCCGGGTTTTTGATGATGGACTGGGATTCAGATTTGAATTCCCCGAACAGAATAACATGAATCAGGTGTTCATTACTGAAGAGAATACCCGGTTTAATCTTGCGGGTGACCATAAAACATGGTGGATTCCAGGCGACTGGGACATTTATGAACACCTGTATAACACGACTTCACTGAGTGAAATTGATGCCCTGAGCAAACGCGATCATCCCAACCTGGCACAAACATATATTCCGGTCAATGCGGTCAACACCCCGGTTACCATGAAAACTTCAGAGGGTCTTTACCTGAGTTTCCATGAGGCTGCCCTGATTGATTACGCAGGGATTACCCTGGAAGTGGATACCCAAAATCTGGCCTTTAAAACCAATCTGGTAGGATCCAGCAGGGATTATAAAGTAGCGCGAAGCACGCCATTCAACACTCCCTGGCGTACGGTTCAAATTGCTGATAAGGCGGCTACCCTGATAGAATCAAAACTCATCCTGAACCTGAATGAACCCAATAAGCTGGATGACACCTCCTGGCTGACTCCCACAAAATATGTCGGCATCTGGTGGGAAATGCATCTTGACAAATCTTCCTGGGACATGGCCAGCGGCAAACATGGTGCTACTACCGAGAATGCTAAAAGGTATATTGACTTTGCTGCTGATAATGATATCGGGGCGGTGTTGGTGGAAGGCTGGAACACTGGATGGGAAAACTGGATCGGCAGCCCCGAGCGCGAAGGCATCTTTGATTTTGTTACCCCATATCCGGATTATGACCTTCAGGAAGTGACCCGTTATGCCCGCGAAAAGGGAGTGAATATCATTATGCATCATGAAACATCCTCGGATGTTGGCACTTATGATCAGCAGCTAGACACAGCTTATGCCCTGATGAATGAACTGGGTATTCATCATGTAAAAACAGGGTATGTGGGAACCATTATCCCCGAAGGAGAATATCATCACAATCAGTTTATGGTGAACCATTACATGAGAGTATTACAAACTGCCGCCGAAAATAAGGTGGGCGTAAATTCGCATGAACCAATCATGGCCACCGGCCTGCGGCGAACTTATCCCAACGACATGACCCGCGAGGGATTGCGCGGCCAGGAATTCAATGCCTGGGCCAGCGATGGTGGCAATCCACCCGAACACCTGCCCATCGTGGCATTTACCAGGATGCTGGCCGGCCCCATTGATTATACTCCGGGAATCTTTAACATCAAGCTGAATCCCTACAAGCCCGATAATCAGGTAAATACCACCATTGCTCAACAGCTGGCCCTTTATGTAGTTATTTACGGCCCCTTGCAGATGGCAGCCGACCTGCCGGAAAATTATCAGAACCATCCGGCCTTTCAGTTTATCCGCGATGTAGGTGTTAACTGGGAGCAATCAACCGTGCTGAATGGCGAACCGGGCGAATATGTTACCATTGCACGTGAGGAGCGTGAAACAGGCAACTGGTTTCTGGGCAGCATTACCAATGAGGAAGGGCGTTCTTTTACATTGAAAACCGACTTTTTGGAGCCTGGCAGAACCTATCGGGCAAGCATTTATGCAGATGCCCCGGATGCTCATTGGGATAGTAATCCTACGGCCTATCAAATCACCTCAGAGGAGATTACCAGCCAATCGGAAATCACCCTGAACCTGGCTCCAGGGGGAGGGGCCGCCATAAGTTTTCATTTGCAGTAAAAGTTCCGCTGCAATTATAGTTATTTTGCGACCTTTGCACCATTCCAAATCAGAATATTTATGAGCGACGATAAGAAAATAATCTTTTCTATGGTGGGGGTGAGCAAAGTATTCCCACCCAATAAACAGGTATTAAAGGATATTTATCTTTCTTTTTTTTATGGTGCCAAAATTGGCATCATCGGACTGAATGGTTCGGGAAAGTCTACCCTGATGAAGATCATTGCCGGGGAGGAGAAATCTTTTCAGGGCGAGGTGGTTTTTTCTTCCGGCTATTCAGTGGGGCATATGCCCCAGGAACCCGAGCTGGACAATAGCAAAACCGTCAAGGAAATAGTAGAAGAAGGCGTACAGGAAGTGGTGGATATCCTCAAGGAATACGAAG
Organism: Bacteroidales bacterium; assembly: GCA_046483935.1. Classification (GTDB taxonomy): domain Bacteria; phylum Bacteroidota; class Bacteroidia; order Bacteroidales; family UBA7960; genus JAWOCF01. Next base: position 5,005 of record JAWOCF010000180.1, on the reverse strand, counting down.
CTGTAAACATGAAGTTTGCAGAGCCGATGAGCGACGAGGAAATGGAAAAACTCATCCAGCGACAGGGTGAGTTATCTGACCTGATTGAACAGCATAACGCCTGGGAGCTGGACAGCCGCCTGGAACGTGCCATGGATGCCCTGCGATGCCCCGAACCCGATAGCCTGGTGGCTCATCTGAGTGGGGGTGAACGCCGGCGGGTCGCATTATGCCGCCTGCTGCTGCAGGAACCTGATATCCTGTTGCTGGATGAGCCCACCAACCACCTGGATGCTGAAAGCATCGACTGGCTGGAGCAACATCTGAAGCAATATAAAGGCACTGTGATTGCCATTACCCACGACCGGTACTTCCTGGATAATGTGGCCGGGTGGATTCTGGAACTGGATCGCGGAGAAGGGATTCCCTGGAAAGGAAATTATTCTTCATGGCTGGACCAGAAAACCAAACGCCTGGAGATGGAAGAAAAAACAGAAAGTCGCAGGCGAAAAACACTGGAGCGGGAGCTGGAATGGGTGCGCATGAGCCCCAAAGGGCGTCATGCCAAATCAAAAGCCCGCCTGGGAGCCTATGACAAGCTGTTGAATGCCGATGTCAAACAAAAAGAAGAGCGCCTTGAAATATTTATTCCCAACGGGCCCCGCCTGGGTAACAAGGTGATAGAAGCCGTTGATGTTTCCAAAGCCTTTGGTGACAAGCTGCTTTTCGAAGGCCTGAACTTTTCTCTTCCTCCGGCAGGCATTGTGGGAATCATTGGTCCTAACGGGGCAGGAAAGACCACATTATTCCGAATGATTATGGACATGGAAGCGGCTGATGCCGGTACCTTTGAAACAGGAGAGACCGTAAAAATAGGTTACGTCGATCAGGCCCACGCCGACATTGATCCCAACAAGAGTGTTTGGGAAGTAATTTCGGGAGGACATGAAATGATCGACCTCTCAGGACGCCAGATGAACAGCCGGGCTTACGTATCACGGTTCAACTTTAGTGGTGCCGATCAGGGCAAAAAATGCGGCGTGCTTTCCGGAGGGGAACGTAACCGCCTGCACCTTGCCATGACCCTGAAAAGTGAGGCCAATGTGCTTCTGCTGGATGAACCTACCAACGATATTGATGTGAACACTTTGCGGGCGCTTGAAGAAGGGCTGGAGAATTTTGCCGGATGTGCCGTGATCATCACCCACGACCGGTGGTTCCTCGACCGGGTGGCTACCCATATCCTGGCTTTTGAAGGAGATTCGCAGGTGAGATATTTTGAAGGTTCCTATAGCGAATATGAAGAAAATCGTAAAAAAACCATGGGCGACATTCAACCCAGACGCATCAAATACAGGAAACTCAAGGCAGAATAGTTCCCCCAATGAACCTGTAGCTGCAAGAAGAGGAATATGAATTATTATCAGAAGCCACAACAGAAATAAAAACCGCTCCAGGATGCTTATTTTTCAAATTTGTATCTTTGGGCCTCAACAAATAAACTAATAATGAAGGATATAAAACAACTGGAATCGATTGCCAGCCAGGTAAGGCGGGATGTGCTACGAATGGTTCACGCCGTACAATCAGGCCATCCGGGTGGTCCTATGGGTTGTGCAGAACTATTTACGGCGCTGTATTTTTCTGTGTTAAAGCACAATCCTGAATCTTTTGAACTTGACGGGAAGGAAGAAGATCTTTTTTTTCTTTCCAATGGGCACCTGTCGGCAGGCTGGTACAGCGTGTTGTCGCGCAGTGGTTATTTCCCTGTTGAGGAATTGGCCACCTTCCGCAAGCTCAATTCCCGGTTGCAAGGTCACCCTGCCACCGAAGAAGGGTTGCCCGGAATCAGGATTGCCAGCGGCTCGCTGGGACAAGGGCTGAGTGTTGCCTGTGGCGCTGCCTTATCTAAAAAACTGAATAATGACCCACACATGGTTTACTGCCTGATGGGTGATGGAGAACAACAGGAAGGGCAAATCTGGGAAGCCGCCATGTTTGCACCTGCAAAAAGGATTGACAACCTGGTGGGCATCATCGATTGTAATGACCAACAGATTGACGGACCGGTTCATGAGGTCATTCCCCTGGGCGATTTAAAGGCCAAGTGGGAGTCCTTCGGATGGTTGGTGCTTGAGATGGATGGCAACATCATGAAAGAGGTGCTGGATACGCTGCAAAAAGCAAAAGATCTTTCCCGAAATGAGAAACCCATTATGATCCTGATGCACACCATCATGGGTCGTGGAGTGGATTTCATGGAAAACAATCATAAGTGGCATGGTTCACCGCCCAATGATGAACAATTTGAACGGGCCATCGGTCAGTTGAAGGAAACCCTTGGAGATTACTAATTTTTTCCATAAGCTAGTTTTTCAGAAACAGGTGATTTGAAAAAAGCCATTATAATAATACTTTTCCTTTATGGGTTGCCTTATACCCTTTTGGGGGCGCATACCGCTGCTGTTGCACCTGACACTCCGGTTACTTCAAGAATTCTTTTTATTTTTGATGCCTCCCATAGCATGGCAGCCCGCTGGCAAAGCGATAACCGGCTTAATATTGCCCGTCACCTGATTAATGAAATGCTTGATAGTCTGGAAGGCATTCAGCATGTGCAGCTGGCCTTAAGGGTCTTTGGCCACCAGAAAGTGTTTCCCCCTCAGGACTGCAACGATACCAGGCTGGAAGTTCCTTTTGCCGATGACAATATCCCGGATATCCGCTACAAATTGAGGACCCTGAAGCCAAAGGGAACAACTCCCATTGCATTGTCGCTGGAAAAGGCCGCTGATGATTTTCCATCCTGCGATAATTGCCGCAATATCATCATACTGATTACCGATGGGATTGAAGAGTGTGGGGCAGACCCTTGTGAGATTTCACGAAAGCTGCAGGAGACAGGAATCATCCTGAAGCCTTTTGTTATTGGCATTGGCCATGACTTCCGGAATGAATTTGATTGCGTGGGGCATTATTTTGATGCCTCCAGTGAGAGTGAGTTTGAAGCCAGTCTGAACATCATCATTTCGCAGGTGCTGGGCAAAACAACTTCTCAGGTCAACTTGCTGGACGTTAATGGCAGGCCTACTGAAACCAACGTACCCATCACCTTCTTTAATCAGACAACCGGTGGTATCACCGACAACATCATACATACCCTGAATCACCGGGGATTGCCTGATACCCTTTACATACTGGATCCTTTCGTTACCTACGACATGAAGATACATACCACCCCAGCGGTGTGGGTTCGGGGTATTAATGTTGAAGCCGGAAGGCATAATATTGTTGCAGCAGACACTCCCACGGGTTCGCTGCTGCTGACTACCAGTGGGCAGGCACCTTCACACTACCAGGCGATATTAAGGGAGAAGGGGGATTCCTCAACCCTTAAGTCTCAGCATTTCGGGCATCCTGAAAGATATCTGGTGGGCTCATATGATATCGAGGTTTTGAGCCTGCCACGGATATACATTTCAGATATAAGTATCAGGCAGAATCATATGACCCGGATAGAAATCCCCCAGCCTGGCATTGCCGTAATCCGGCTGCCGGCTCCTGGCCATGCAATGCTTTTTGTGGAAGGGCAAGATGACCTGGAAGCCATCTTTACCTTGCGCGAGTATCAGTTGAATCAGACATTGCATCTGCAACCTGGAAACTACCGGCTGGTATACCGTTCCCGGGTGTCAACCAATACAGGATTTTCAACCGAACGAAGGTTTCAGATAGAATCAGGCAGCAGTGTTGCAGTAACCATAAACTAAAATTTTTAATGATCTAAACGATCTCAACAACATGAAGGAATATACTTATAAAGAGAAAAAAGATACCCGTTCAGGTTTTGGAGCAGGTTTACTGGAAATCGCAAAACAACGCCCTGAAGTAGTGGCTCTTTGTGCCGATCTCACCGGATCGCTAAAGATGGATGCCTTTAAGGCTGAGTATCCCGACCGCTTTTTCCAGACTGGAATTGCCGAAGCCAACATGATGGGGCTGGCTGCAGGATTAACCATTGGAGGAAAAATCCCCTATACCGGAACATTTGCCAATTTCAGCACCGGAAGGGTGTACGACCAGATCCGGCAATCAATAGCCTACTCCTCCAAGAATGTCAAGATCTGCGCCTCTCATGCAGGGTTAACCCTGGGAGAAGATGGTGCCACGCACCAGATACTGGAAGATATCGCCCTGATGAAAGTGCTGCCTCACATGACAGTGATCGTCCCCTGCGACTATAACCAGACCCGTGCAGCCACCATGGCCATCGCCGACTATCAGGGCCCTGTATATCTGCGCTTTGGCCGCCCTGCCGTACCCAATTTCACGGCTGTTGACGAGCCCTTTGAAGTGGGTAAGGGGATTATCCTGGTTCCGGGAAGTCATGTCAGTATCTTTGCCTGCGGCCACCTGGTATGGGAAGCCCTGGAAGCAGCTAAAACGCTTGCCAAAGAAGGGGTCATGGCTGAAGTAATAAATATTCACACCATTAAACCTTTGGACGAAAATCTCATCTTACAATCAGTACAAAAGACAGGTTGTGCTGTAACCGCTGAGGAGCATCAGATCAATGGCGGCCTGGGAGACAGTGTGGCCAGCACGTTGTCCCGTCGGTTCCCGGCTCCTCTTGAAATGGTTGCCGTGATGGATCAGTTCGGTGAAAGCGGCAAACCTGCTCAACTGATGCAAAAATATGGGCTGGATGCGCATCATATTGTTCTGGCTGCCAAAAAGGCGCTGAACAGAAAATTATAAGAGAAAGTTAACCAACGGATGGCACATTATTCTGACGAGGAATTACTGGAAATGTTTCATAAAGGCGATAATGCAAATTATTCCTTTAACCTGATCGTCAGAAAATATCAGCAACCCCTGTACTGGCACGTCCGGCGGCTTGTAATAGTGCATGAAGACACAGACGATATCCTTCAGGACGTTTTTGTGAAAGCCTGGAATGCCCTGGGAAAATTTCGGGGGGATTCCGGGCTTTACACCTGGTTGTACCGCATTGCTACCAATGAAG
>JAWOCF010000139.1:0-5405 GCA_046483935.1 Bacteroidales bacterium | reverse complement strand
CTTTTAGCCGTCTGACGGGGTTGTTTTTATTTTTTCAAGCAGCTATCCTGCTTATCGTGGATCCATCCAAAATAAACAATTAAAAAACAAGATTTTATGAATATTGTACAGGAAAATAAAGGCCAGCTGGAAGCGGTGCTCACCGTACAGATCACTCCCGAAGATTATCAGGATAAAGTGACTGCCGAACTCAAGAACATGCAGCGCAAAGCGCAAGTGCCTGGTTTCCGGCCTGGAAAGGTTCCTTTCGGTATGATACAAAAGATGTACGGCAAAGGCGTGCTGGCCGAAGAGGTCAACAAAGTGATGGTAGATGCTGTTTACCAGTACATCAAAGATAACAACCTGAACATTCTGGGCAATCCCCTGCCTGACAGAGACAGCGCTGAGGACCTGGATTGGGATGCCCAGAAAGACTTTGAATTTCATTACACCATTGGGCTGGCCCCCGAAGTAAACCTGAACCTCTCGGAAGAAATCGAGGTGGATTATCATAAAGTCATTGCCAGCGATGCAATCGTTGATAACTATGTTCAGGATGCCACCCGCCGTTATGGGAAAATGATTACCCCCGGCGTTTCAGAAAAGGATGATGTGTTGTTTGGCGAATTCGAAGAGATGGAGTCTGCAGAGCAACTCAAAGCAGAAGGCCATACCCATAAGGCCAATGTTTACATCCAATATGTAAAGGACGAAGAGACCAAAGAGAAACTCATTGGCCTGAAGCCCGGCGAAAAAGTTGTCTTTGATGTGCTCAAGGCCGTTGAAGCTGAAGCCGAGGCTGCCGGCATGATTGGTGTCAAGAAAGAGGAATTGTCTGATTACAGCCCCTTGTTTCAGTTCACCGTTGAGAGTATCTCCAGGGTAGAACCCGCTGCGATTGACCAGGAGTTTTTTGATAAAGCAGCCCCTGGCAAAGAAATTAAATCAGAAGAAGAACTGCGTGAGTTTTTCCGCGAGCAGCTTTCCACGCAATATCAGGCAGATGCCGATAAGCACTTCAAAAATGAAGTCATCAAAAAGCTGGTGGAGCTGGCCGATCTTTCCCTGCCTGAAGAATTTCTGAAGAAATGGCTCCTGGAAACCAACAAGGAAGAAGTAACTGCCGAGCAGGTAGAAAATGAATTTGATAAATTCGCCGATTCTTTCCGCTGGCAACTCATTGAGAATCATCTGCTGAAAGAAAACAAGGTAGAAGTGAGCCCCGATGAGGTGAAAGCACACCTCGAGGAGTATTTCCGCACCCAGATGCGCCAGTACGGCCAGGAAAACATGGAACAAAGCATGGTGGATGAGTTCGTGGGCAATGTGATCAAAAACCAGGAAGAGGTGAAGAAGGTTTACGATCATCTGTTTGATCAGAAAGTACTTGAAATGTTCAAGACAAAATTAAAACTCAATGAAATTGAGATTGGTTTTGATGATTTTGTTAAATTAGTAACTGAAAAGTACCAGGCCGATCAAACAAAAGCTTAGGCTTTTTGTTCTGGAATGATCATTACAAAGCAAATCAGGAAAGGATTCTCTGAATCCAACCCATAAAAAAAACGATGCGGATGAAAAGTAACGATGAATTTTCAAAGTATGCCACACATCACATGGGCATCAGCAGCTTAAGCCTTCACAAGTTTTCCTCGGCGTACGGCAACTACATCAGCCCCACCATTATTGAGGAGCGGCAACTGAATGTAGCCACCATGGATGTATTCAGCCGGTTGATGATGGACCGCATCATCTTTCTGGGAGTCCCTATTAATGATTATGTGGCCAATATCATTCAGGCACAGCTGTTGTTCCTGGAATCTGTTGATGCCAAAAAGGATATTCAGATCTATCTGAATACTCCCGGTGGTTCAGTATATGCCGGGCTGGGTATTTATGACACCATGCGTTATATTGCTCCTGATGTGGCCACTATCTGTACCGGGATTGCTGCCTCGATGGGTGCTGTTCTGCTGTGTGCCGGTGCTGAGGGCAAACGTACAGCCCTGAAGCATAGCCGCATCCTGATCCATCAACCCATGGGCGGGGTGGAAGGTCAGGCTTCCGATATCGAGATTACTGCCCGTGAGATCCAAAAACTTAAAAAAGAACTTTACGAAATCATTGCCACCCACTCCAAGCAGGATTACGAAAGAATCTGGAAAGATTCAGACCGTGACTACTGGATGATTGCCCAGGAAGCCAAGGAGTATGGCATGATTGATGAAGTGCTTGTTTCCAATAAAAAATAGCCCGGAGCCCTCAGGGGCACCGGCCTTTCATTTAATAAACCCTTATGACAAAAGATACCCGTAAATGTTCCTTCTGTGGTCGTGATAGCCAAAGCGTGGATATGCTGATCTCAGGCGTGGGTGCTCACATCTGCGAGCGCTGCGTGGAGCAGGCGAATCTTATTGTAGGCGAAGAGAAAGCCGCCAAGCAGAAAGATAAAATACCTTCTTTTAAATTGCTCAAGCCTGCCGAGATCAAGAAACATCTTGATGAGTATGTAATTGGCCAGGATGATGCCAAAAGAGTCTTGTCGGTGGCCGTTTACAATCATTATAAACGCATTGCACAGGAGAATTTTCAGAATCATGAAAAGAATGATGTTGAAATTGAAAAGTCAAATATCATTCTTGTTGGTGAAACAGGAACCGGAAAAACCCTTCTGGCCCGCACTATCGCCAAGACCCTGCAGGTACCTTTCTGTATTGCCGATGCCACTGTACTGACCGAAGCAGGTTATGTGGGCGAAGATGTTGAAAGCATCCTGGCCCGGCTACTCCAGGTGGCCGACTTTGATGTTGCCGCCGCCGAACGGGGCATCGTTTTTATTGATGAGGTAGATAAGATTGCCCGTAAAAGCGATAACCCTTCTATCACCCGTGATGTCTCGGGGGAAGGGGTGCAGCAGGCTTTGCTGAAGATACTGGAAGGCTCAGTAGTGAACGTGCCCCCGCAGGGTGGCCGCAAACACCCCGAACAGAAGATGATCCAGGTGAACACCCAGAACATCCTGTTTATTGTGGGAGGTGCCTTCGATGGCATCGATAAAAAGATCGCTTCCAGGGTGCATGCCAATGCCATCGGTTATGGTACCAACAGAAGCGAAAGGGTAGATCGTGACAATATCCTGCAGTATATTGCTCCCCAGGACCTGAAGAGCTTTGGGCTGATCCCCGAGCTGGTGGGCCGCCTGCCGGTGCTCTCATACCTGAATCCGCTGAATCGTGATGTGCTGCGGCAGATCCTGACAGAACCTAAAAATGCCCTGATCAAACAATACAACCGTCTCTTTGAGCTCGATGGCATTGAACTGGTCATCGCACCCCAGGTGCTGGATTATGTGGTGGATAAAGCCATAGAGTTTAAGCTGGGTGCCCGTGGCCTGCGCTCTATCTGTGAACTGATCATGCGCGATGCCATGTTCGAAACACCCTCCATGGCACCCAAACAGAAGACTTTCAGGCTTACCCTTGATTATGCCCGGGCACGGCTTGAAAAAGTTAGGATGGACCACCTGAAGGTGGCCTGAATCTGATTGCGATACCGATAATTTTTTTCATAATTTAGCGTTTGTTTGTAAAAAACAAACGCTATTTTTTTTTGTTACCCTAAATGAAGTTAAGGCTGTTTTTATGCCCCTGACCATTAAATATCTTATCGTCTTTGTTTTGGCGGCCCTACCTGTTTGTGAGGCTATAGGGCAGGAACAACCTGCTGCTCCAATGCGGGCACAGGTGGTGGATGGTGACACCCTGTACTTCCAGGAACTACCTGACGTGTATGTTTTTGCCCCCAAAGTATTTAAGAACAAGTTTGCCGAGTATCGTTACCGGCGTCTGGTGAAAAACGTGAAGGCCGTTTATCCGTACGCCCGTCTGGCAGGCATGAAGGTTGAAGAATACAGTGTAATGCTGGATTCGATGGAAGATCAGTCAGAGCGTCGTAAGGCGATGCGCGAGGCCGAACAGGAGCTGCGTGAAGAATTTGAGGGTGAACTGCGCCGCTTTACCTTCTCTCAGGGCTTGATCCTGATCAAACTGGTAGACCGTGAAACAAGACACTCTTCCTACGATCTGGTGAAAGATTTCAGGGGCAATTTGTCGGCCATGTTCTGGCAGTCGCTGGGTAAGCTTTTTGGATATAATTTGCGTACCAAGTACGACCCCTATGGCGAAGACCAGACGATTGAGGAAATCGTGCGCATGATCGAAGCCGGCGCTATCTGACCTCCGGTTATTTCCCCCTTCCTTCAATGATGATCAGCACCGTGTAGATCATGATCTTGAAGTCTACTGCCAGCGACATGTTTTCAAGATACAGCAGGTCATACTTGAGCCGTTCTATCATCTGTGAGACATCTTCGGCATACCCGTACTTTACCTGCCCCCAGCTGGTAAGCCCTGGCTTGATCTTATGCAACAGGCGGTAGTGGGGGGCCTTTTTTACAATCTGATCAATATAATACTGCCGCTCAGGTCGCGGCCCTACCAGCGACATGTTTCCCAGCAACACATTGAAAAACTGCGGGATCTCATCCAGGCGCACCTTGCGCATGAACCGGCCGAAGGGGGTAATGCGCGGGTCGTCCTGGCAGGATAGCTGCGGGCCATTGGCCTCGGCATCCACATACATGGAGCGGAACTTGTGCATGGTAAAAGGTTTCCCGTTGAGGCCGATGCGCTCATGAGCATAGAAAACCGGTCCTTTTGAAGAAAGCTTTACCAGCAGGGCCGTAATGATATATACCGGTGACAGAATGATTAACCCTGCCAGGGAGATGACAATGTCGAGCATCCGTTTGATGGAAAGATGCCATGCAGGCATCAGCCCTGGTTGTATCTGAATCAGTGGGGTGCCAAAGATGCTGGTCATCTTCACAGCCCCAAGCAGGATGTCGTGCATGTCGGGAATCACCTTGATCACCAGGTCGGTCTGATACATCTCCGTCAGGATGGTATTCAGGTTCCTATGCTCGCGTGGCTCAATGGCAATGATGGCCTCTTCCACTTCATGGGTGCGGATGATCTCATGCAACTCTTTAAACCACCCCAGCCGGGGCAGGTGTTCCTCCAGGGGATATTTCTCGTACAGGTTTACAGGTACAAACCCGATGAGCTTGTTGCCCGAGGATTTCTTCTGGCTTTCCAACTCGTGATAGATCTCCATAGCCTTTTTCTGGCTTCCTATAATGATGGTCTTGAAGCCAATGATGCGGTGCCTGATTTTGTATGATACGATGGAGGAGAGGATGAACCGCGAGGTGGCTGTCAGGCTGAAATGCAACAGAAAAAGCACCAGGAAGGATTGATAATACTCCCAGGAGGTGAGCACCTCCCGGGAGTATTATCAATCCTTCCTGGTGCTTTTTCTGTTGCATTTCAGCCTGACAGCCACCTCGCGGTTCATCCTCTCCT
>JAWOCF010000198.1:0-6610 GCA_046483935.1 Bacteroidales bacterium | reverse complement strand
CTTTTTTTTAAATATGAATCATTATCTGTTCTATAAAGTGGAGATTCTTCAGTCATTGTTTTATTTCCTTATATAATTATAATGTTTTCTATTCCATACATATAGGCATACCCATAAATTTTTTAGTGGTGCCTGGTCAGGATGTGGTGGTCAGGGGTTTTGGGTTTTCTGATGTTGAAAACCTCATCCCTGTAAAACCTGCTACCCTTTTTCCGGTGGCTTCACTCACAAAAACCCTTACCAATATTGCCCTGCTGCAGCTCACCCAACAAGGACTGATCGACCCGGCTGATCCGGTAGCTGCTTATCTTCCCGAATTTTCTGTCAACAGCCGCTTTGACCCGTCACCCCCAATGACCATTCATCATCTTCAGTGTCATACCTCGGGGCTTCCCCGCGATATGTTCAAGGGCCTTATTGCAAGCACTCCACAGCCCAGGCCCGGGCTGATTGAGTACCTGAGTGGGCAGTATGTTTCTTTTGTTCCCGGCACCAAGTACTCCTATTCGAACCTGGGTTACGAGCTGCTAGGGATGGTGATTGAGCGGGTGAGCGGAATGTCGTATCAACAATTCATTACCCAAAATATCCTCCGACCCCTGGGCATGAAAAACAGTTATTTCCTGTCTGATTTACCGGATGCCGGAATAATATCCCGCCCTTATGTGTTAAATGACCGGCAAGCCCGTGTAGAGCCGCCCATTCGTCTGGCTGCCAGTGCCGGGTTATACTCCTGTTCAGCTGATTTCAGCCTGCTGCTGAAATTTCTGCTCAATACCCATGAGCAACAACAGATTGTTAGCCACAGCCTGGTGGCCCGGATGTTTACCAGCCAGAAAAAACAGGATGCAATAGATGTCAGCCTGCAATGGGGCCTGAGCTGGCTGCTGGAAGACCTTCCTGATCCCTTTCAGGGGCATTTTGTCTATCAGATCGGCAATACCCTTCATTATAACTCGCTGATTGCCCTGGCTCCCGAATACGGGCTGGGGCTGGTGTTTTTTTCCAATACGGCAGGGTCCATTCAACCGGTATTGAATGTGGCCCGCAGGGTGATTGCTTCTTCTGTTGAACAACTTACCGGGATCAAGGCCCTGGCCCCTGAGCCTGTCGAACAACTTCCGGTGGTTGAACCTGACCCCACAATGGTTAATTTGATCCGGGGAGATTATCTGTCGGAAAACATGTTTCTACAAATCTTTGCCATTCATGGCGATGTGGTGCTGAAGGTGGGCGGCGAGGCCTTTCAGTTGTTTGCCAATGAAGATGGATGGTTTCGGTTAAATCCTGAATTGCGCTTCAGGGTGCAGCAAATGGGCCAGGCAAAGATATTAATGATGGAAAATAATGGCTTTGTGGCCCCCGATGCCATCGAAGTGAACCCTGACATGCCTTTGCACCAGGATATTGCCCAAAGGCTGGGAACCTATTACCTGGCCAATGTTGACCCTGAACAAGAGGAAGTGTTTTATCAGAAACTGAAACTGCAACTGGATCAGAATGATATTTTGCAGGTTACCTTGTATCTGGGCGATTTTCACCGGGAACTTTTTGGGCTGGAAGCCAGTACTTATAACCTGATGCCTGCCGGCGAGGGCAATATGATATTTGCCGGGTTTGGGATGTACCGGGGTGAAACCCTGTTTCTTGATCAGGATGAAGATGGATACATCGTTTCTTTTTCAGGGCTTGAGTTCTACCGGCCTTTCAGTAGTGTGCAATGATGGTTTGGCTGCTGCACATTTTTGTCAGCTTCCGGTACCGGTGTTATCCATTCACCAGGTGTTGGATTCTCTGTAGTTTTTGGTACAGCAGTTCCGAATTGATAGGTTTGGTGATATAATCGTCCATTCCCATGGCAATATATCTTTCAGCATCCCCTTCCATGGCCTGTGCGCTCAATCCGATGATGGGCGGCAGACTGATGTTCATGGCCTTAAGCTTTTTCATGGCGGTTACCCCATCCATGACCGGCATTTGAATGTCCATGAGAATTACATCATATTGGTTTTGCTGAATTTTCTCAATGGCGATCAGTCCATTTTCTGCAATGTCCGTTTCACATCCCATTTCTTTTAAGGTCAGTTCGGCCACCAGCTGATTCACCTTCTTATCCTCTACCAACAAAACAGATAGAGCCAGCGGCTTTTTGTCATGCGCGACAATTTCCTGTTCAGGTTCGTTGGCCCTGGCCTGGATGGGATTGATGGTAAACCAGAAGGTGCTGCCTTTTGTGGGCTGGGAGATCAGCCCCATTTTTCCTCCCAGCGACTCTACAATCTTACGGCTGATGGGCAAGCCCAGGCCGGTGCCCGGCTGATGCGTCTTGCTGTTATCCTGCACCTGAACGAATTCCAGGAAAACGTTCTCATGATGCTCGGGGCTGATGCCTGTGCCGGTATCCACCACCGAGATCATCAGTTGCTGCAAGGCCTGTTCAGCAGCACTTCTTTCGAAAACAACCCGTACCCCTCCCAGGTGGGTAAACTTCAGGGCATTGCCTACCAGGTTGGTAAGCACCTGCATGATCTTGCTCTCATTGTAAATAAAGCTCCGGGGGAAGTCCTCACTGACCTCAATGCTGTAATCAAGGCCTTTTTCCTGAAAAAGAAAAGCAAAGGCGTTGGTTAGTTTGCGCACAACCTCCCTGGTGCTTACTTCCTCAACAGGCAGGGGCAATTGTTCAGACTCAATCTTCGATAAGTTCAGTACCTGGTTAATCAGTTGAAGCAGGGTTTGTGAGGAGTCAAGGATAATGCTCAGGTGGTTGTTTTGTTCTGGTGTGAGGGTTGTTTTGGCCAGATGATTGCCCAGGCCGATGATGCCATTCAGAGGGGTGCGCATCTCATGGCTGATGTTGGCCAGCAGGGTCTGTTTAATCTGGGTGGTCTTGCGGGCCACTTCCAGGTTATACCGCAACTCCTCCGATTTTTTGCGTTCGGTAATGACTTCTGAATAATGAATAATGCCTGCGGGCGTGTTGTCAGGATGATACCACGGATGGCATTCCCAACGGATGGATTCGGCAGGACCATCCGTTGGGATGATCTGATCCTCCTCCTCTTTAATAACCTCGCCAGCCAGCACCCGCCGGTAAATATCCTCCCACTTGCCGGGCAGGTGGGCATGTGCCTCAAAAGGGGTGCGGCCCAGGATTTCTAGCTGGCTTACCCCGTAATCCTTCAGGTAGCGGTCGCTGACATAAATATACCGCAGGCTGTTGTCAAGCACGGCAATGCCATTGGGGGCATGCATAATGATAAATTGCAGCAGATTCTGGAAGTCCCTGATTTGCTGTAAGGCTTTTACTTTCTGGGTTACATCATGGATGATTGAAAACAGCAGTTTTTTCTTCTTCAGGATGATGATTCCGCTATGTACTTCTACCTGGCGGATTTCACCATTGGCCAGGCGGTGACGCGATTCATCCAGGTTGTCACGCTCCTGGCTGGCTCTTTGTATCTCCTGTTGGATCAGTTCGGGGTCCAGGGTGCTGATCTGGTTGATATTCATAGAAACCAGCTGATGGTGAGGCCATCCGTAAAACGCTTCCGCCGCAGGATTGGCATCCAGGATATCCCCCGTTTGGGGGTCTATCAGCATCATGATGGTGTGCTTATTCTGGAAAATGCTCCGGTAGCGGGCTTCACTTTCCCGCAGGTTGCCTTTGGTGTAGTATACCCTGAAACGCAACAGGGTGATTGATCCCATCAATAGCAACAACAGGATGCCGGCACTAATCAGCCAGTTTTTGTTTTTTGTGAAAAAATAGTTTTTCTCATAAATAGAAAACCATTTTTCATATATTTCATCGTACTTGCCATTGGCTTTTAACTGATACAACCCATGATTGAGTAAGGCCAGCAGTTGGTCATTCTCGCGGCTCACGGCCATGGCATATCGCTGCGGTTCGATAGCCCTGTCGCGCAATTCAATATTCTTCAGGTTGTACTTTTCCTTCAGGTGCATTCCCTGGAAAGTGCCGATCAGGGCCGCATCATGATTGCCCTCATTAAGCATTGACAAGGCCTGCCGTTGGCTGACCACCACGATAATGCGCCGGGTGATCCCCAACTCCTGCAGATACTCATGCATGCGGTCGCTTTTCTGGACAATGACCTCCCGGTCGCGAAGGTCTTCCAGTTTTCTGATGGGGCTATCCTTATGGGTGAAAACACCATGAGTCATCAGGCTGTGGGGAACGGTAAACTGCATAGACTGTGCCCGTTCGGCTGATATCATGATCCCCAGCAGGGCATCGATTTTTTCGGTTTTTAATTCGTCAACCACCTGATCCCAGGGGCCCAGTTCCAGCCGGTAATCCAGGTTGACCTCCCGGGCCAGGGCCCGAAACAACTCTACATTGAATCCATCAGGTTCGCCCCGCTCATTGAGAAATTCGAAAGGCGGATAATACTGATCTCCTTTCACCACAATGGTTTTGTTAAACGAGGCGAATGATCCCGGAACATGGGCATGAAGGACAGGAATATTGAAAAGGATACTGCTGAAAAGTAAAAGGGTAACTATTCTTTTTTTCATCATAAAGAAATTAGTTTTTTACATTCATCTGATCAGCCATCAATTTCTTACTTTCCTACCGCCTGATCATTCTTTAACCTGACTTTATTCAGCTTGCTGTATAGCAAATGAGCATCCAGGGGCTTGGTAAGATAATCATCCATTCCCAGAGAAATATATTTTTCTGCATCTCCTTCCATGGCCTCCGCACTCAGGCCAATGATCAAAGGCAGGGAAATATTCATGCTGCGCAGGTTTTTAACAGCGGTAACTCCATCCATGACAGGCATCTGGATGTCCATCAGGATGACATCGTATTGCTGTTGCTTTACTTTCTCCAGGGCTTTTAATCCATTGTCGGCAATAGCTACCTGGCAGCCCATTTCTTTGAGCACCAGGCTGGCCACCATTTGATTCACTTTCTTGTCTTCTACCAGAAGCACCGAAAGGTCCAGTTGCCCCTGGGGTTCTTCTTGCGAAGATTTAACGGCTTGGGCCGATGGAAAGGACTCCTGGACTTTTTTGTAAGAAAAGGTGAACGAAAAAGTACTTCCTTTGCCCGGCTGCGATTCCAGCCCCACGGTTCCTCCCAGCAATTCTACCATCCTTTTGGTGATGGTCAGCCCCAGCCCGGTGCCACCCGCTTCGCGGGTAGGGGTAGGGTCTACCTGGGCAAATTCTTCAAAAATCCTGCCGTGATATTCCGGGCTGATCCCTTTGCCGGTATCTTCCACCCTGACGCGGATCATGTTTTTCTGTTCATGGCTGATAAAGTCTTCCAGGGAAATCTTGATGCCGCCCTGTGAAGTGAATTTGATGGCATTGCCAATCAGGTTATTCATGACCTGAACCAGCTTATTCTCATCGGAGATAAAGGCCTTGGGAACGGTGTGCGGGATGTGCACCGAAAAGGATAGCCCTTTGTTTTGGGTTAGCGGGGTAAATAAGGACTGGATGCGATGCGCAAAGTCGCTGGTGTTGATCTTTTTTTGATGAACTTCCTGTTTGCCGGCTTCAATTTTTGAAAGCTGCAGCACATCGTTAATGATTTCCAGCATCGAACGGGCTGAATCTTCAATGATATGAAGGTATTGCAGCTGGGTTGCATTCAAAGGAGTCTTGCGCAGGATGCCACTCATGCCCAGAACACCATTCATGGGGGTGCGCATTTCGTGGCTTACATTGGCCAGGAATTGTTGCTTCAACCCGGCCGTTTTCTTTGCTACCTCCAGGCTGGTTTTTAACTCCTCCGACTGCTTGCGCCCGGAAATGTCCTGGGCAACGGCCAGTACTACCTTCTGGCTGAAGAACTCGCCGGGATAAAGATGCATCTCTTTGGGAAAAATCTCTCCGTTCTTTTTCATCCCCCAGAACTCCAGCTTCTGGGCCTGGCCTTGGTAAGCCTGCTTGATTTTTTCATAAATCACAGGCATGTGGTTTTTGAAAGGAGCACACAGAAAATCGGGGTTCTTATCCAGGACTTCCTCCCTGGAATACCCATACATTCTCAGGGCACCCCGGTTCAGATCCAGGATGTTGCCTTTCTGATCTTGTATGTAAATGGCCTCATCCAGGCTATTGAACAAGTCGCTGTAGCTCTTGATGCTCTGCCTGAGCCGGATCTCCGACTGCTTGCTTTCGGTGATGTCGATGCTGATGGCAATTATTTTTTCGATGTTGCCCCTGACATCCAATACCGGGTTTACAAATACCTCCAGCCAGATCTCCTCGCCCGACTTGGTGTAATTCAGGATTTCCTGCCTGAAAGCTTTTTTGGCAGCAATGCCCTGGCTCATCATCTCTACATGCCGGGAATCGGTTTGCGGGCCCTGCAGAATTTCTCCCACCGGTTTCCCAAGCACTTCGCCCAGGGTATATCCTGTTCTGGTCAGAAAACTGGTGTTTACCCAGATAATCAGGTCGCTACTATCGCTGATTACCACCAGGTTGCTGGTGTTTTCTGCCACCAGCGACAGGTTGCGGATTTGGTCCTCATCCTGACGGCGCTGGGTAATGTCACGGCTAATGCTCACCAGCCCCGACACCTGGTCCTGTTCGTCGCGCAGGGGGATGCGCGAGGTAAGCATCC
>JAWOCF010000035.1:0-5140 GCA_046483935.1 Bacteroidales bacterium | reverse complement strand
GCCCGACTGTGATGCCGACCAGGCTACTTTGGAAAAATGGATCCATGCCGTAGAATCACGCTGCCCGGTGAGCGATAATCTGCAAAACGGCACTCCTGTTCAGGTGGTCATCGCATAAGAGGGATTACCCCATAACAAATAAAAAAAAGCCGGCAGAAATATTTCTGCCGGCTTTTTTAATGGGTTCAGGGCGCTCATTCGGAAGAGACTTGTTCAGGAACACCTGTTTCAATGGGATTGGATTCGTCGTTGCTCCATTCAAACCATCCTCCATCAAATACAGATACCCGGGGCCAGCCCAGCAGCCACGCATTAATAAAGGCCTCGCTGCCCCTCCAGCCGGTGCCGCAATAAAAAGCAAGATGCTTATCAGGGCCCAGCCCATGCTGCTTCCACATGTCAACAATTTCGCTGTACTGGCGGGTGGTATAGTCCAGGTTCTGATAGTTCTCCATGTTATAGGCATCTGAGCCGTTGTTTACATAAACGGCTCCGGGAATGCGTCCCTTCTTTTCAATATAATTGTATCCGCTCACCTCCCCGATATATTCAGGCCAGCTACGGGTACATACCAGCTCGCCGTCATGGGCTTTGAGCAACTGGCGTGCCTCTTCCATGTCGACGATCAGTTCGGGATGTGCAGGAATTGGGCCCCCGAAATCAGCAACTGCTTCAGGAGTATTTGGTGTTGTTTCTACTGGTTTGTTTTCTGTTTCCCAGGTGGCCATGCCACCGTTGAGCAGGCGCACATCCTTCACCCCGGCATAAAGCATGATCATGGCACAGCGGATGGCGGCCAGCTGGCCGGCGCTGCTGCCCGGAAACGGATCGTTGTTATCGGGAAAGGAATAGCGGCCATATAACACCACGGTGGTGTTGCTGGTGATGCCATGCTTCTCGAGGGCAGCTTTTAGCTCCTGGGCCGAGCGGCGGTTCCAGGTCTGGGGCGATTCCAGCTCCAGGGTGTCCAGGGCTATGGCGCCGGGAATATGCCCCAGGAGGTAGTCATCATAATTGCGGTAATGAGCATGGCAGATCACGAAATTGCTGTTGGAATCGTACTCCGGGGGGCTCTCTCCTGTGACCAGCTGATGCACCCAGTCGGGATATACCAGATGGCGGTACCGCTCCATTTTCTCCATGGGCAGGCCTGGGTCAGCAGCCCAATGCTGAATAAAATCACGGTAAATGTTTACATCCTGATAGCCTGCCCCCTGAAAGCGACCGGCCACCTTGAGGGCTTCCTGGTCAGAGTATCCATAGACCACGATTTTGTGTTCAGGGCGTATTTCCTTGTGGCGTACGATCTCAATCCAGTCAATGAAATCAGCCCATTTCACAGGCAATGAGATGGCTCCGGGGATATGCCCTCCACGGGAATCTGCACCGGATTTCCAGCCATTATAGGCGGCAATAGGTCTTATATCTACGATAGCTATGTTGCTGTCGGTGATCCATGATTTAACTTCCCGGGTGCTTACCTGGGGCAGGTTGTCTTGCATATTGCGAGGTATCTTTAAATTAAACTTAATGGATTTGGTAAAGAACAGGATGAGGTTCTCAGGATTTCACTTCCACACCCTTCCAGAAGGCAATATGATTCTTTATTTGCGATACTTCTTGCTTGGGTTCAGGATAATACCAGGCAGCGCTGGCGATGATCTGCCCATCGATTTCAAGATCAAAAAAGTGTGCATCACCTTTCCACGGACTGGTAGTTATTTCATCATTCTTTTTCAGATACTCCATCTTTACCGATTCGGGCGGGAAATAATGATTGCCTTCCACCACCTTGGTATCCTGACTTTCGGCAATGATCTTGTCGTTCCATAATGCTTTCATAATTGATCCTCCTTTTTTATCCACAGACTATCCACAAAGAAATTTCTGGAATCTGTAAAGGTTTCTTTGATCTCAAAACCATGACCGAAAGCCATCTGACTGATTTCCGGCAGGTCGTATTTACGGGAGAGCTCCATAAAGATACTTTCCCAGGGTTTAAAATGAATGTCTTTTTCCAATGCACCAATGTGCACGGTCATTTGCCGGCTGCTCACCAAAAAGCTCTCCATAGCTCCTGACCGGGGATCATAACAGCAATGATGGCTGAATAAGTCGGGGTTGAAGTCGGCATCCAGCTCACGGTTGATCCTGACCAGATGATTCAGGTTGAAGTCACGGGTATGCCCGTGTGGGTCGTCGTAGGCGTTCATGATAATATCAGGCGATTTTTTCAGGTCGAAGCCCATCAGCACTTTATCGCCTTTGCGGGTGATGGCCTGCAGCTGGTTCAGGAAGTCATCCAGCTCCTGCTCCGAAAAGTTGCCTATGTTGCCTCCCAGGAAAAGGATCACCTTGGGCATGGGATCCTGGTTGTTGATTTCCTGCATCACCTGCATATAATCACCCACGCGGTCTTCAATTTTCAATCCATTCATCTCTCCGCGGATGCAGTTTACCAGTTGTTGAATCGCATGCCCCGAAATATCAACAGGCATATAGGAGAACCCTGTTTTTTGCCCCGCCAGCTGCTTGAGCAGGATGCGCGACTTCAATCCATCGCCCGGCCCCAGCTCGATGAGCCTGAAAAAGGAGTTATCCTGCCTCAGGTGGCTTGATATGGCGGCCGATTGCCCGGAAAAGATCTCATGCTCACATCCTGTAGGATAATATTCAGGCATATTCATGATCTGTTGAAAGATCTTACTGCCGTTGTCATCATAAAGATGTTTTGCATGCAGATACTTGCGCGGAGCGCTCAGGCCTGTCAAAGTATCCCGGGCAAAATCTGTGAGTTGAAGAGCAGTTGTCATAGGTGAAAGGTCTATAGCATTTATAGGGTTTCAGTAAAAACAACAACAAAATGCCCAAATTGATTAATTCGGACTGAATTTTTCCTGAATCAGTCAGCAATAATGAATGCGTCTGATCAGCAGAACAGCCTATTGTTCAGGGACATGATAAAATGCGTCCCTGAGCAGTCTGTGGCAGGAAGAAAGGATACTTCAAGAAACCTCGCTAAGTGGGCGGCGGAGCACCAGAAAGTTATTTTTTCAGGAAGTTCATGCAGTTTTCATAAATGCGACCAAGGATATCATCTGCCGGAGTCTTCAGGAATTTCTCGCCCGTAATCTTTTCATACAACTCCATGTAGCGTTCCGATACTTTATTGATGAAGTCTTCAGGCATGTAGGGTGGCTGCTGGCCTTGCTGACCGGAAAAGCCCTGCTCCATGAGCCATTCGCGCACAAACTCCTTGGAGAGTTGCTTCTGTGGTTCGCCATTTTTCTGGCGCTCCTCATAGCCTTCCTGGTAGAAGTAGCGTGAAGAATCAGGGGTATGGATTTCATCAATCAGGTAGATGTTGCCTTCGGCTTTGCCAAATTCATATTTCGAATCCACCAGTATCAACCCCATGTTCTGAGCCATCTCAGAGCCCCTGCGAAACAAGGCCTGGGTAAATTCTTCCAGACGGCTATAATCGTCAGGGCTTACTAACTCTTGTCTGAGTATTTCTTCGCGCGAGATGTCTTCATCATGGCCGAAGCTTGACTTGGTGGTAGGGGTGATGATGGGATATTCCAGGGGGTCATTTTCCCGGAGGCCATCGGGCAGGGGCACCCCGCAGATCAACCGTTCGCCGGCCTTGTAAAGGCGCCAGGCATGGCCTGCCAGATAGCCGCGGATCACCATTTCAATCTTAAATGGTTCACAGATCCTGCCGGCAGTGACCATAGGATCAGGCACGGCCATTTTCCAGTTGGGTATGATATCCAGGGTGGCATCCAGAAATTTAGCGGCAATCTGGTTCAGCACCTGGCCCTTGTAGGGGATGCCCTCAGGCAAAACCACATCGAAGGCTGAGATCCGGTCAGTGGCAATCATCAGCATCATGCCATTATCCAGAGTATATACATCACGAACTTTTCCCTTATAAAACCGGGTCTGTCCTGGAAAGTTAAAGTTTGTTCGGGTTACTGCTTTCATCTTTGCTGTTTAGGGTAGGTTTCTTTTCCGCTTCTTTTACAGGGGTTGCCCGCTCGTAGGCATCAATAATTTTGGTGACCAAGGGGTGACGCACCACATCTTTCTCATTCAGAAAAATAAATTCAATGCCCTTGATGTGCCGTAGCAGCTGGGTGGCAGTAATGAGTCCTGACACCTGCGAGCGGGGCAGGTCTATCTGGGTCACGTCGCCCGTGATGATAAACTTGGCCGATTTGCCCATCCTTGTCAGGAACATCTTCAGCTGGCTTTGGGTGGCATTCTGTGCCTCATCCAGGATGGCAAAGGCATTGTCGAGGGTACGTCCGCGCATAAAGGCCAGGGGGGCTATCTCGATGGTTCCGTCTTCCAGATACCCGGCCAGCTTGGCCGGAGGGATCATGTCGCGCAGGGCATCATACAGGGGCTGCAGGTAGGGATCCAGCTTGTCTTTGAGGTCGCCGGGCAGGAATCCCAGGTTCTCGCCCGCTTCCACAGCCGGACGGGCCAGGATCAGGCGTTTTACCTCCTTGTTCTTCAGGGCCTTCACGGCCAGGGCTACCGCAGTATAGGTCTTACCGGTACCGGCCGGCCCGATGGCAAACAGCATGTCGTGGGTTTTGAAGCTCTCGGTCATGCGACGCTGGTTGGGCGTGCGTGCCTTGATCTGCATGCCATTCTTTCCGTACAGGATCAGATCGCCATCCCCGCTTTTAAAATCAGGGGTGGGGGTGATGTCGCCGGGCTGGGCAACGATCTCCAGGATGTTCTCCTCGGTGAGCTTGCCATAGCGTTCAAAGTGGGTCAGCATCAGCTCAAAAACCCCCTCGAAAGCATTTGTTTCGTGGGGATTGCCGATCAGAATCAGCTCCTGCCCGCGGGAAATGATCTTGAGTTTGGGAAAGATATTGCGCAGCATGTGCAGCTTTTCTTCACGCAATCCAAAAAGGTCGGGTGGGTAAACGCCTTCAATAACAATTGTTTTTTCGGCCATAAGCATACCGGGCTTTGTAGAATCATTTAAACAGATATTGGTTAAACAGGCTGTTTAACCAAAGAATTCATTACTTTTGAATGTGCAAAATAACAATAATTTTAGCACTTTTGTTTCTTATTTAAACAAACAAACCAAGGATTGTATTGAACCAATTCTCAA
>JAWOCF010000034.1:0-3174 GCA_046483935.1 Bacteroidales bacterium | reverse complement strand
AATAAAGGGTTTTGTTATCAGCTCCCCATACAACCTCTGTAACCCTTTCTGCCGGGTTAACCTCCATTTGCCGGATATAATTACCTTCTATATCGGACACAAACAATTCCCCCCTTGAAACGAAAGCAAGTTTCTTGTTGTCCGGAGACACATCAAACCAGGTAATGTTGTTGTGCACATTAAAATTCTGATCAAGCGGCAGGGTATTCTTGTAGGAAAGACGCACCTCAGGACGAGATGCTTCACCAGCAGCCACATCATACACATATAGCTGATAATCTCTTTCAAACACCACTTTTTCGCCGTTGGCACTCACCTGCGGGCGTCCGATGGAAGTATCAAACCGGGTCAGTGCCTCCTTTCCATTGTCGGTCAGGGTGTATAAATTATATTCTTCATTATCTTCATCCGAAACAAAATACAGATTGCCCCGGCGATCAATGGTTGGCCAGAGATCCTTGCCTTCAAAGTCTGTGAGCTGCGAATAATCGTCATTCCCGGCATGATAAGACAGCAGGTCAGGGCTGTGAGAACCCCGGTAACGTTTTCTTTGGGGCTGATTCAGGCTTTCCCATGATTCAGTAAAAACAAGGGCGCCGCTTTGGGGATGCTCAACCACGTGATGGGGAATATTGAAATGATGGTCAAAGACCCTTTCGGGTGTTCCTCCGTCAATCTCTACCCGATAAACCGAACTCATGTTTTCCCTGGAAGAATGGAAGTAAATGTAGCGACTGTCCCATGACCAGCTGTCTACCCTGTCAAAAGACTGATGAAAGGTCAGCCGGGTGATCTCTCCTCCTTCTGCAGGCATCAGAAACACATTGGTATTCCCGTCAACACTTCCGGTAAATGCAATCCAGTTCCCGTCAGGCGAGTAACGGGGCAGGGATTCCCTTCCATCCATGGCCGTGAGCCGCAGAGCCTGGCCGCCGTTAACCGGGACCTCCCAGAGGTCATCATCATACACGAAAATCACCTGCTGCCCGTCGGGTGACAGCGAAGGATCGGACATAAATCTTACAGGCTGCCCGGATGCGAAGGCATTTCCGGCCAAAATCAACAGCAGAAGAGAGAAAAAGACAGGGGTTTTCATGCTTGGATCGATTAGGCGTAAATAATTCGGGTTGAACAAAAAAAGCAGCAGTGCAAAATCGCACTGCTGCCCAAATATATAAATATTATTTATTTCAGAAAGCTTCTCCCTTTTGTTTCAGCAGAACTGAACAATACGGGATTGAAGACAGGCTTAGCGCCTGCGTTCTCCGGCACTATCATCACGAATCTGGCGAAACTCATTGCCTTCGTACCAGTTGGGCCAGACATCACTGGTGGCCAACTCGTGACCAAGATTGTAATACAACCACATATCCTGATGCATACCTTCCCAGACCCAGCCATCATGCACCACATCGCTTGGTGCGTGGTAACGGTCGGCCATATCCGCTGCGACTTCTTCTGCATATTCTTCATCCTTGCCGATAAAATCGTTGCCTCCCTGTGCATAGATCATGGGTACTCCCTTACGGGCCAGACTTATGTGGTCTGAACGATAGAAATACCCGGCCTCAGGCGTAGGCTCTTCCACGAGATAACGACCCTGGTCGTCAGCATGTCTCCGGAGATAATCTTCCATTTCCGAATTGCCATAGCCTACAACCTGCACATCCCAGGTGGGGCCATTGACATTGAGGGCATCAATATTAATCCCTCCTACCGTGGTCTCAAGCGGGAAGGCAGGGTTTTCTGCATAATAAGCCGACCCCAGCAATCCGGACTCCTCCGCAGTCACTGCAATGAATGCCAGAGATCGTTTGGGTTGCTCTTCCAGGTTGGCAAAACGTTCTGCAATCGCAAGGATGGCACCTACTCCAGTGGCATTGTCCACGGCACCGTTATAAATATCCGCGCCATCCTCTGTCTCTACCATTCCAAGATGATCCCAGTGGCCCATGTATATAATGGTTTCGTCAGGATAGTCAGTTCCTTCAATATAACCAATTACATTGTAGCTTTCAGCATGATCAAACTCATTGTTGAAATCCACGCTTGCCGTCAGACCTAAATCATAAGCCTGAAAATCGGGTTCAACAGCGTTGTCAAGAGATTCCTCAAGGTTAATTCCTGCCATTTCGAATATCTCCCTGGCCACATCAAGCTGAATCCATCCCTCAGCCTCCAGTTTGGGATTGCCGCTTTCCTCGCCAATGCCATACTGGGTTCCTGACCAGGAATTCCTGACCACGTCCCAACCATAACTTGCAGGCTCAGTCTGATGAATAATCAGGGCTCCTGCAGCTCCCTGGCGGGCAGCTTCATCAAATTTATATTTCCAGCGTCCGTAATAGGTCATGGCACGACCTGAGAACAAAGCTTCGTCCTCCAGCATAAACCCGGGGTCATTGATCATCATCACCACAGTCTTACCTTCCACATCAATACCTTCATAGTCATTCCAGTCGTACTCGGGCGCAACAACCCCATATCCCACAAAAACCAGTTCGCTATCCTCGAGGGCCGAATGATCCTGCAACCGGGTAGTGCCAACTACCATGTCATCAAGGTAATTGTAGGCAGTTTCGTTCCCTTCTCCACGAATAATCAAATCAGAAAAATCAGAACCTGTGATCTCCACCAATGGAACCGGCTGACGATAACTGCCATTCACCGCAGGCTTGAGGCCAATGCGCTCCATCTCTCCTTCAATGTATTCAACCGATTTTTCCCCACCGGGGGTAGCAGGAGCACGTCCTTCAAACTCATCAGATGCCAGGGTTTCTACATGGCCGCGAAAGTTTTCTGAAAAAGTATCAATTTCAGCAGTTTCGGGGCCGCCACAACCATAAGGAAGCAGAAGAAAAGCCACAAAAGCAGCAGCCATTCCTTTCATTGTAAGGTGATTCATTATATTTTTCATAGTTCAATCCTCCTGTATATTGGGTTTATTTCTTATTGCTTCTATTTTTATGCTTGTTTTTGTCCTTCATCATCATCAGGTCATAGGCAATGGGTGCTGAGTTGAACAGGGAGGAATAAGTACCCACGGCCACACCAATCATCAATGCAAAGGCAAATCCGCGAATCACTTCACCACCGAACAGGAAAATAATCAACAGCACAGCAATGGTGGTACCCGAGGTGTTGAACGTACGAGACAGGGTGGAATTCAGGGCA
>JAWOCF010000030.1:0-20585 GCA_046483935.1 Bacteroidales bacterium | reverse complement strand
GGCTGGTTGGCAGAGTCAGGTCCTGGCGATGTCAGCGCTCTGTAAAGGGTCAAAAAAAAAGCCGTCCCCGGTATTACAGAGACGGCTTATTAATAAGGATTCTCAGCAAATTAGTTTCTTTTCAGGAAACGAAACAACTCGCTATCAGTAGTCAGAATAAGAGTAGATTGTTCATCGAGTGATTTCTCGAGGGTTTCCATCGATTTCATGAAAGTATATAACTCCCGGGTCTGGTTATTGCGGTTATACGAACGGGCATAGATGGCGGTGGCTTCGGCATCAGCGCGTCCACGGATGCCTTCCGACTCGCGGATGGCTTCGGATTGGATCCGGGCCAGGTCACGTTCCCGGTTTCCCGAAATAACGCTGGCCTCACCTTGTCCTTCCGAACGAAACTGATCGGCAATCCGGTTACGCTCACTGATCATGCGGTCATATACGCGCTCTCGCACCTCGTCAACATAATTCATTCGCTTGAAACGGAAATCCAGGATACGGATACCCAGATCGGCCGTGCGCTCATTGGCCCTTGCCAGGACCTCGGCTTCTATTTTGGCCCTGCCTACACCAATATCTTCCAGATTCTCAATCTGCTCAAGATACTCCTCCTGTACTTCGGGAGTGCGATTGGTAGATCGCACCAGGTCGAGCAGCAGGTTATTGGCCACGGCATTTCGGGTTTCTCCATCCAGGATGTCATCCAGGCGTGACTGCCCGGATTGCTCATCGCGTAAGCGGATAAAAAACTGCAAAGGGTCAACAATCTGCCAGCGGGCGTAAGTATCAACAAAGATGAACTTCTTGTCGGAGGTAGGTACCTGGTTGGGGTCGCCATCCCACTTCAAATAACGTTTATCAAAATATTGAACCTTTTGGATCAGGGGGATCTTAAAGTTCAAGCCAGGTTCTGTTCGGGCACCTCCTACAGGCTTCCCAAACTGGGTGACAATGGCCTGCTGGGTCTCATCCAGAATAAATACACCATTGAACAGAACAATGGCCAGGATGATGGTGGTAATAATAATGATTGTATTTCGGGTCTTCATTTTTATTGGGCTTTTTGTTGATCAACATTGAAGAGCGGAAGCAGGTTATTTCCCTTCTCGTCCATAATAATTTTATTAGTCATCTTGGGCATGATACGGCCCATAGCTTCCAGGTACATCCTTTTTTTGGTTACCTCGGGGGCTTTGGCATATTCCTGGTAAAGCGCAAGGAAGCGTTCAGCTTCCCCGGTAGCCACATTGACCCGGTTCACGGCATACCCCTCAGCTTGCTGAATGGTTTCCTGGGCTTCCCCACGTGCGCGGGGAATCACCCGGTTATACTCTGATTCGGCTTGGTTGATGAGCGTTTCGCGTTCCTGCTGGGCTTCATTCACCGCATTGAAAGAAGGTTTCACCGGCACCGGAGGGTTCACATCCTGCAGCACCACCTGATCGATCCGTATTCCGTTTTCATATTCATCGCACAGCTGCTGCAACAATTCCTGCATGCCGGAAGCCACACGTTGGCGGCCAACGGTCAGCACCTCGTTGACGGTGTGGTCGCCGACGATCTTGCGCATGGCCGCCTCCGACATGTCGTGCAGGGCATTTTCGGCATCGCGCACCTTAAACAGGTATTCGTAAGAATCGACGATGCGATACTGCACCACCCATTCCACGTCGGCCAGGTTCAGGTCGCCGGTCAGCATCAATGATTCATCAGCAAAATTACCGGAGTCATATTGCGTCCGGGTTCCGGCTTGTGCCGTGCGGAACCCAAACTCCTGCTTGAGTTGCCGTTGTACCGGGATTTTATACATTTTTTCCAGGCCAAAGGGAATGATAAAATTCAACCCTGGTCCCAGCGTGCGGTTATAGCGTCCTACCATCAGCACCACCCCTTCCTCTTCGGGGCCTACTGTGCGCACAGAAGTGGCAAGCATAATCAATACCACCAAAGCAATTACAATTTTGTAAATGTGCTTTTTGATCAACCAGGTGTAGTACCTGATCTGTTCGTCCTGATTCGTCATAAATATTTGTGTTAGATTTTCATTGAACCGCAAGATAAGGAAAAAATCAGGGTCCCCTTTCAAAACCAATCATCATCAGCCGATTATTTCTGGTCATGAAGAGAAATGTTCTCGTGCGACGACCTGGCTCAGGGGCCCCATTTCCAGCAACACACTATAACGCACCTGATTTTTAAAGGGTTCACAGGGGGGCAAAAACAAGGACTATAGTCATTGTCCCCGGAAGAAGGGCATATGCGCCAAATTGTTGATAACTTTTTTTAACATAACCCTCAAACAAAATTAATCCTTTCATTATGAAGGCCTTGATGGCCTTTGTGGGTTGTTGATAACTTTGTTAATAACTCGTCCTTAAAATTCTTTGTTAAAAACTTGCAGAAATTTCGGTCTTTTTCGTACCTTTGAATTACCAGGTAAGAGATAAAAGGCAGTTCCCTTTATACCGGATCAGATTTATGCACTTAGATGAGCATAAAGCCTGATTATACAAACCTTAGGGTTTGCTTTGTACAGGGAGCCGAAGCACGAACCCTGAAACTTTGCCACCAGGCATGCATCGAAAGGTTCGTTGATCTCAAAGGAATGCCTGTCGTTCTTTTGATGATTGAGTCAGAGGCAGCATGATTGTTTTAAATGAAGATTTTGATAATGATGCTGAAGCCTTGGAGGCCTTTTGGCTGAAAGGTTTGCTTTGCTCAGTCCGGTTTTAACAGAGGAGCCTGTCAACATTCTGCGGATTGTTCTGAAAGGAGCAAAGCACAGGATGTCCTTCAGGCAAATCGTTTACCGGTTGAGTAAAGCCCTTATGTATGACGCTTCGTCTGTGAAGAAAACCTTTCATGGTCTTTCGAACAGACAGCCTGAAGGTAATGCCCTGGCGGGTGCTACCTGAAGGTTCAGGGCCACAAACAATAAGCAACCTGCTTGTTTTTTGTGTGCCAGCCATAATAACTGTAGCCTGGCATTTTCAGGAATCAACAGCTTGCTGAAATGAATGGGAGCAATTCGTACAGAGTTGTTCCCATTCCTGTTTCAGGCAAAAAAAAACGGCCACTGTGTTCAGTGGCCGCTTTTTCTGAGAGGACTCAGGTCATTCTAATTCTCTTTCAGGTCATACCCATCTTCCTTTCCCTTTTCCAGGGCAGGCAACCCATCCTGCAACCATACGGGTGTCGGGGCGTCTTTCAGGTAATGATCAAAAAACTGATACATCCGGACCGAAAGGTCCATGCGATTGGGCCAGCGGGTCAGGTTATGGGCCTCGTCATTGTAAACCAGCATCCAAACAGGTTTTGAAAGCCTTCTCATGGCCATAAACATCTCAATGCCCTGATACCATGGCACAGCACCATCGGCATCATTATGCATGATCAGCAGCGGGGTTTCCACCTTGTCGGCGAAGAACACCGGAGAATTCTCGATATAACGGAAAGGTTTTTCCCACAGGGTTCCACCAATGCGGCTCTGTGTGTTTTCGTACTGAAACTGACGGCTCATGCCTGTCTGCCAGCGGATACCACCATAGGCACTAACCATGTTGCTGACAGGGGCGCCAGCCATTGCAGCCTTAAACATGTTGGTACGGGTTACCAGGTAGGCAATCTGATAGCCCCCCCAGCTCTGTCCCTGCAAGCCAATATTATCCTGATCAATAACAGGGAATTGCTCAATCATGGCTTTGGTGCCGCTGACAATGGCATTGTATGCACTCTCGCCGGGATATCCGGTTTTGTACGTAATATCGGGTACAAACACGATATAATCGTTGCTGGTACAGTAGGAACGATTGATGATAGAGCGGCTGGGTGAAGGAATAGAATGCTGATGCAAGCCATTGGAGGACCTCTCATAGAAGTATACCAAAGTAGGGTATTTTTTGGCTGGATCGTAATTCTCAGGGAAGTACATCAAGCCCTGCAGGGTTTGATTGTCAAAATCCTCCCATTCTACCAGCTGCACACTTCCCCAGTAATAATCATCCTGTTGTGGATTCACTTCAGAGATCTTTTCAGGTTCAGAAAAGTCACTGTTACTGGTCCACAGGTTGGCATATTCATTAAAGGTGCTGCGGCGCCAGATCATGCGCTGGTCATCGCGGGCCTTTATGGGTTGTGCAAAACTGGCATCTTCCAGGATCAGCTCCATCAACTGACCGTCATTCAGCGAGAAATAGCCATTCTTCTTGTTGTAATAATGGAATGCTTCAAAAAACAGTGGTTGTGAAAGATCAACAAAATGCTCATTGGCTTTGAGGCTTTGCAGACGGAACCTCATGTTATTGTCTCTGCCATAACCCTGGGTCAGATTTTCAGGGGCCTTGCGGGCAGTAGGATCTACCTTCCAGATGTCATAGCGGTCATAAATCAGCACGTATTCGTCTTCCTCAGCCCACCCGGCAATGCCGTGAGGACCCGCAAAACGGGGAAGATCATGTTGTTCATCATACAGCGCTTCGGGGATTTTTGCAGAAATATTTTCCGTATTGTTTTTTTTGATATCATAAGACATCCATTCCTGCTGCTGGTGATCGTACCAGATAATAAATTCCCCACCAGGAGAAAGACTGACGGATGACTCGGATTTTTCTTTTACCAGGGTGCGGCTCCCATCGGAAAGATCAACCACATAAAGATCGCGTGCAGCGGAACCTGTCCAGGTTGACTCCAGCAGGTATGGAGTGGAAGAGGTGCCCAGGGCCATCGTGAGGTTATTTTCAGGTCCCAGGGAAATACTGGTTAACACCTCATCAGCCAGCTGCACCAGGTTTGATTTCCTGATGTGATATACTGCCAGGAAGTTTTGCATGGCATCACGGCGCTTGCGCACTTGCTGCTGGGGCTGGATCATCTCATCCTGCCAATGCCAGATGTCTACGCTATATTTTTCGCTATCCAGCAGGGTGTCTTCGGGCAGGGCTTGAGGTGTGGGAGCGGTTCCCAGAAACAGCCTTTCTCCGTCATGGGAAAAATAGGGTGAACGGTTTTCGCTCACAGAGAAGTCTTCAGGCATCCCTGGAGTGTGCTGATCAACCACTTTTGCCAGGCGGCCACGACGTGCTTCCCACAGGTAAAGATCAAACACTTTGGTTTTAGTGGTATCGGCCGAATGCATCCAGGCCAGTTGGGCGCCTTCGCGATCAGCATTCAGGCTTTTAATGGCGCCTTCGCGGCTGTCGGCCACTTGCAACTCCAGGTTGTCGGTATTAAACACCTGCACCTGCTGCAGGCTTAATGAGTCATTTTCTTTTACCTCTGCCACAGCAGCAACCATGGTGCCCAAAGGAGTAATCAGATACTCTGAGATCTCGTCAATTTGAGTCAGATGGCCGCTAACCGGATTATGGATAAAAATGGCTTTGTGATCGGGGCCTGATTCTTCCTTTTCAGAATCATCATCCTGCTCCTGATCTTCACCTTCAGGCTTCTTTTCAGGTTCGGGTTGTTCTATTTTTGCAAAATCAACCTCGTACACGAACCAGTCTGAGGGCTCCTCGGGCATTTTGTAAGAGGCCAGGCCGGGTAATTTCGTCAGTTTGGCATCGGCAAGCGTAAAGATCGCCAGAGAATCAGAGGGCATCTCTTTAGGCTTTTTCTTGTCAACTCTGGCTTGCCGTACTACATTCTTCTGAGGCTTGATGTGGCTGATAACATAGTTACCACCAGGAGAGAAGGAAGCATCCGATCCCCTGGGAATCTGATATTGCTTATTGGTTTTCAGGTTCAGGATCACCAGTTCGCCATCACCATCCTGTGGATTGATCTGGTAGATGATCCATTCTCCGTCAGGAGATATTTGCTGTCCGGTAAGGGTTTTCCATCCGGCATAATCCTCATGTGACAGCCTCTTTTTTTCCTGGCCGGTAGCTCCTTGTGCCAATAGCACAAACAGGACCAGGAAAGTCATAAAAGTATTTTTCATCAATGCTTATTTAAGGGTTAGAATCGAGCCCCTAAATTAAGTAAAAATGCAGGAAACAAGCAGGTTTGAGAGTGAAAAAAGGATTAAAAATCCTCGAGGTCTGTGTCATCGTCATCCGAAGCACTTTCATCTGAATCGTATTGACCTTCATCCCTATGACCCTCATCACCCCCGCTGGGGTCTGAAAGGATATCAGGCTGAATTTCGAGGGCTTTTTTAATATCTTTCAGGGCCTGATCCTTCTTGCCAAGCTCAAAAAGGGCTTCCGCGCGGGCCAGAAGAGCCGCCAGGTACTTTGCATCCAGCTTGATGGCAGCATTCAGAGATTCCACTGCCTGATCATAATCTTCTTTCATCAAAGCCACTAATCCTTTACCGTACCATCCTAAAGGGCACTTACTGTCAAGCTTGACACACTGCTCAAAACATTCAGCGGCCTGATCATACTTCTCCATGACAAGGAAGGTTCCTCCCATATCCGACCAGACCTCAACATTTTCAGGATCCAGCCTGGTGGCTTTTTGCAGGTCTGTGAGTGCCTCCTCATAGTTTTGTTCTTCCCCATAGGCCAATGCACGCACATGGTAGGCACGTGAGTATTTATCATCAGCCTTGATCAAGGCATTCAGCTCATTGAGGGCCCCTTCAACGTCTTCTGTTCTCAGCAATACAGATGCCTTACCAAAAAGAGCGGCAACACTCTTCTGATCTTGTTCAAGGATCTGCTCAAAGAGCTCCAGGGCAGCATCAAAATCCTTTTTGGAAAACCTGCCCCAGGCTTTTTCCAGGAGTGAATCATTATTTGTTTTTGTCTTTTTGGCCATAATGCACCGTAGGCTTATATTCTATGAATCGAAAAAATCGCTGATTGATACAGAATTTATCATATCACCATCAAATGATGAGGGTATCAAATCCGGATCAAATATAATCATGATTATGAAAACCAGAAAAAAAACTGCACCTGCCAATAAAGACTGATTCATTTCCTGATTCTTTCTGACTTTCCTCAAAGTTACACATTACTTTGGCCCAATCATCAACGAAACGGTGACAACTCCTGCGGCCTCTGGTGCAGGGCATTGCGCTTCATTTCAACAAGTACAACAAGGTTATTTAAAAAAGTGTTTTTGTCAAGTGAAAAAATAACTGTAGGTTTGGGAAAATTGCAATGATGTGTGGAATCAGCGGTTATTATGATCTGAGCGGGGCTTTTGACACCCGCCTGTTAAACAAAATGAATAGCCTGCTGCGTCACCGGGGCCCGGATGCCTCAGCCATTTTCACGGATGGCCCTGCCGGCCTGGCCCACTGCCGCCTGAGCATCATCGACCTGCGCGATATTGCCAACCAACCCATGCAATCGCATTGTGGCCGCTACATGATGGCTTATAATGGCGAGGTGTACAACTTCCGGGAGCTGTTAAAAAAGATCCAGTCGGAAGACCCCCTGTTTCTTCCCCGCACAGATTCGGATACTGAGATTGTGCTGCAGGCATTTGCCATGTGGGGTACAGCATTTCTGGACCACCTCAATGGCATGTTTGCCATGGCCATTTACGACCTTCACGCCCAGGCCATGTACCTCATCAGAGACCGGATGGGCATCAAACCCCTGTTCTATTACCAGGATCAGCAAGGCATTGCTTTTGCTTCGGAGTTGAAGGCATTGACAGCACCCGGCAACTTGCCTCATTCATTAACCATTGATCAGGAAGCCATCAGCCGGTTTCTGCACCTGGGATACATCCCTGCCCCCTACACCATTTACCGGCAGATTCGTAAGTTTCCGGCAGGTAGTTATGCCCGGGTCGATTCTCAGGGCATGAATATTCAGCAGTGGTGGTCGCCCGCTGCTGCCATTACTGCAGAGGTAATATCCGACAAGCATGAAGCCCTGGAGAGGCTGGAGCAGCTGCTGGAAGATTCGGTAAGCCACCGGCTGATCGCTGACGTTCCTTACGGCACCTTCCTGAGCGGGGGCATTGACTCCAGCCTGGTGACCGCCGTTGCACAGAAGGTCAACCAAACCACCCTCAATACCTTCACGGTAGGATTCCCGGGATCAGCGTCCAATGAAGCACATTTTGCAAAGCAGATTGCCGATCATCTGGGCACCCGTCACCATGAACTTCTGCTGACGGAAAAGGAAATCCTGGACTGGCTGCCGGTATTTTTTGAAACCTATGATGAGCCGTATGCCGATTCGTCGGGCATCCCTTCCCTGCTGATCGCTCATTTTGCCCGCAGGCATGTTACCATGACCCTGTCGGGAGATGGGGGTGACGAGCTCTTTCTGGGATATGGGGCCTACCGGTGGGCACAGCGCCTGGATCGCTTGGGTGCTTCATGGGTGCGTAATCTTACCTCACAGCTGTTGCTGAGGGGCAACCAGCGCATGCAGCGGGCCTCGTCCCTGTTCAGATACGAAAGCTCAGCCACCATGAAAAGTCATATCTTCAGCCAGGAGCAGTATTGCTTTACCAGGACCGAGATACGCGAGATTCTGCTGAATGAGCCCGCGAACTTCACCATGGAAGAAGAATATGCAGGGCTGGCCCGCGAGTTGGCCCCCGAGGAACAGCAGGCCCTTTTTGATCTGCATTATTACCTGCCCGACGATCTGTTGGTCAAGATAGACCGGGCCACCATGGCAGCCAGCCTGGAAACCAGGGTGCCACTGCTTGATTACCGCCTGGCAGAGTTTGCCCTGAATCTACATCCTTCTCTGAAAGATCACCAGGGAACCACCAAATGGCTGCTAAAGGAATTGCTGAAGAAGTATATACCACAAAGGCTTTTTGAACGTCCTAAGAAGGGGTTTTCCATCCCTCTGCAACAATGGCTTTACAAGGAGCTCAAGTTTTTGGCTGACGAATATCTTTCTGAAGAAGCCATCCTGAAAACAGGAATCCTGCAACCGGATCAGGTAAAGAGACTGCTCCATAATTTTTACCACCACAAAAAGCAATACCTGTATCAGCGGGTATGGTTACTGATTGTGCTTCAGCAATGGCTGCTTAAAAATAAAAGTTAGCTGACCGGCCGCTGCATCATCATCAATCGGGACAAGGCATCTTGCCGGCACGTTTGTTTGGGGGGCCCTGGTTAAAGTGATAAATCAGTGAGACCTCATGCGAGCCCCCGGTAGAGGTAATCAACCGCGAAATGGTCATGTCGTAGCTGTAGCCGATACGCAGGTTCTCGTACCGCAAGCCGGCCATGACTGCCACCGCATCATTATTATGAAGCCCGTGCACATGATTGTTGAACACCGGAATGCCACGGTAGAGCAGCCCCAGGGAAATAGGATCCTTCGACCAGTAAACCCCGGCATCAAGCTGGTTGAACTTTTCCTGTTTCTTGAACAATACCGCCACCGAGATGCTCTCACTGCGGTTCCCGAAAAAGCTGCCGCCATAGTCAAACCGGTATCCTCCGAAGAGCGAAAATCGCATTGGAATACGTGCCTGCTCGTTTGTCATCGACTGGTCAGGACGCATCAGGTGGTCTACATTGAGCCCCACCCACAGGTTGGGGGTGTATGCCATAACCGAAGAAGAAGCATCAAAATAGCCCACGTTATCGATCGGGGGAGGCATTATACTGGCGGGGTTGTGGTTGCCATCAAGATTCAGCTGATCACCAAAGACGTGACGGTAGAAATCAACGGTTCTTTGTGAATAGAGGAAATGCACGCCCGGGCGCAGGGTCCAGAGATGATCCAGCTTAAAGTTGTAGGAGTACTGAATCCCTGCATTTGTGGCAGCAAGATTACCGGCACCCGCCTGATCGCGCGAAAACAGAACCCCTACCCCACTGTTGTAGTTATGGAAATAATGATCCAGGGAGAAAGAATAAGTGACAAAGGCACCAGGTATCTGGGGCCACTGGTTGCGGTAATTCATTACAGCCCGGCTGCCATCGGTACCACCGGCAAAAGAAGGCGCCAGGTATAAGGGGGCCGCATAAAATTGAGTGAACTGCGGATCCTGCGCCTGCACAGCAGCTCCCCCCTGAGCCAGCACCATCCAGGCAAGCAATAGCAGCCCGCTGAAGAGTGATCGTTGATGTGTTGTACTGACTTGCATATTCAATTTCCTTCCTTTGTTGATCATCTTAACGGTAAAGCGTTACATCACCAGCCTGGCGTATTTCTTCCCCATTGAAACAGCGGGCCCATAACTTCCAGACATAAACATCCATCTTTGAAAGGTTGCCCTGATAATAACCATCCCATCCCTTTTCCAGCTCCTCAGAACGGAATATCAACTCTCCCCAACGGTTATAAATCTCCAGCTTGTATTCCTCAATTCCTTTAAATACCGGATAAAACACCTGATTCAGAGGATCCCCCGTTACATAATGCCCGTCGCCGGGGCCGGTAGTGGCAGGTACAAAGGCATTGGGAAAATGAATGGCACAGGGATCATCTATTTCGGCAGATTTCACCAGAGTATCATAACATACCGGATCGGTATCCGTACCAACGGTCAGCGTGATGTCATAGGTTCCTGCATTCCTGTATAAATGAGAGGGTGAATGTTCAAAAGACACGTTTCCATCCCCGAATTCCCAGTGTGATGTGTTGGCCAGGGAGGAAAGGTTGACTGTCTGGATGGAGATATGTGAGGCATTGGGCGGGGCATCCATCACCCTGAAATCTGCTACGGGAAGCTGATGTACCGTAATGTCGTGAAAGACTGATTGCGCATCCGTGTGCCCATTCACCAGGAGTTTCACCCTGTAATGCCCCGGCTGGGTAAAGGTATGCCGTGGACTTTTCTCTGAAGACTCAGAACCATCCCCAAAATCCCACAGGAAAGAAAGGCCGTATTGGCTCAGGTTTTCAAACTGAACCTCAAAAGGAGAACATCCTCTTTCGGGAGCAGCCAGAGCCGGCACGGGTTCGGGAGCCATTATCACCACTTCGCGGGTGGTGGTATCGCGGCACCATGGATTTTCTACTGTAAGGCCAATGGTATATTGTCTGGCAGCAAAATTATCATCATCCCAGAGGTAAGTATGAGAAAAAGCACCCGGATTCTCATCCTGCACCAGGGTATTGTCATCACCCATATCCCAGATATACTGCCATTGCCCGGGCATAGAGAGATTGGTGATCTCAATGGTCGCGGAAGGATAGGTCTGCACCACCGGCGAAGGTGAGAAGTCGGCAACCGGACGGGGATGCACCCTTACGGGAAGGGCAAACTCATCACTGCACCCGAATGAAGAGGTTGCTTTCAGGCTCACCTCATAATCCCTGCTTTGTTGTTCGTAGGAAAAGAACAGGTGTGCGGGATTCTTTTCTGTTGACCGGGTGCCATCGTCAAAGGTCCATTCGTACTGATCGGCCCTGATTGATTCATTGATGAAAGGCAACTCCAGAGGGGTGCATCCTTCCATTTGCTGATCGCTTGAAAATCTGGCAGTCACCTCAGGATATACTTCTACTGACTGGCTGAAGGTCTTTTTACATTGCCACTGGTTGCTGGCTTCCAGGGTCATCGTGATGTCTACGGGCATTTCATCCAGGTTTTCAAACACATGGTTGAATTCATTTTGCCCGTTTTCAAATTCTTCCGTCCCGATGATCCAGCGACTGGTTTCTGCCCCTTCTGAGAGATTAAAAACAGTAACATCAAGAGGCGAACACCCCTGTAAATCACTCATACTGAACTCTGCTTGCGGCATGGGATAGACAGTAATTTCGCGGACCGCTTCAGCAGCGCATTCAAACTCATTCATTGCCGTCAGGCTCACCTGGTAAACTTCAGCCTGATCTGCCGAACTGTTGCGGAAGGTATGTTCGGGAGTTGTTGCCGGGGAACGGTTCCCGTCAGCAAAGTCCCAACTGAATTCTACTGCTCCTTGCGAGAGATTATCCAGCTGTGCAGTCAGCGGATGACAACCTTGCTGTTCAGTGAAATCAGCAGTGACCAGGGGATAAACACCGACCTCACGGGTATGCGTATCTTCACAACCAAACTCATTCTCCACCCGCAGGGAAGTGGTAAACCAGCCCAGGCCAGCATCAGGAGGTTGAATGAATTCATGACTGGTACTACCCTGCTCCAGCGATTGAGAGTCGTCGCCGAAATCCCAGGAGTAGCTTAACGAGGTTCCCAGTGATTGGTCGTCGAAGGCCACCTCAAAAGGGCTGCAGGAAGGCTCTGCGGGGCTCGTGAACAGCGCTTCGGGTCGGGGATGTACTGCCACATCCACCTGCACGTAGTCCTCACAGCCATAGGAAGAATAAGCCGTTAGCTGAAGGATATAGTTTTCTGTAACCTCATGGCCGGGGTTGGTAAATTCATGCCCATGGGTTTCGGTTTCCACCACCGAGGTTTCCCCATCGCCATAAATCCATTTATAAGGAAGGGTGGCATCAGCCCCCGTGGTTTCATTGGTAATCTCCACTGCCAGTGGATGACAACCTTCTGTGACCGAAAGGCTCACCTGTGCCCTCACAAAGGGATATACAGTAACTGTTTGACTGATGGTGTCGGCACATCCGTTTTCAGTGGTCACATAAAGAACAGGACGGTACTCCATCACACCTGCCTCCTGGTTCAGGTATTCATGGTTCAGGTCAGGCGTGTTGC
Source organism: Bacteroidales bacterium (assembly GCA_046483935.1). Taxonomy (GTDB): domain Bacteria; phylum Bacteroidota; class Bacteroidia; order Bacteroidales; family UBA7960; genus JAWOCF01. Next base: position 8,039 of record JAWOCF010000030.1, on the reverse strand, counting down.
TTTCAGCGGATCCATCGCCCGGATCCCAGAGGCTTTGCACCTGTCCCTCTGAAGCGTTGATCAGGCTGGCTTCAAAAGGGGCACATCCTGCATCTGCCGGCATCTCAAAAGCAGCTTTGGGTTTTGCATGTACGGTAATGGGAAACTGTTTTTCACTCAAGCAGCCGGAAGGTGATTCGGCTATCAGAGTCACCATATATACTTCATCGTCAAGGTGGCTGGTATTCACAAAGGTATGCACCGGGTTCTCTTCCGATGCGGTACTTCCGTCTCCAAAAGTCCAGAGGTATTTGACTGCCCCTTTCGACTGGTTGGTAAAAGCCACTTCCAGTGGATGACATCCTGAGGTATCCATTGATGCCAATGCTTCAATATCGGGATAAACTGTTACTTCCCGCACCTTTTTGACTATGCAGCCGTAATCATTTTCAGCGGTCAGGCTCACCTGATAGGTTACCGGACCATCAACAGAAGGGGGAAAAGTATGAGTGATCTCTCCGGGGGCCCCTTGCTGCAGTGGGCTACCATCCCCAAAGTCCCATGTAAGGGTGCCTGCACCGGTGGAAAGATCCTTAAAGACAAAATCCCGGGGCAGGCAGGCATCCCGGTTCTCGAACGAGAAGTCAGCCTTCAGTTCAGGATTCACGGTAATTTGCTGGATATACTCATCGGTGCAACCCTCGGCAGAAGTAACCTCCAGCACCACCTCATGAACCTGTGGCTCAGCAGTAGTATTCACAAAAGTCATGGCAGGGGAATGCTCTGAGGAGCTCCCCTGGTTCAAGCCGAAGTTCCAGCTGTACGATTCAGCCCCTTCCGACAGGTTCTTGAAGTCAACGTCCAGGGGGCTGCAATCTTCAGTTGCCGAGGGTTCAAATTTTGCCTCTAGAAAAGGATATACCTCAAAGGGCTGTGTGAGGGTATCAATACATCCTGAAGCATTGGTCACTGTTTGTGTGATGTCGAATGTCCAGGATTCAGCAGAAGGATTCTCAAAAGGATAAGAAAAAGACTCATCATCAAAATGCTGAACATCTTTGTCATCATCAAAATCCCAGTCATAGGTACCTGCTCCCACAGCAGTGTTAAATATCTGCAGCTCGTGGGGATTGCAATGCGCAGCAGGATCAAATTCAAAACCTGCCTGTATAAAGGGTTTTACAGTAACCTCTAGGGTATCCGACACGGCACATCCCCATTCATTTTCGGCAGTAAACACCACCTCGTAAATGATATCATTGCTGGTATAGTTATGGAAAGTATGAACAGTATCCTCCTCCGGAGAAGAACCCTCATCCCCGAAGTCCCAGTCCAAACGGGTGGCATGCTGGCTGTTTCCTGAAAAAGAAACTGTCAGTGGGGCACATCCTTCCAGCACATCGGCGGTAGCATCGGTTTTTACCTCCGGATACACCGTGATAGTGGTAGATACTTCATCTACGCAATAAATGTTGTTTCTGCCCTCCAGAGTGATGACATAGGTCTGCACCTGGTCTGTATTATTCACATAAGTATGGGTAAACTGCCCGGCATCGGTACTTAAGGGTTCTTCGTTATTATCGAAATCCCAGGAATAAAACTCCACTCCAAAAGATTCATCAGTAATAGTGACTTCGAAAGGGGAACAGCCTACAGCCTCTTCTACCGAAAACATGGCATGAAGGGGCTCAGCTACCTGAATGGTGACACTGGCCGACTCAGTCATGCCGCAGGCTCCCCTGGATGTCACCACGTACTGCATACTTTTGTCGGGAAGCGCAATGGGGGTTCGGCTGAAAGGATCATCCAGATAGTCGGCAGGGGTCCATGCATGATTCACTCCCCCATGAGCCACCAACTGTATGGGCTGCCCGTAGCAGAAAGCTTCAAAATCAGTACCTGACTCTACAATCGCTGCCTTGACCTGATGGGGATTGAAGTCGGAAAAATACCCGTACATGGTACCCGTCCAATTACCGCCATTGATGATCCCCAAGTGAAAGACATCTTTGGTATTTTCTATCAGGCTGGCCTGTGCCACAGGAATCTCACTTTCATTAAAACTTAATTCAGCTGCCAGCCAGGTATCAGTACCTTCCACAGCCTGAAAGGCTGCGGCAGGTACTGCGGTTATATCACCATTCAGAACAAATCCATCCTCAGCCCCTTTGCGAACAAGAATATTCAGGAAGAATTCCTCCCCTTTCGAACGGGTAAAAGAAACCTGGGTGGAACCAGTACAAACATTTACAGGGGGGAGGATGGCACCCCCCATTTCACAACCAAAACCAGCCACATGAAATACATACGAAGGAGAGGATGTTTGTATGTGATGTGTTTGCTTATTTATCTCGTAGCTGAAGGTTTGCCCCTCCCCGATCACTGTTTCCTGCACCCCGTCAATAAAAACAACTGTATTGTTTTGGGTAGCTGTTACGTAAAAAAGTTCAGGGGTGTTATTATCCCTCCCTTGATCAATCCTACCTCGCATAGCGATATATTCAGTCCCTATCACGCTGACAGGAACAATCTGATCTCCGATAATATCCCTACAGGTGTCGTAAGGACCAGCATCAACAGAATCATCGCTAGAGGTAATCGCAATGGGTTTATCGGCCTGGACACGAGTGCCCGCCAGCCTGTTTTCGGGTAATTGCCCTTCTCTGGGATAAGGACCACTAAGAATATCACCAGGTGCCAGGCTATAGGTCTGGCCCTTGTTCAGGACGATAGTAAAGGGTAATCCCTGAGGTTTGTCGGGATGGGCAAACCTAGATGGGGTAAAAGTTACACTGGTGTTATTTTGAGTTGCAACTATATCTATTTTAGAATAAGGTTGATCAACATAATTCCCATTAGCAAAATGATTCTGGAAGGGAACATAAAAATCTGTACCAAGGGCATTACGGCCTTTCAATGAAAAAATATCAGTATTCCAGTAAGTACCAATTTCATAATAGCAGGTGATCAGATTGGTGGAAGTAATCAGGATGCCACGGTTATTGACCTGGTCGACCGGGAAATTCCAGATGTCTTCAATGAAATCAGTAAGGTCGATGGACTCGGCAGAATTAGGATCCAGCGTAATGGTAATGGGAGCAAAGGCAGGATTATCCGGCATACTGACAATAATATCTGTCTGCAGGCTCATGCTGGCGAAGCGTAGGGAAAACTTTCGACCTGGCCACCCATGATCCTTGGTCACTGTAGGGGCCACAAACCAGAACTCGGTATCGGTTTGCGCAACAGCTTGTTGTGATCCTCCCACACTAAGGAGCAATCCCATAATCAGCAACAGCAACACAAACCGGTGACGATTTCCCATAATAGGCCTGGTCAGTAAGCATCTTCAGGCGAAGGCACGCTCTGCCTGAAAAAACTTTTTAATATATTTTTTGTTGAATAATATTTCACAGCATTCAAAAGTACAAGAATTAGTATATGGATAAAAGCGTAATAACACGGCAATCTTTTAAGGTAGTTTACACAAAAGACCTGGTAGTTTTCTACGGGTGGCAAACCTAGTGCCGCCAGCTATTTGCCACCAGGGCGTAATCCCGCTTTCCCCGTCAGGGTATCGTGCGGATTATCAAGCCACTGCGATCCTATACCTGCACACAAATATTGCTGCAAATTAATCTTTTTCTCTATGATAAAGTGTATCCAACCAAATAAAAATCCAGAATAGCTTATCAAATGAAATTGCAATTAAGATTTTTTAATGAAGATGAGCCAAAATTAAAGGAATTTTTTATATTAACTTTGCTTAAGCACTTGCACCAAAAACAAGACATACAGACTTTCGGACGACACCTGCCAGAGGCAAAGTAAGACGAATTAAATACCCACCAATGGAGAAAAATACCTTCTTAGGAAATATAGACCCCAGCACCCTGGAAAGCCTATACCAGGAATATCTGCAAAATCCCGATAAACCCGGCCCTGAATGGAAAAGATTCTTTGAAGGTTTTGAATTTGCCCGCCAGCAGTATCCACAATCAGGCATGGCCTCCACGGAAAAAACAGAAGGATACAGCAGCGAATTTAAAGTCATAAACCTGATCAACGCCTATCGCGAGCGGGGCCACCTGTTTACTCTGACCAATCCGGTGCGCACCCGCAGGCAATACAGCCCCACCCTGGATATTGAGAACTTCGGGCTTAGCGCCGATGACCTGTCAAAAACCTTCCAGGCCGGCGAAGAGATATGCATCGGAGAGGCCACTTTGCAGCAAATTGTGAACCACCTGCAGGAGACCTACCGCCGCACCATCGGAGTGGAATACATGTATATCAGGGATCCAAAAATTGTTGGCTGGCTGAAGGCACGGATGGAATCCCGGAAAAACCAACCCGACTTTGATGCTGAGACCCGCCTGCAAATCCTCAATAAGCTGGTTCATGCCGTAGGCTTCGAGCAATTCGTCAGGAAGCGCTTCCCGGGGCAGAAACGCTTCTCGCTGGAAGGTTGCGAGACCCTCATCCCGGCCCTGGATGCCCTGATAGAAAAAGGAGCCTCGATGGGAGTGCAGGAATATGTGATCGGCATGGCACATCGCGGCCGGCTGAACGTGCTGGGCAACACCCTGAAAAAGCCGTTCCATAAAATATTTAATGAGTTTGAAGGCAACCAATATGAGGATGAAACCCTTTTAGGAGATGTAAAGTACCACCTTGGATGCACCCTGGAAACCACCACCCGCAATGGAAAGGCTGTGAACCTGAGCATCTCGCCCAATCCCAGCCACCTGGAAGCCGTTGATCCAGTGGTTATCGGGCTGGCACGTGCCAAGGCAGAAAACAAATTTCAGAGTGATTACAGGAAGCTGGCTCCTGTCATGATTCACGGAGATGCCAGCATCGCCGGACAGGGTGTGGTATACGAAATATTGCAGATGTCGCAATTGGATGCCTATAAAACAGGAGGTACCATCCATCTGGTGATCAACAACCAGCTGGGCTTTACCACCAACTACCTGGATGCCCGCTCCAGCACCTATTGCACAGATGTAGCCAAAACCATCCAGTCGCCCATTTTCCATGTCAATGGCGATGATGTGGAAGCCATTGTATATACCATGCAACTGGCCATGGAGTTCCGCCAGAAGTTTCAACGCGATGTGTTTATCGACCTGTTGTCGTACCGCAAGTATGGGCACAATGAAGGGGACGAGCCACGCTTTACACAGCCTACCCTTTACAAGATCATCGAAAAACATCCTGACCCTGCAGCCATCTACACTGAAAAACTGTTGACCCTGGGTGTGATTCAGAAGGATACCGCCAACAGGATGCAAACCGAATTTGAAGAACTCCTGGCCAAGGAACTTGAAAAAGCCAGGCAGATTACCAAAGGCTCTATTGATCCCTTTCTGGAGAACACCTGGAAGGATTTTTACCAGAACAGAACCACCAACAACCTGCCCACCGTTGACACCCGGGTGAGCCCCGAAAGCATCATGGATCTCGCTGAAAAAGTGACCCGCCTGCCTGAGGGCATCAATTTCTTTCGCAAGAGCAGGCGCCTGTTTCAGGAGCGCTGGAAGATGATAAAAGAACAGCAACAGGTAGACTGGGCCATGGGCGAAACACTTGCCTATGCCACATTGTTGGATGAAGGCACCCCGGTAAGGATCTCAGGGCAGGATGTGGAAAGAGGCACCTTTAGCCACCGCCATGCAGTGCTGCAGATTGAGGATTCGAAAGATGAATATGTTCCCCTGAATAACATTGGCAACCATCAGGCTCCCTTCATGATCTATAACTCCCTGCTCTCGGAAGTGGGCGTACTGGGTTTTGAATATGGCTATGCCCTGGGCAGCCCCAATCATCTGGTGATCTGGGAAGCACAGTTTGGAGACTTTCTCAACGGGGCACAGGTAATCATTGACCAGTTCATCACCAGCGCTGAAGAGAAGTGGAAAGTGATGAACGGCCTGGTGATGCTGCTGCCACATGGTTTTGAGGGTCAAGGACCTGAACATTCCAGCGCCCGCATTGAAAGATTTCTGAATGCATGTGCCGACAACAACATACAGGTAGCCAACTGCACCACGCCAGCCAACTTCTTTCACCTGCTGCGCCGTCAGATAAGAAGTACACAGCGCAAGCCCCTGGTCATCTTCACACCCAAGAGCCTGCTGCGTCATCCCCGATGTGTCTCTTCCCTGCAGGAGCTTTCGCAAGGCAGCTTTCATGAAGTGATTGACGATCAGGGTGCTGACCCCGAAAAGACCGACAGGGTGTTGCTGTGCAGTGGAAAAATATATTATGAACTGCTGGAAGAAAAGCAAAAGAAGGGATTCGAAGATACAGCGGTCATCCGCCTGGAACAAATCTATCCCATCCCTGCTGAACAGCTCAAAGCCCTTCACCAGAAATATAATAAAGCCCGCCGCTGGCTATGGGTGCAGGAAGAGCCTCAGAACATGGGGGCATGGGCCTTCCTGAAACTCAATGTGCCTTTTATCAACCTAAGTGTGATAGCCCGTCCGCCCAGTGCCAGTCCGGCCAGTGGCTCCAGCCAGTTTCACCAGATGCAGCAGAAAAAGATTATTGAAAAATCTTTTGAAGAATGTGATTGTGAAGACGTTTGCAAGGAATGCCAGCAGCTGTGCATCAGCCAGCTGATTGAATCGGGCCGGAAACTGAAGGTATAAAAAACATTGTTATATAACCCGCAAAGACAATAAAAACAGATCCATCATGATTGAAATAAAAGTCCCCGCAGCCGGAGAATCCATCACCCAGGTAGAACTGGCACGCTGGATGGTTGACAATGGCAGCTACGTGGAGAAGGACCAGGAAATTGCCGAGATAGATTCTGACAAGGCCACCCTGGTAATCAATGCCGATCAGGCAGGTAAGATTGAGATCCTGACTGACGAAGGAAGCACCGTGGCACCCGGTGCCGTGATCGGCAAGATAGATACAGAGGCTGCAGCCCCTGCCAGCACCGGAAAGGCCGCACCCGGCGAGGCCGCTGGCGAAGCACCTGCTGAAGAACCCTCCCCGCAGATGCAGGAACCTGCTGGGCCTGCCCCTGCTGAGGACAACCAGCAGCAACCTGCCAGCCACGACATTGTCTTCTCTCCGCAGGCCCAAAAGCTGCTGGATGAGATGCAGATCACAGAAGAAGAGCTGAAGATCAACCCCGGGAACAAACGCATTACCAAAAAAGATATCCTGGCAGCCCTTTCGGGCAGGTCCTTAGGGCAGGCGCCTGCCAGGGGACCGCAACAGCAGCAACCTGCGGCGCCCAAAGGCTCCCGCGGGGAGGAACGCCGCAAAATGTCGACCCTGCGCCGTAAAGTGGCCGAACGCCTGGTGGCTGTTAAAAATCAAACCGCCATGCTCACCACCTTCAACGAGGTAGACATGTCGGCCATCATGGCCCTGCGAAAGAAACACCAGCCCGCTTTTCAGGAGAAATGGGGCATCAAGCTCGGATTCATGTCTTTCTTCGCCAAAGCGGTCACCGAAAGTATCCTTTTGTTCCCGACTGTCAACGGTTATATTGATGAAGAAAACATCGTGATTCCTGCCTACACCGATTTAGGCATTGCGGTAAGCACCACCAAAGGTTTGATGGTTCCCGTGATCCGCAACGCAGAATCTATGTCGGTTCCCGAACTGGAACAACAAATTGCAGCCCTGGCACAAAAAGCCCGCGACAACCGCATCAGCATAGAAGACCTCACCGGAGGCACCTTTTCGATCACCAATGGCGGGGTGTTTGGCTCAATGCTTTCCACCCCGATCCTGAACCCGCCGCAAAGCGCCATCCTGGGAATGCACAACATCATAGAACGCCCGGTGGCCATTAATGGGAAGGTGGAAATCAGGCCCATGATGTACGTGGCCCTCTCATACGACCACCGTGTGATCGATGGCAGGGAGTCGGTAGGATTTCTGGTGAAAATAAAAGAACTGCTGGAAAACCCGCTGCAGATGGCCTTGCATGGCAAAGAACCGGGGTCGGTATTGCTGGATCTATAGAAGTGGAGACCTGGAGAGGGGGAGACCTGGAGAGGGGGAGACTTGGAGACTTGGAGAGGGGG
>JAWOCF010000021.1:0-21894 GCA_046483935.1 Bacteroidales bacterium | reverse complement strand
ATCTACCGTACCAGTTGGGTCAGTTCCCATATCACCGGTAATGATGGTGTTTCCAGTATTTGTTACTCCTGAACCGGCAAGGATTGCAAATGCACCTGCCGACCTGAGATCAATGCCCAATTGGCCACCGGTAGTGAATGTCCATGAATATTCATTTTCCAAAGCATTGCCTGCCAGGTCCTGAATATCTGTGGTAAAGGTTGCAGTATATTCAACGCCCGATAAAAGACCAGCATCAGGAGTGAAAGTTGCTGTAACACCTGTGTAGCTGATGGTTCCCGCAACACCTACTGTTCCCTGCATTACGATAAACGAATTGCTGTTTACAGTAAAGGGATCAAGGTTTTCACTGAAATCAGCAGTGATTATTTTGCTTAAGGAAACGCCGGTAGCCAGATCCAAAGGATCCGTCAGGATTACAAGGGGAGCGATCTTTTCGCTTACAGTTGTAAAGCTCCAGGAGTATTCGTTCTCCATGGCATTACCTGCCAGGCTTGTGATTTCTGTGGTAAGGGTTGCAGTATATTCAGTGCCGGCTAAAAGGTCGGCATTGGGATCAAAAGATGCCGTAACACCTGCATAGCTAACCGCTCCGTCAACATTTGCAGTTCCTTGCATTAAGGTAAAAGAGGTTGCGGATACCGATAAAGGATCAAGGGTTTCACTGAACTCAGCCGTGATGGTTTGATTCACTAAAACATCAATCGCCACATCTAAAGGATCAGTGAGGATTACCGTGGGGAAAACCTTTTCACTTTCGGTGGTGAAGGTCCACGAATATTGATTTTCCATCGCATTGCCTGCTAAGTCTGTGATGTCGGTAGAAAGAATAGCAGTATATTCGGTGGCAGGCAGAAGGTCGGCAGTAGGATCAAACGTTGCTGTAACCCCTGCATAGCTTATAGCTCCAGCAACACTTGAAGTTCCTTGCATTAAGGTGAAGGAGGTTGCAGTTACTGATAAAGGATCAAGGTCTTCACTGAATTCAGCCGTGATGGTTTGATTGATTAAAACATCAATAGCCGCGTCAATGGGATCTGTCAGGACAACAGTAGGTAAAATCTTTTCACTCTCGGTGGTGAAGGTCCAGGTATAATCCAGTTCCATTGGATTGCCGGCAATATCCGTAACCGCGTTGGTTATTGTTGCAGTATATTCGGTGCCAGTCAACAGATCGTCATTGGGATTGAAAACAGCCGAGAGTTCACTGTAACTCACAACCCCTTCAATATTGATAGTGTCCTGGAACAGGGTAAATGTTGATTCATTCACGCTGGCCTGATCCATTGATTCACTGAATAATGCACTAATGGTTTTGTTCAATGCAATATTGGCTGCAAGATCAACAGGATCGGTAGAGATTACGGTGGGCAGATTCTCATCAGGTAAAGTGCCGGTGGTAAAGCTCCACACATAATTTTCAGCCAGTGAATACCCGGCCACATCTTTGGCTCCGGTTGTAATGGTTCCGGTATAGGTGGTGTTTTCAATCAGTGCTGAGGCAGGGGTGAATGTAGAGGTGTTTTCGCTATAAGAAAATGTTCCGCTCACATTCACTGCTTCGCTCTTTGCAACAGCATGCTCAACGGTGAACGTTGAAGCATTCAGCGTGGCCGGATCCATCTTCTCATTGAAAGTAACAGAAATCAAGGTGTTATTGATAACATCAGTATTTCCATTGGCCGGGTTTGTTGAGACCACTTCGGGGCAAACCCCAAAGGTTTCATCTTCATATGTATCTTTTTTACATTGAATCATAAATACAGCCAGCAGGGCAATGACCCAGAAGGAGGTAAAAACCCCTGAAAATTTTCTTTTCACGGGGGGGGTGGTTTTCATAGTGTTTAGAATAGTTGTGCTTTTCATGCCTGAATAGTTTAGTTGTGATAGACCAGAAAGGTGCCATTTGCCTATTCTGAATCATTTTGCAAAGAAGGTGAGTTATTCAGGTTTAAGTGTTATACAACAGATTATAATTGTTGCATCATTCACAGTATTATAAAAACAGGATCATGAGCCGTTACCTGCCTGGAGGTGATCAGCAGGTACTTTTGCTCAGTGGCCGGAAATGATCTTTGAAAAGAATGGACCCATTCAAAGATCAGCAGGCAAGGCCTGGAAAGAAGAGCAGGAAGGGAGAAAGGGTACCGGAGGGTAGGTTTTTGATCCAGGAGGTTTGATGGGGAAACAGGATTACATCCTCTTCATATACCAGTTTAATTCATTCTTCACTTTCTGGTGCTGCAAAACATTACTGATAATCTTCTGTAACCGAAGGAACGCCGTTTCGCTTTTCACCACATAGTCGGTAGCTTTGTGGTGCATGCAGTCGATAGCTACTTCAATCTTGTCCTGGGCTGACAAAATGATGACAGGGATTTCAGGATTACAGGCTTTTATTTTATCAAGCGTTTGAATGCCATTCATGGCATTTTTATCAACATTGTCAAGGATGTAGTCAAGGATGATTAAATCAGGTTGATGATCCAGGCTGGCCAGGCATGACTCACCTGTGGAATAAGTTTCAATGATGAAACCCGTGTTTTCCACGAACTCCAGTTCAAGCACTTTCAAATATAATGCATCATCATCTACCAGAAATACTTTAACTTCTTTTTCTGTTTTCATTGTTTATTGTTTTTCAATCGCCTGGGTTTCCTCTATTAACTCCTGACATGCCTGCAGGCAGGCATTTTCAATGTGCAGAACCAGAGAGGCGATTTGTGCTTGCTGCCGTGGTGTACCCTCATACTCCTGAATCCTTTTTGCCATATCTTCAAATTCAATATTCATTCCCACAATTGAAAACGAGGGGATGATTTTATGAGCAGCCGAGCGCAAGGCCTCCCAATCTCTGTTTATTATGCCTTGGTTCATGGCATCGATCAAAGGGGGTGTTTGTTTCAGATAGAGTGCAATCATTTCCAGCATTAATGCAGGATCTGATTTGGTTCGCAACCGGAGATAATCGAGGTTCGTGATTTTTTTTATCTCCGGCTCAATGATATTGCTTTCAACAACGGGTTGTGCAGTTAACCCCTTCTGGGCATGAAAGATTATTTTCCTGTAAAGCAGCTTTTCATCAAGGGGCTTGGCGATATAATCATCCATACCAACGGAGGTGCATTTTGCCAGATCTACCGTGGTAACATCGGCCGTCAAAGCAATGATCGGAACCTTGGAATTCAGGATGTTGCGGATATAATCGGTGGCTTCAAACCCATTCATTTCAGGCATCTGAAGATCCATTAATACAATGTCAAACTCATTTGCTTCGAGTTTTTCAATTGCAATCCGTCCATTGCCGGCCACCTCACAAACAAAACCATAATCCTCCAGGACCGTTCTCATTAATAATTGATTCAGCGGGATGTCTTCAACCACCAATATCCTTAATTTCCTGGTCTCGCTGTCCCATTCAACATTTTCCTCTTTCAATTCAATTTTTGAAGTTGTTTTTTTGAAGGTTAAATTGAAACTAAACGTTGACCCATGCCCTAAGATGCTATCAACATGAATGGTGCCACCTTGCGATTCGACCAGTTGTTTTACAATGGCCAATCCCAAACCGGTACCACCATACAATCTTGAAGTACCGCTGGTAGCTTGTTGGAAATTTTCAAAAATGGCAGGCAATTTATCTTTGCCAATACCAATGCCGGTATCAATAATGGCAAAATTAACCACTGCCGTTTTTTTGTCTTCTTTGACCAGTTCAACCTTCACGGTAATCTTCCCGGAGTTGGTAAATTTCACTGCATTACTGATCAGGTTAAGCATGATCTGATGCAACCGGACAGGGTCTCCAATCAAAACATCAGGGATATCATGGTCGTATACCCTGGATAATTGTACGTTTTTTTCCTGAATTTTAGTTTCAAATAAATGAAGCATCGCCGAAATGGATTTCGATAGCTTAAAGGGAATCTGCTCAAAGGTCATTTTCCCCGCACCTACTTTGGCCAGGTCCAGGATGTCGTCAATCAGCACCACCAAGGCATCACCGCTTAACTTTATGGCATTCAGGTATTCTTCCTGTTTGCTGGTGAGCTCTGTTTTTAGCAGCACTTTCGTGAATCCAATGATCGCATTCATGGGGGTGCGAATCTCATGACTCATATTCGAAAGGAATTGCTGCTTGGCTTTCACGGCATCCTGAGCGATGGCTGCTGCCTTTTCGGCCTTGTTCTGAGCCTCCGCTGCTACTTTTGAGGCTTTTTCAGCTACTCTGGTGGCCTTCTCCGCAACTTTGGATGCAGATTCAGCGGCTTCTTTTGCCTTCTTCAGTTCGGTGGCTCTTCGTTTCTGGTCAGTCACATCCCTGGCCACAATCACCACGCCCAACACGTTTCCCTGATCGTCTTTGTAAACCGACCCGTTGAATAATACATCAGTCAGTTTGCCATTGTTATTGCGAAGCGTCAAGGGTGAATCAACCACCGATTCATTGGCAAATACTTCCTGGTAAACTTCACGTGCTTTTTGGGGTTGGGTGAAATATTTAAAAAAGTCGTTTCCTGTCAGTTCTTCACGGGTGTCGCCGGTAATATCGATGGTGGCCTGATTCATATCAGTAATCTTACCCTCCGCACTGATGGTCACAAGCGGATCGAGGCTTGCCTCAATCAGGCGGCGGGCATATTGGGATCCCATATGGTTTATTTTAATTGTTTTCATTTCTTAGATCAACCGTTTGTCCGATTTCTTCAAGGGGAATCCGCTTTTTGTCTTTCAATTTTTTAAAATGTGAAGGTGAAAACCCGGTGACTTTTTTAAACTGATTAGACAGATGTGCCACACTGCTGTAATGCATCTTATAGGATATCTCAGTCAGGTTGAGTTCTTCGTAAAGCATCAGTTCCTTTACTCTTTCTATTTTGTTGATAATGATGAATTGTTGGATTGACATTCCTTTTACCTCCGAGAAGATGTTAGCCAGATGGGTATAATCATAATCGAGTTTCTGACTCAGGAAGTCCGAGTAATTCACTTTTGGAACTTCCTCAGTATGATGAATCATGTTGACAATGGCATTAATGATTCTTTCGATCAGGATAGCTCTTTTGTTATCCATCAACTCCAATCCTGAACGTGACAATCCTGTTTTGAGCTTTTCCAGTTGAGGGGGTGACAGATCCTCCATGATTTCTATTTCTCCCAAATCAACGACGATGAAATGGAGCCCCAGTTTTTGTAGTTCTTCTTTCACTGCGATCTTGCAGCGATTACTGACCATATATTTAATATACAATTTCAAATTAACGAGCTTTAGTATATAGCTAAAGAGGGAACCTTAAATTCTTAAAAATCAAATATTTTCAGCTTTTTATTCCCGTTTTGGAATTATGGAAAGGTACCATGAATAAGGGAACTTTCATGGTTTTCACAAAAATTCTTTTTACAGGAAGTCATGGGTCATTCGTTAGGGAAACTCTGCCTCCTGGAAAACATTTTTGCTCCGGGCATTTTTTCTTGCTTTTTTTTTGCCCTCACGCAGCGTTTAACCAAATTCTTTCGTCTTATCTATGAAACCAACAATATTGGATAATGGAATTGGGTTATGCACAAGCACAGATTGACGGGAGCCGGGGTTGTTGGCAGGGATTTATTTCCCGCTGAAGATAATAACAGAATATCTGAAGTGCTTTTGCTTGCTTTCGCTCTTTGCTTGATGAACTTTTACCAGTACCCGGTACAAAATCAAATGGGGTTTTCTCTTTTTTTCTTTATAATTTCCTTTTTTTCAGGTTTTGTAATTGTTTCTGGGGATACGGTAATGGCCGCACAAAACTTCGTCTTTTTGCAAAAAAAGATTGAGAAGCTGAAAAACAACATTAACCAACTTCAACTGACCGGCGGCCATTTCCCCGGAGCAATTTTACCAAATCAACCAAGTTCTCCTTTTTTAGTATTATTATGGTTTCCTTCCGGCAACCCTTTCCCGGGGTTGCCGGTTTTTTGTTGTCCGCAATTTTACCAGCCAGCTTTCATCAAAAAGGAAGGTTTCCGGCCCCAGGGGTTTGGAATTCAGGAAAGGAGGCGTTATGCTGAGTAGAATACTCCGGAAGGTGACTCTGGGAACCATCCTGGTGCTACTGCTGGCAGCAGGCTGCCGCAAACAGACTGACTATGACGAATTGCCCGTTCCGGTGGCAGCCCAACTCCATGAGGTATTTCATGAGCAACAACGTGCTGTGTCTATTTTCTTTTGCACGATTGAAGAGTATCCCTGCGGCAATTTCCAGATCATTTACTCCTTTGAGAAGGATCATGGGAACCTTGAGGTTGATTTTAAAGGGCTGTATCTTCCCAGTATCTGTGTCACGGTGATTGGTCCGGCAACCGGAGAGCTTATTCTTGATGATCTGGAACCCGGTGCCTGGCCAGTGACCTTTTCTTATAATCAGCAGGAATTGCAGGCCGTGGTTCATCTTTCGAAAGATGAATTCAGGGTAGAGATGACTGCCGACAATCCTGAGCTGTTGATTTTCAGGGACATGGCTATCAACAGGGTGCCTTCCGATTATATATGGGGCTCGTTGCGCCCTCTGGAGGAATCGTCCGACGACCAGGGGGAACTGTTTTTTCAGCAAATGGCTTCTGCCGGAGCCCAGCGGCCGCAACTGGAAGATGCACATTACGGATTTTTCAGGGTCAGCGATGGAGAAGTATGGCTGGATCCTTATGATGAGGGCCCCGCGGATAAGGTACAGACATTTGTTTTTTCATGGACTGAGGATATGCAAACGCTCGAACAGATAACCTCTGAATTTTCTGCCTCACATGAAATACAGGTTTTTTCGGCAAGAGGAGATGTCATGGCCAATCAGGAAGAAGATTCGCAATAGTCGAAGGGGAAGCATTCAGAGACATCCTTCATAGTGCCTTTTATGCTGTAGAAATGTACCATGTTCTTTTATTTATTGGGTAAAGAATGACCACCGGGATTTTCACCAGTTTCAAAGAATTTCTATCTTTGTTTTATAAACGCTTTAATGGTGAAATCCCTGGAAGAAATAGTGGAGGGCTGTCTTTGCGGCAACAGTAAAGACCAGTACCTGTTATACTCACATTTTTCGGCAAAAATGTTCGGAGTATGTCTGCGCTATGCTTCCAGTTATGAAGAAGCACAGGATGTGCTTCAGGAAGGGTTTATCAAGGTGTACCGCAATCTGTCATCCTTTGGGAACAAAGGCAGTCTGGAGGGCTGGGTCCGGCGGATCATGGTCAACACCTCCATCGAACGGTTCCGCGAGCGGGTATATCATCTGCCGGTGGAAGAAGTGGGTGAAAACGGGGCAGGAGCTCATGAGAATGATGGACTGCAAAGTCTGGGGGTCAATGAGATCCTCTCGCTGATACAAACCTTGCCTGATCAATATCGGCTGGTATTCAACCTGTTTGCTATAGAAGGGTATAGCCATAAGGAAATTGCGGAGATGCTGGGGATCAGTGAATCAACCTCGCGCTCCAATCTGTCAAGAGCCCGGCTCTTGTTGCAACAGAAATTCAGTAATGATTCAGATGTAATGGAAAAGGCAATATAATTGATGCCATGGATCAAAGAGACTATATAGATAACCAGTTCAGGGAGCGCTTTCAGGAGTATTCTGTGGAGCCTCCTGCCGAGGCCTGGCATGCCATCCAGCAGGGAATAAAGCCTGCTGCCGGCCGCCGGCTCATTCCCATGTGGCTGCGTGCAGCAGCGGCTGTGGCGGCATTGATCACAGCAGGATTGTCTTTCTGGCTGGCCCCTCGTCAGGATAGCAAGCTGGCTGTTGAGGCCCGGCATCAGCTGCCCGGGGAAGCATCCCTTCAGGATTATATAGCTTATGAAAATATTGCTGTTCCTATGCAGGAACGGGCAGTCACGATTCCGGTCAATCACAACAATGGCATCCTTTCCAGATCGCACCTGATGGCTGATGATTCGCATCAAGCTGCTGATCCCATCGGCAGTGCTCTGAGCAGTAGGTTGGGGCTGCTGAACATTCCGAATTCTTCGGAGTTGATGGCTTTCCGGCAGGATAAAGAGGGGTTCTCATTTTCTGCCAGGAGTTTTGAACCCTTGATTGCCATGAATCAAACTGATGATGTTTATCCTAATGTTTCTTTGGGTGCCCATGTCATTTCACAATATAATTACCGGCAAACATTATCACATGGCTATTTTGGGGCCAGTGGCATACCTTTTGAGAATCTGGAGGAGCCTCTTTATACGCTGAGCTATGGGCTGTCGGCAACCATCGGGCTCTCGGAAATATGGAGCATTCAAACCGGGGTCAATTACCGGAATATGGGGCAGTACCTGAATGATATTATGGCATTTTCATCTGGTGATGGTCTGCCATTGTTTCAACCTGCAGGCAGCCATGCCTTTAATCATCCTCAGACCATTATCACCTCCCAGGGGAGCATCCGCCTGAATGAGCCGACCCTGTATTTTGCTGATGCACAGTCCTTCCGAGTGCTCACCAACAAGCAGGCCATGGCCAATCAGGATCCCCAGTTGCTGTCACATCAGAGTCAGGGGCTGAGTCAATTCAGCAGTTTCCTGGAAATACCCCTGATGGTTCGTGCGCGGCTGTTCGAGAAGTCAGTGGGCCTTCATGTGAAAGGGGGACTGTCGGGTACTTATCTGTTGAAGAATGCCGTTTACCTGGGCCGCGATATGAATCAGCAACCCATCGGAGAGACCTATGGGTTAAGAACCGTGAACCTCTCGGCCATTGGAGGGCTGATGCTTTCGGTGCCGCTCTCAGGAAGGCTTACGCTTCATTTTGAACCTACCGGGCAGATATTTCTGATGCCTATGGTGAAAGATGAGTTCCTGACAGGGAAGGTGCTTCCTTTCAACTTCTCCCTCTTTTCCTCTTTTACCTACCGATTTTAGTTTCTGAATTTATTGCCCATCCAGTAAATGGCCAGGCCGCCCTTGCTGGTCTCGCGATACTGACTGTTCATGTCGCGGCCGGTTTGTGCCATGGTGGCAATCACATCATCAAAAGAAATGCGGTGGTTGCCATCTGAGAGCAGGGCGTAGGTAG
This sequence comes from Bacteroidales bacterium, assembly GCA_046483935.1. Classification (GTDB taxonomy): domain Bacteria; phylum Bacteroidota; class Bacteroidia; order Bacteroidales; family UBA7960; genus JAWOCF01. The sequence goes on along the minus strand of JAWOCF010000021.1, from coordinate 12,847 downwards.
CACATTCGTAAGCCCTGACCGCGGCCATTGCATTCCGTTCGATGCAGGGAATCTGTACCAGCCCGTTCACCGGATCGCAGGTAAGGCCCAGGTGATGCTCCATGCCCATTTCTGCTGCATATTCTATCTGACGCGGCGAGCCTCCCAATAACTGTACTGCAGCACCGGCAGCCATGGAGCAGGCGGCCCCGATCTCTCCCTGGCAGCCTACCTCTGCTCCCGATATGGAGGCATTGGTGCGTATCAGGTTGCCGATCAGACCGGCTGTTGCCAGGGCCCGGATGATCCGGGTGGAAGATAACTTGTAGGTCTTTTGCAGGGAATAGAGCACGGCCGGCAACACACCTGCCGAGCCACAGGTAGGAGCGGTAACAATGCGTCCGCCACTGGCATTTTCTTCGGCTACAGCCAGGGCATAGGCGAAAGTATGGCCTGTGCGCTTGAGGATGTCGGAGAAGGTTTTGCTTCGCACATAATAAGAGGAAGCCCGCCTTACCAGGTTTAGGCCCCCGGGCAGTAATCCCTCGGCTTCCTTTCCCCGTTCAACAGACTGCTTCATCACCTGCCATACCTCTTCAAGATAGTTGAAGGTGTCGGGCAGGTCGTTCTCTTCCACGTAATTCCAAAGGCTTTTCTGATGGATCGTGCACCATTGGAGGATGTCTTCCATGGTGTGAAGTTTATAAACGTTCTCTTCGATGGTATTGGCTTCGCCCTCTTCCATCAACGCCCCGCCCCCGATAGAGTATACCTGCCATTTTTCAAGGAGGTGCTGCTGCTGAAAAGCTTCGAATTCCAGGCCATTGGGATGCAACGGGAGTTCCTGGTCGGGTTTCCAGATGAGTTCAAGAGCCTTTGGCAGGAAGGTATCCTGCAGTATTTTGTCAGTTAAATGGCCAACACCTGTAGCTGCCAGGCTGCCGTAGAGCACCACCCTGAAATGATCGGCCTGCGGATGCCTTTCTTTAAACCGCTCGGCAGCCCTTCGCGGGCCCATGGTGTGGCTGCTGGAAGGACCGTTACCGATCTTATATAGTTCTTTGATCGTCTTCATGAAAAGATTTTATATTTTGCCTACCGGCATCAGATACAACACCTTGTATTGCTCATCGAGGTTCAGCACTTCTTCAACCTCCTGATCGCGGTAGGCCCCTATCACTACCGTACCCAGGTTCAGGGCGGCAGCCTGAAGGTGTACATTCTGCCCGGCATGTCCTACTTCGTTGTATACATACCGGATGCCCCGTTCGTCGTAGCGCTGGGTGGTGCGCTCAAATACAGCCGCAAAGATCAGTACCATCCCCGCATCGGTAATCATTGCCTGACTCAGTGCAGCACGGGCCAGCTCCTGAGATACATCATTACGGTGGATCATCTCCAACTGGTTTTCATGAGGAAGGTACTTGTAAATTCCTTTGGCCAGACCTCCCACGTTGTTTACCATCACGAACATGTCGAGCGGGAAAGTAGCTCCTGCAGAAGGTGCCGTACGGAAACCCTGTTCGTTATTGATTCCCTGCGCCGCCCAGAGCATCTGTGATACTTCCTGAAGGTTCAGCGGGGCCTGCCGGTAGCTACGTACTGAGCGACGTTCAGACAAGGCTTTTTCTAGGCTCATGTCGCCATCAACGATAGTAGGTGGAAGTTGTATCATCGTGCCAGGGTTTTGTTGTGAAACAGCAACAGAAGGAATCATATCTTGTCGGGAAATTTCCTGAGTGGGGGTGACGGCATAAAAGAAAAACCTGAAGATCAGGGCAGCCATTATTACTAAACCAGCAATGAGCAGAATGTAGGAATATTTCTTCATGATAGATCAATGATTAAAAACAATGAGAACGGGATAGCGGGATGGTTCCGGGAAAATTCCTTCAAAGGTAATCGGAAGGAGGCAAAAAACTGTAATGAAAGGCAAAATGTCTTGATTTGTTTACCCGATGGCTGAAATAAAAAGAACATGTTTTGCCTTCGTCCTGCTGTTTTTTATGGGTGAAAACAGCACAACATCCACTGCTGTTTAGAATCAATTTAAATTAAAAGCGAGGAATAATCAATTTTCCAAAAGGATTACCTTTGCGGTGGAAAAGCTTAATATACAAGGGTTAAAAGGTCTTTTTGGGAAGTAAAATTACTCTGTAAAAGACCTTTTATTCTATAAAAAATATAATAATATGCATAAGATATCCCGGCATCCCATTATTGAGATCAAGGAAACTCCGAAGGTCGTTTTTCAATACCAGGACAAAGAGGTAACAGGCGACAAAGGATTTACGATTGCAGCAGCACTTCATCAGGCAGGTTTTCCTGTTCACAGCCATAGTCTGAAACACCGCAAGCGCAGCCTGGAGTGTGGCATCGGCAAATGCGGAGCCTGTGAAATGCTGGTTGACGGCGAAGTAAAGAGGATCTGTATCACCCTGGTGGATGATGTGAAGCAGGTTGCCGAGATCCCGCACGGATATGTTGCGCCGGCCGTAGCTTTTCATAAAGAAGCAGGCGTGAAGATCTATAAGACCCAGGTGGTAATCGTAGGGGCAGGACCTGCAGGTCTGGCTACCCGCGAGATCCTGAATGAGCACGGCATCAGCAATATTGTGGTAGACAGCAACGCCACGATCGGGGGGCAGTTCAACATGCAAACCCACCAGTTTTTCTTCTTTGAGAAAGAGAAGAAGTATGGCGGGCTGCGTGGCTTTGAGATCTCAGGCCTGCTGGCGGGCGACAATCACGATGGCATCATGCTCGACAGTACGGTATGGGATATCTTTGAGGGAAACAGGGTGGCAATCAAGAATTTCAAGTCCCAGGAGATCTTTTATATCGATTGCGACCATTTTGTGGTGGCTACCGGTGCCGTTCCCTTCCTGCCTACTTTTCATAATGATGACCTGCCAGGGGTATATACCGCTGCAGTGATCCAGAAAATGATGAATACCGAGCTGACATTGCTCGGCAAGAACATACTTACCGTGGGCGCCGGCAACATTGGTTATCTTACCAGTTATCAGCTCACCCAGGCCGGAGCCAATGTGAAGGCCATTATCGAAGCCATGCCGCATGAAGGAGGCTTCCCGGTGCAGGCCAACAGGGTGCGCCGTCTGGGAATTCCCATTATGCTGTCGCATATGATTCTGGAGGCTATTCCCAATGAAAAAGGGGATGGCATTAAAGGTGCAGTGATTGCCCAATCCAAAGACTTCAAGCCAATACCGGGCACCGAAAGGGTCATTGAAGGCATTGACGCCATTAACATCTGCACAGGGCTTATGCCTGATGATGCTTTGCTGGAAAAAGGCAACGAGATGTTTGGCCGCAGGTGCTATGGTGCAGGCGATGCCATTCGCATTGGTGAAGGTACCAGTGCTGTGTTGCGTGGAAAACAGGTGGCCTATGAGATCATGGAGAGCATGAAAAAACGGTTCTCGTACGAAGACTACCTGCTGGTTTCGAAGGAATATATTGATTCCCAGCAGCATCCCCAAAAGGTGATTGAAGAACCTGCACTGCCTGATGCTGAACGCATGGAAAAACCTTTCGTGCAGATTGACTGCCTCTATGGGTTTGCCTGTAATCCCTGCGCTTTTGCCTGTTCTTACGGGGCGATCACAAAAAGCTCGACCAGCACGGTGCCCTCAATAGATTTTGATAAATGTGTGGGCTGTATGGACTGCGTGTATCAGTGTCCCGGGCTGGCCATCTTTGGCTATAACCTCAAAAAGAATACCTATTTCCTCCCCATAGAGTTTGACATGGAAGAAGGCCAGGAGGTATACCTGGTAGATAATGATGCCAATATACTGGGAGAAGGAACCATTCAGCGTATCATGCGCAAGAAAAACCTGACCCACATTGCCCGTATCAAGGGGGAAGATATGGAGCGTGAGAACCAGCTGAAGGTCCGTGGATTTATTATCAAGAGCCAGTATCCTGATGTTCCTGAGCTGGCTCCTGCAGAAGAACCTGTAGGTGCCGGTTATTATATGTGTCATTGCGATGACGTTAAGTTTGATGATGTATTAAAACTTATAGGCGACCGTAAGTTTGTGTCGGTGGAAGAGGTTAAACATACCACCCACCTGGGTATGGGCCCCTGCCGCGGCAAGCGCTGTCTGCAGCGACTCAGGCAGAACCTGCGTCCCCTGGGCGTGGAGCTGGTAGGCAGTTCTACCCCAAGGGCACCGATGTCCAATCAGATCACCATGGGTGAGCTGTATCCGGTAGATATTCCCGAGCAGATCATCACCAGCACCAATCATACCGCCCGCCGTATTGTAGAAGTCAAGTCGCTGGTGGCCGGTGGCGGAATCGGGGGAAGTGCCCTGTTCAGGTTCCTGGCAGAGGCTGGGTTTGAACCCCTGATGATCAATCAGGGCTTTGGTTCCTCCTGGAGAAATATTGCAGGGGGGCGTCCGGTGTTTAGCCTGCCAGAGCTTACAGATATTGCACGTCACAACCTGGAAATGTTTGCGGAGCTCTCTGGCAAGGGAGACATCGATTTCAGGCTGATCAACTATCTGACGTTTGCTCATGATGAAACCATGTATAAGGCACTGGAAGATTCCATGGCCTGGCAAAAGGCGGTCATGCTCAAGCCCTCACAGTTCAGGGAAGAGATTTCGCCATTCTTCAATACTTCAAACAACAAGTATATTGCCGCCTTAAAAACCAGTGAATGCTGGCAGGCTACTCCCGGTAAGGTGATTGAGGTGCTGCGCCAGTTGGGACTGAACAGTGGCGGGATGCTGAAAGAAAACTGCAAGCTCATTGATGTTGAGAAAACCGGAGACCTTTACAAGGTCATCGTGCAGGAGCATGGGGGCGAATATGTTGAATATCACACCCCCGTATTTATCAATGCATTGGGCGATCAGGGCAATCTGTTTGCCAGCAAACTGGGTATCGAAACAGGGCTATATCCCGTGAAACATCAGGCCTTCATCACCAGGAGGCTACCCATGATGGGCGTTGACGGCAACCCGCTGGATATGCTCATCGACCGCCGCGCCTACAAAGGTTTTGTGGCTGTTTATGGTCAGCAACTGGGCGATACCGGTCAGATCATTGGCTGTGCCTCCCCGCAGGTAGAACCCAATGAAACAGGCAAAGACCTGAAGGTAAACTCGAAGGATTTCTCAGAAATTGTCTCTGAGATATTCATCGACTGGATTCCGGAGATTTCCTCGGTGGGCTTCCAGGCCTTGTGGTCGGGGTATTATATAGAACCCAAAATGATCATCGATGTGGAGAAGGGATTGTTCCTGGGCCTGCGAGGGCAGGGCTTTATGCTTGGCCAGTATCTGGCTAAGCTTTATGTTGAACAGCTGCAGGGAAAAGAGGTCCCTGAATATTTCAGCCGGTTGAAGTTGGGAGGCGATGCGCTTCTGGAGAAAGCCTTCAAATAAGAGGCTGAAGACAAGAATTTTATAAAATTTCCGGGTGGGGGCATTTAGGATGTTTATTCCTTTTTTATTTCACTCAGAAGTTTTATCTTTGCAGCCCTGAAAATTTGTTGACCCTTGAATCCATTGAAGCAATATAATATCGGTTTTGTTGGCCTCTCTGAAGGAACTCATACGTTCTCTTATGAGCTGGCTGATGATTTTTTTGCCTGCTTCGAAGGGTCTGAAGTTTCACATGGGAAGGTGCATTTGGATGTGATCCTGGAGAAAAGCAGTACCATGCTGACCTTCAACTTCCATTTTCATGGAGAAGTAGAGGTGATTTGTGACCGATGTGCCCAACCGTTTATGTTGCCTGTTGACTCAGACAAAAGATTGTTTGTTAAATTCGGAGAAGCGTTTTCGGAACCCACCGATGAAGTAGTGATCATTCCGCATACAGAGAGTCATTTTGACCTCTCGCAGTATGTGTACGAATTTTTGCACCTGAGCCTTCCGGTGCGTCGGGTACATCCTGATGATGAATCCGGGAAAATGGGCTGTGATCCTGAACAGATCAAAAAGCTGGAAGAATATACCAAAAAGAAAACTAACGGCGATGGTGATCATTCCCAGTGGGATGTGCTGAAGTCGCTGAAATTTAAAAAACATTAGAAAAAACACACCTTAATTCATATTTGCTATGGCACATCCTAAGAGTAAGATTTCCAAAACACGCCGCGATAAAAGAAGGACTCATTACAAAGCCACCGAGCCGGCCATCAGTGCTTGCTCCAACTGTGGTTCCTATAAGCTGATGCATACCGTATGCCCTGAATGTGGTTTCTACCGTGGTATGGTAGCCATCGAAAAAAGCGAACAAGCTTAAGCACATCCTCTCTGATTCCTTTTTTGAACACCAAAACCAGGACAATGAAAATTGGTCTCGATGTAATGGGTGGTGATTATGCGCCTCAGGCAACTATTGCTGGTGCGGTTCTTGCCCGGAAAGAAATTCCGGACAGCGACCGTATCGTACTGATCGGTAATGAATCACTGATTCATGGACAACTGAAGACTCTGGGGGTTTCCCCCGACCTTTTTGACATTGTTCATGCAGGGGAAGTCATTGGAATGGGTGAATCACCCACCAAAGGGTTTACTCAAAAACCCGACTCCAGCATTTCCAAAGGGTTCAGGTTATTGAAAAAGGGGCAAATAGATGCTTTTTCCAGTGCCGGCAATACCGGTGCAATGCTGGTAGGATCAATCTATAGTGCCAACACCATTCCCGGAGTCATCCGCCCGGCCACTACTGCCATGATTCCTAAAGAAAATGGTCAGGTGGGCATCCTGATTGATGTAGGTACCAATCCTGACAGCAAAGCCGATGTGATGTACCAGTTTGGCATGCTGGGCTCAATCTTTGCTCAGTTTGTGTATGGCATCGATAATCCCAAGGTAGGCCTGCTGAATATTGGTCAGGAAGAAGATAAGGGCAGCCTGCTATGTCAGTCTGCCTTCCGGCTGATGAAGGATTCTCAGGATTTTAACTTTATCGGGAATGTAGAAAGCCGTGACCTGTTTAAGGAAAGAGTTGATGTTGTTGTTTGTGATGGTTTTACAGGCAATATTCTTCTGAAGAACATGGAAGCGATGTACCGGCTGATTGTCAAGCGTGGCAAAGGGGATGAGTTTTTTGACCGGTTCAACTATGAGAATTACGGGGGCACCCCCATTCTTGGAGTCAATGGAACCGTGGTCATCGGACATGGGATATCCAACGATAAGGCCATTAAGAATATGTTGCTTCTTTCACGGGAAGTGTTTGAGGCACAAATCCCTGCCCGAATAAAAGGTGTTATTGATCAATACTCCACAAATAAGTTTGATAACGGGGTGGAATAATTTTTTATAAAGGAAATTTGATGTCTAGAATCAGAGCCGCGATTACGGCAGTTAATGGTTACCTTCCTGATTATGTGTTAACGAATCATGAGTTGGAGCAGATGGTAGATACCACCGATGAGTGGATCTCTACCCGGACTGGAATCAAAGAAAGAAGAATACAGAAGGGAGCCGGCCTGGGCACTTCTGATATGGCAGTGGAAGCAGTAAAAGGATTGTTGAAGAAGCGGGGAGTCGATCCTTCGGAAGTAGACATGGTAATCTGTGCTACTGTGACCCCCGACATGAAGTTCCCTGCTACCGCCAATTTGATAAGTGAAAAGGCGGGGATCAAAAACGCCTTTAGTTATGATATGAATGCGGCCTGTTCAGGGTTTATCTATGCCTTGCAAGCCGGCAGCCTGCATGTTGAATCGGGCCGTTATAAGAAAGTTGTGGTAGTGGGTGCCGACAAGATGTCCTCAATTGTTGACTATACTGACCGGCAAACCTGTGTAATCTTTGGAGACGGAGCCGCTGCAGTGCTGCTTGAACCTACTACCCTGGAGGAAGGCATAATGGATCACCTCTTCGAGACAGATGGTGCCGGTGCCGTTCACCTGCACATGAAAGCTGGCGGGTCGGTAAACCCCCCTTCTCATGATAATATTGATGCCCGCGAACATTATGTTTACCAGGAAGGTCAGGCAGTCTTTAAGTATGCTGTTACCAAAATGGCCAAGGTGGGTCTTGAGATCATGGAGCGTAACGAATTGAATAGCGAAGATGTCGCATGGCTGGTACCTCATCAGGCCAATATGCGCATTATTGAAGCCACCGGAAAGCGGATGGGGTTGCCTGTTGAAAAAGTAATGGTAAACATCCAGAAGTACGGCAACACCACCAACGCTACCATTCCTTTGTGCCTGTGGGAATATGAAAGTCAGTTGAAAAAGGGCGACAATATTATACTGGCCGCTTTTGGCGGAGGATTTACCTGGGGCTCCATCTGGTTGAAATGGGCCATCGACTCTCAATAAAAAAAACGGATATGATATAAAAACCCCGGCTCTTAATGGAGTTTGGGGTTTTTTTTATGCCGTTGGGCATCTCTGCGGGTCTTCTTTTCCAGGCTGCTGGTCAAAGCCTCTGTCATGTCAACCCCCGTCTGATTGGCAATACACATTAGCACAAACAATACATCGGAAAGTTCTTCTGCCAGCTTCGAGCCATCTTCCCCCTCCTTGAAGGATTGGTCGCCATAGGTGCGGGCCATAATACGGGCCAGCTCACCTACTTCTTCGGTCAGAATGGCCATGTTGGTCAGTTCTGAGAAGTACCGCACTCCTGTGGTTCTGATCCACTGATCGATTACTTCCTGGGCTTCTTTTATGGTCATGAAACAAAATGAATAATAAGGTCTATTCCTTGTTTTGAGTATCAATAAGGATGGTCACCGGGCCATCATTTTCAAGGCTTACCTTCATCTCAGCGCCAAAAACGCCACTGGCCACCTTGTTATTGATTTCCTGTTGCATCTGCCGGATAAAATCTTCGTACAAAGGGACAGCTTTTGGGGGTTTTGCCGATTTGATGTAAGAGGGGCGGTTGCCCTTACGGGTGCTGGCATGAAGTGTAAACTGGCTGATGATGAGTATTTCAGCACCCACCTCCTGAGCTGACAGATTCATCACCCCTTGTTCATCGTCAAAGATCCTGAGCCTGGCAATCTTGGCAGCCAGCCATTGAATATCGTCGTGGTTGTCGGCATCTTCTATTCCCAGAAAGATAAGTAACCCTTTGCCTACAGCTGCGTGCACTTCTCCTTCAATCCTCACACTGGCATGGTTCACTCTTTGTATAACGGCCCTCATAACTCCGGAAAATGAAATTAGGTTCTGGAATCCTCTCCCAGAAGCATGTTTATATAATTGTTGTATCTGGAAATGCTGATGTTTCCTTTTTCTACCTCTTCTTTTACCTTGCATCCGGGTTCATTCATGTGGGTGCAGTTGTCGAAGCGGCATTGATTGAATAACAGGCGCATCTCCGGAAAGAAATGGGAGAGCTCCTCAGGATCAAAATCCACCAGCCCAAACTCCTTGATGCCGGGGGTGTCAATAATGCTGCCTCCCTGCTTCAGAGGGTGCATCTCGGCAAAAGTGGTGGTATGCTTGCCTTTCTGATGGGTTCGCGAAATATCCTGTACCTTAATGTTCAGCCTGGGGTCAATGGCATTAATCAGGGTCGATTTGCCCACTCCCGAGTGCCCTGAAAGCAGGGTGGTGCGGTTGGTGAGAGCCTCCTGGAAAGCATCCAGGTTCTCGTGCGTGATGGCAGATACTTTCAGACAGGTGTAACCCAATCCCTGATACATACCCATCAGCTCATCAAGGTATTGGAGTAGTTCGGGAGGATAAAGGTCTATCTTGTTGAATACGATGATGGCAGGAATGCTATATGCTTCGCAGGTCACAAGAAACCGGTCCAGAAATCCTGTTGATGTCCTGGGTACTGCCAGGGTGACAATAATCATTGCCTGGTCCAGGTTGGCGGCAATCACATGGGTGCGGCGCGACAGGTTGGTTGCCTTGCGGATGATATAATTCCTGCGCGGATGAATCTGGTCAATAATGCCTGAGGGTTGATCCGGATCCATATGAAAAGAAACCCTGTCGCCTACAGCCAATGGGTTGGTGGACTTTGAACCGCTGATTTTAAACCTGCCGCGCAGGCGGCACTCAATTTTGTTGCCCTGATCATCCATTACCAGGTACCAGCTGCCTGTCGATTTTACTACTGTTCCTTCCAATACTGACTGATTTGGTTTCCTGTAAACTCTCAATAATTGTATAAAATTACTAAATTCGCAAAAACTCCAGCCCTTCATGTCGGTAAAGGTTCAAAAAGTTTCAAAGCTCTATGGTGGCCAAAAGGCTCTTGATGAAGTTTCTTTCCAGGTGAACCAGGGAGAAGTGATGGCCTTACTGGGTCCCAACGGGGCGGGCAAGTCAACCATGATGAAGATCATTAGTTGCTACATCCCGCAATCTTCGGGTCAGGCATGGGTGTATGGCTTCAATGTGGTGAGTCATCCCCTGGAAGTTCGTCGCCTGGTGGGTTATCTGCCCGAAAATAATCCGCTGTATCCCGACATGTACGTGAAGGAGTATCTGGAATTCGTGGCTTCACTCTACAAGCTGGGAAAAAAAAGCAATGCCCGCATTCAGGAGATGATCGAAATTACAGGCCTCACCAATGAATATCGCAAAAAGATCGGCACCCTGTCGAAGGGTTACCGGCAGCGTGTGGGGCTGGCTCAGGCCCTGATTCATGATCCCCAGGTGCTCATCCTCGACGAGCCCACCTCCGGATTGGATCCTAACCAGCTGGTAGAAATACGCAACCTGATCAAAACCATTGGCAAACAGAAGACCGTTCTGCTTTCTACGCATATCATGCAAGAGGTGGTGGCTATGTGCGACCGGGTAATCATCATTGACCGGGGCATCATAAAAGCCGATGCTCCCACCGCCGAGATTCCCTTACTAAACAGGGCCAACCAGGTGATCAAGGTAGGCTTCGACAGGCACCCGGACCTGGATGCCTTAAAGAAGATGCCTGGAGTGGTCGAGGTCATCGAAGAGGATGAAAACAATTACCGCATTTTCACTGATGGCGAAAAGGATCTGCGTCCTGTGGTGTTTCATTTTGCTGTGGAGGCTGGGCTGGTGATTCTTTCCATGGATCATGAGGTGCAATCTCTGGAGCAGATTTTCAGGCAACTGACCTCCTGAATCCTTTTTCAGATTATTTTAGTACCTTTGCCAATCTTTTTTTATCCGAACGCGTCAATATAAGTAACTAGATATTATGGGATATTTGTTTACCTCCGAATCTGTCTCTGAGGGGCACCCCGATAAGGTCGCCGATCAGATTTCCGATGCCCTGCTCGATGAATTTCTGCGGGCCGATCCTGAATCCAAAGTGGCTTGTGAAACATTGGTTACCACCGGGCTGGTAGTATGTGCCGGGGAGGTGCGTACCGAAGGATACGTCGATTTGCAGCAGGTGGTGCGAAAAGTGCTTACTGATATTGGATACACCCGGGCGGAGTATAAGTTTGAAGCCGATTCGTGCGGGGTCATTTCTGCCATCCACGAGCAATCGGCCGATATCCATCAGGGGGTAAAACGTGCCGTAGAGGAGGAACAGGGTGCCGGCGATCAGGGAATGATGTTTGGCTACGCCTCCCGCGAAACGGATGAATATATGCCACTGTCTCTTGATTTGTCACACATCCTGTTGCAGGAGCTGGCTAATATTCGCAAGAACACCCAGCTGATGCCTTACCTGAGGCCCGATTCCAAGGCACAGGTGACAGTAGAATATGATGACAATGATCAACCCCTGCGCATCGACAGCATTGTGGTATCTACCCAGCACGACGACTTTGTGCGTCCGGTGGATGCCTCCTCTGAGGCCATTCTGGCTGCCGACCAGGCCATGCACGAAAGAATCACTGACGACATCAGAAACATCCTTATTCCGCGTGCAAAATTGATCCTGCCCCAACGCCTTCACCATCTTTTTGATGATGCCTGCAGGCTCCTGGTGAATCCTACGGGCAAGTTCGTCATTGGGGGTCCACATGGTGATTCCGGGGTAACCGGCCGCAAGATCATTGTGGATACGTATGGGGGGAAAGGTGCCCACGGCGGTGGTGCTTTTTCCGGAAAAGATGCCAGTAAGGTGGATCGCTCAGCAGCTTATGCCGCCAGGCATATAGCAAAGAATATGGTTGCCGCCGGCATTGCCGACGAGGTGCTTGTACAGGTTGCTTATGCCATAGGCGTAGCCCAGCCGGTGGGGCTTTATGTCAATACTTTTGGAACGGCAAAAGTAAATCTTTCTGATGGAGATATTTCACGTAAGATATCTCAGATCTTCGATATGCGGCCTTTTGCCATTATCAAGCGCTTTGGCTTGAAAGACCCCATTTTTCTGCGTACCACTACTTATGGACACTTCGGACGAACCTGCTACCGCGAAAAAGTGGAGGTGGCTTATGATGGACCGGGAGTGGAAGAGGTGGTCGTTGATGGAGTGAGGAAAAGGATGAAAGAGGTTGAGTACTTTGGCTGGGAAAAGCTGGATTATGTCGAGGTCCTCAAAAAAGCCTTTGTGATCTGATCATTAAGGGTCTCAGAACCTGACTATCTTTATTGATCTAAAATACCTTCATTGATCTTCTGATAAACCTTTTCAGGAACCAGGTAACGGATGTCCTTATGATGGCGGATGTTCTCGCGGATAAAGGTGGAGGAGATTTCCAGCAGCGGTGCCTTTACGAGCCTCACGGCAGGATGATTTATAAAAGGTGAATCAAATGGCATCTTGCGCGGATAGACCATCAAAGGAACCATTCTTAGTATCTGATCATGATCTTTCCATTTTTCAAAGACCTCCAGATTGTCCGATCCAATGATCAGGGTAAAGGAATGGTCAGGATGTTCGTGCTGAAGCACCTCAATGGTCTTGCGCGAGTAGGAGGGACGTTCCAGTTGCAGCTCCCTGAGGCA
>JAWOCF010000017.1:0-21839 GCA_046483935.1 Bacteroidales bacterium | reverse complement strand
GGTCGAAGACGTGGTCAAGGCGATGGGGGCGCTGGCCGGTGCCTGGCGCCGGCCAGCGCCCCCATCGCCTTGACCACGTCTTCGACCACGATCTGTGCGACCGGCGCGTCGACGACGCGCATGACCAGCGCAGCCGCCGCCAAGGGGGCGGGGGTTCTGCTGATCCCTTGATCTCCTTTTGCTGACGGATCGCTACTGGCGGGCAAACACCTTGCGCAGCAGGTCGGTAACTCGGGCTGCCGGATCCTCACGGATTTTCTGCTCTTCCTGCTCGATCAGGTAGAACAGCCCCTCCAGGGCCTGGTTGGTGGTATAATCTGCCAGATCGGCATTCACTGGTTGGAGGTTCTGATTGAAGGCCGCAATCCCATTATACACTTTGCTGAGCTCCTGCCAGGCGGCGGCTGCGCCCACAGCATCGAGCGACTGCTGGATGTCGGGCCTGAAGGCTTCGTACAGGCTGGAATAGGTGCTGCGGTGCAGGTAGGTGGTGGCCGCATCATCACTGCCACGAAGGATATCCCAGGCGTCCTGTATGGTCATCCGGGTGATGGCATCTACAAAAATGGGCTGTGCCTTCTCTGAGGCATTCTCTGCAGCACGGTTCATGCGCACCACAAACTCATCCAGCAGGGGCCGCAATAGCGAAGAGCTCATCATGTAGTCATACGCTCCCTGGGCCTGGGGTGGAAAGCCAATGCGCAACACGGGGTGCTCCAGAAAACCATTGTTTGCTGAGGCTTGTGCCACTGATTTTTCCACTCCTACTCTCAGAGCTTCCTTCAGACCCCTGGAAACCTCGGCTTCACTTAACGGGGGACGGGCAATTTCCTCGCACCCATTGATGCTGGTTAAAAAGAAACTTAAAATGCTGAATAGAATCACTGCTGGTCTCATCTGATGGGTTTTAAGATTATTTCACATTGGCTTCCTGCCCGGGCTTCCTTTTGGCTGAAATATCAGGAAAGTCTATAATTTTATGGCAACTTTGTTCATGGGTAATTTCATCAAATATACCTTAAATTGCTGACTTTTTCAGACTTTTTAACAATATTATTCAAGCGTAGAATCAAATATTTAGATACCTTTAAGGTAATAGAACAAAAAGACATTTTCTTTGTTGACATTTTAACTACTGTAAATACTCAACATTTTTCTGAATTATAAACAAACCAATTAACATAAAATAGAATTACATGTCTGCAAAAAAATCATCCTCCAGAGCAAGTGTCAAGCCCATGGTTGTGGCCCTTGTTGTAATAGTAGCAGCCATTGTTTCTCTGATGGTATTCAGGGGGAATGGCTCAGCCGAAAAATCAGAGGTGGCTGAAAGTGCTGCCGATTCACAAGTTGCAATATTAACTGCTTCCAATTTTGATGACACCATTTCCGATGGATTGGTTCTGGTAGACTTTTGGGCCACCTGGTGTCCTCCCTGCCGGATCCAGGGACCTATTGTTGAAGAGCTGGCCGGCGAAATAGGGTCCGTAGCCACCATCAGCAAGCTGGATGTCGATGATCATGGTAGTGTGGCCGCATTATACGAAGTGCGAAACATCCCGACCCTGATCCTCTTCAAAGATGGTCAACCCGTGGAACGCTTTGTGGGAGTGCAGCAGAAGGAAACCCTGAAAGCTGCCATCGACAAGCACTTGTAATCCTTTACTCCGTAATCAAACAACCCTTTTATATATGGAACATTTAACAAAAGAAACCTTTAAAACAAAAGTCTTCGACTTTGAAGCCAACAAAGAATGGAAGTTCGAAGGTGACAAACCTTGTATTATCGACTTTTATGCCGACTGGTGCGCACCATGTAAAATGGTAGCCCCCATCCTGGAAGAATTATCCCAGGAATACGAAGGCAAAGTGGACATCTACAAGATAGACACCGAGAAAGAACAGGATCTGGCTGCCATGTTTGGCATCCGCAGCATCCCTTCCATTTTGTTTGTGCCCGTTGATGCCCAGCCTCAGATGGCTGCCGGCGCACTGCCCAAGCAAACCATTGTCAAAGCCATCGAAGATGTTTTTGCGGTAAAGTAATTATTAATCATTAATCAATGCCCTGTTTCCGGAATTGTTATTTCCGGGCAGGGCATTATTTTATCTCTATGAATCAAAATACTTCATCATCAGACCAGGGGCACAGCAAGTTTCCCTTCCGCGTGAGCAGCCGCAATTACCTATGGATTATCGGGGTGTTCACCCTGATCGGGGTGTTGGGGGGCTATGCTTACTATCACTTTATCGGATGCAACACCGGAGGATGTGCCATTACTTCCAACCCTTATATGAGTATGCTATGGGGTGGTGCAATGGGTTATTTGGTGCCCGACTTCATGGTCAAAAAACCTTCTATAGAAAAACCTCAGTAAGCAGCCGGGTGGCTGCTTCTATTTGGGAGCGATCCGCAAGAGGTACAATCCCAGCAGCCCGAAAATAATGTTGGGAATCCATACCGAAAGCATGGGGTGAAGGTTGCCTTTGGTGGCAAAGGTGGTAGATATCTGCATGAACAGGATGAACGCAAAGCTTATGCCAAGCCCGATACCCAGATGCAACCCGATGCCTCCCCGTACCTTGCGGCTGGATAGCGATACCCCGATCAGTGTCAGCACCAGGGTGGCAAACGGAAAGGCGATGCGCCGGTGCATCTCTACTTCATAAAACTTCACATTCTCCGATCCTTTTAACTTTTCATTGGCGATAAAATCACGCAGCTCCGAAAAGCTCATGGTTTCCATCTCCTTGATGTTCTGGATAAAGTCCTTCGGGGTGAAATTCAATACTGTATCCATCGAGTGGCCAAAGCTGAGTTGTTCTTCCAGCCCCTCAATGACTCTGATGTTATAGTTCTCGATGGTCCATTGCTGCTGGATGCTGTCCCAGCGCACCTGGTCGGCAAACAGCTTGTAGGTCAGCTTCTGGTCTTCCATCTTCTCCAGGGTGAAGCGGTAGCCTACCTGGGTGCGGTCGTTGAACGATTCAAGATACACAAACTCTCCCGGCCTCACCTGCATGTGAATGTTGCGGTCGCTGAAGCGGGTGGGGGTCTTCACGTAGGTGGTCTCAAAATCCAGCCGCAGCCGGTTGGCAGAGGGAATCACAAAGTTAGACAGGTAGATGGAAAACAATGACAACAGGATGGCCGAAATAAAATAAGGACGCAGCAGCCTTCGGAAACTGACCCCTGAGCTGAGGATGGCCACAATCTCGGTGTTGAAGGCCAGGCGCGAGGTGAAGAAGATTACTGCAATAAAGGTGAACAGGGGACTGAACAGATTAACAAAGTAGGGGATGAAGTTCAGGTAATACACCAACAGGATATCCCGCATGGGGGCCTGCTTCTCAATGAAGTCATCTATCTTCTCGGAGAGATCAAAGATGATCACAATAAATATGATCAGCGTCATGGCAAAGAAAAAGGTGCCAAGGAACTTCCGGATAATATAGTGGTCTAATTTTTTCAGCATGCGCAACAGAAGAGAACAGGGCTTAGCCCCAGGTGTTTTATGTGCTGTCAGGAAAACTTTTTCAAAGATAAGCTTATTTTACAATCGCCTGCTCAGATTCGGGATCATGGCATCCTTCCAGGCCGTGAAGCTACCTGCCAGGATCTGTTTACGGGCCTCTGTCACCAGCCACAGGTAAAAGCTCAGGTTATGCATGGAAGCGATCATGGGGCCCAGCATCTCGCCGGCCACAAACAGGTGGCGCAGGTAGGCTTTGGTGTGATGGGTGTCGGCCGGTGTGTGACCATCCGGGTCGATTATGCTGAAATCGTCCATCCACTTACGGTTGCGGATGTTAATAATGCCCTGGCTGGTAAACAGCATCCCGTTGCGTCCATTGCGGGTGGGCATCACACAGTCGAACATGTCAACCCCAAGGGCAATGCCTTCCAGGATATTCTCCGGGGTGCCTACTCCCATCAGGTAGCGTGGTTTGTCTTTGGGCAGGATCTCACAAACCAGTCCGGTCATCTCATACATCTGTTCAGCCGGCTCGCCTACCGACAGCCCCCCGATGGCGTTGCCCTCGCGGTTGCAGTCGGCGATGTATCGGGCCGAGTCCATTCGCAGGTCCTTGTAAGTGCTGCCCTGAACGATGGGGAATAAACTCTGCTCATAGCCATAAAGTCCCTGAGTGGCATCGAAATGCCTGCAACAGCGCTGCAGCCAGTCATGCGTCAGATGCATCGATTTTTTGGCGTAATCATAATCGCAAGGGTAGGGGGTGCACTCATCGAAAGCCATGATGATGTCGGCCCCGATAATGCGCTGGATGTCCATGACCCCTTCGGGTGAAAACAAATGCCTGGAACCATCAATATGCGACTGGAAGGTTACCCCTTCCGGTTTGAGTTTGCGGCGGTGGGTCAGTGAATAGACCTGGTAGCCGCCACTGTCGGTCAGGATGGGCTTGTCCCATCCCATGAAACCGTGTAACCCTCCGGCATGCTTCAACACTTCCAGTCCCGGCCTCAGATACAAATGATACGTGTTGCCCAGGATAATCTGTGCCTTGATGTTCTGCTCCAGGTCGTGGTGGTGTACTGCCTTAACGGTGCCGGCAGTACCTACTGGCATAAAGATGGGGGTTTGCACCGTGCCGTGTGCGGTGGTGAAAGTGCCGGCACGCGCGCTGCTTTGGTTGTCAGTGGCTTGAAGGGAAAATTGCATCTGTTCCTGTGAAATTTTTGCAAAGATAGAAACTATTCCACAGGATGTGGTATTTTTGCACCTTTGCCGTAAACAGAACCTGACTATGGAAGAGGTATACCAGATTGCGTCTCAGACAGCATGGATTATTCCGGGGATGTTTCTTCTGATTACTGCCATTCAGCTGTTTTATTACTGGTTCTTCTTTAGCAGAGTTGCCTTTTTTAAACACAAACCCCCCGCTTTCTCTTACCCCCCTGTGTCGGTGGTGATCTGTGCCCGCAATGAATTTACCAACCTGGAAGAAAACCTTCCGCTGATCCTCAGTCAGGACTATCCCCATTTTGAGGTGGTGGTCGTAGACGATGGCTCGGACGATGAGAGCAATTACCTGCTGCAGGATCTGTGTAAGCAATACCCCTTGCTGCGGGTGGTGTCGCTCAGGCCCAACATCAACTTCTTTAAAGGCAAGAAATTCCCCCTTTCAATGGGCATCAAGTCGGCAAAACATGAGCTGCTGTTGCTTACCGATGCCGATTGCCGCCCGGCCAGCGATCAGTGGATCAAAAACATGACCCGACATTTTAACGGGGCTCCGCGCGTAATCCTGGGATATGGTGCTTATCAGCATCTGCCCGGCTTTCTCAATAAACTCATCAGGTTCGACACCCTTTGGGTGGCCCTTCAGTACCTGAGCCTGGCACTGGCCGGATTGCCCTACATGGGCGTGGGCCGTAATCTTTCGTACCACCGCCAGTTGTTCTACAAGGTCAAGGGGTTCACCTCACATTACAAGGTGATGTCGGGCGATGACGACCTGTTTGTAAACCAGGTGGCCAATGCCGGCAACCTGTCGGTGGAGATCAGCCCCGAAAGCCATACCATCTCGGTGCCTAAAAAGTCCTTTAGCTCCTGGTTCAGGCAGAAAAGCCGTCATATGACCACCGGCACCTATTACAAGAAAAAGCATCAGTGGCTCCTGGGTATCTTCGGCATCTCCCAGCTGTTGTTCTATCCCTTGCTGGTGGCTGCCCTGCTGCTGGCGCCCTCCGATCTCATCCTGCTGATCATTGCGGCTGCCTTCGTGGTGCGCACGCTCTGTCTGATGATAATCGTGAAATATGTGTCAGGGAGGTTAAATGAACCGAAATTATTTTTATATTCGCCTCTGTTGGATGGTATCATGACATTGCTGAATGTCATGTTTTCACTCTCTGCATTGCTTGTTAAAAAGAATAAATGGAAGTAAAGTCTAATCTTACGGAAAAAGCCCTCAGAGATTATACCCTTGTGCGGCAAGCGGTTGATCATGGCAACCAGCAGGCTTATTCCCAACTGATGAAAATTTACAAAGACACCATTTATTTCATGCTTCTGAAAATGACCGGCAATACCGATGATGCCGAAGACCTTACCCTGGAAGCATTTGGCAAAGCCTTTAAAAATCTGCCTCAATATTCTCCGGAATACGCCTTCAGCACCTGGCTGTTCAAGATTGCTTCCAACAACTGTATTGATCATATCCGCAAGAAGAAGAAAAATGTGCTTTCTTACGATTATAATGAGGATATTGATGACTCTCAGAAAATGGTTACCCTGGCCGACGATATGGCCGACCCCGAGCAGGCCCTGATCCGTTCGCAGAAGGTCAGGATGATGCGCGAACTGGTAGAAACCCTCAAGCCCCGTTACCGCCAGCTAATCCAGCTACGCTACTTCGAAGAGCTCTCCTACGAGGAGATCTGTCAGCAACTGGATCTTCCCCTGGGCACGGTGAAAGCCCAGCTGTTCCGTGCCAGGGAGTTTCTGTTCAACATCCTGAAGGCCTCCAAGGAAAAGATCTGAAGTGGCTTGTTCCTTTTTTGTTCCTCTTTTGTTAAAACAATAAACTTATATGATGAGACATTTTTTCGTTTGCCTGATAATGATGACCCTGATGATGGGCTTTAGTATGAATGCTTCTGCTCAGCGGGGCTTCGAAGACTTTTCCCGCGAAGAGGGCCTGCACATCCAGTATCGCTGGCAGCGTGCCAGTTTTTTTGACAAGAACAGCGATGCGGTGTTGGTCATGCGCGTGACCAACCTCACCGAAAAACCCCTCCAGGTGACCTTTGCCATCGGGTTTTATGAAAACCAGATGATCCTGTTTCAGAACCGCGACAACCAGATATGCCTGAAACCCGGGCAAAGCCTGCGGGGCGCTCCTGCCGGTCTGCGTTTCGGAGCCGATGGCATCACCCTGGACCAGGCCCGCGGAGAAGATTTTACCTTCGATATCTTCGACCTGAAAGTGAAAGAAGTGGAATCCTGTAAGTGATTCCTGTTGAAAGAATTTTAGTTCTGCATTAAGACAAGACATGATGAATCTGACTGACTTTAAGGAAGCCATTCTGCAGGGTATCCCTGATGAGCTGCCTGCGGCAAAAGCCTACGACCCTGCTGTGAACCATGCCCCCCGGCGCAAGGATATCCTCTCGCGCCAGGAGAAAATGCTGGCCCTGAAAAATGCTTTGCGTTATTTCCCTCAGAAGCATCACAAGGTGCTGGCCCCTGAGTTTGCACAGGAGCTGAAAGATTATGGACGCATATACATGTACCGCTTTCGCCCGGATTACAAGATCTATGCCCGCGACATCAATGCCTTCCCGCACCAGTCGATGCAGGCGGCTGCCATCATGCTGATGCTCAGCAACAACCTGGATCATGCAGTGGCCCAACATCCCCACGAATTGATTACCTATGGCGGCAATGGCGCAGTATTTCAAAACTGGGCCCAGTATTTGCTCACCATGAAGTACCTGGCCCAAATGACCGACGAGCAGACTCTGGTACTTTACAGTGGACATCCCATGGGGCTGTTTCCTTCACATCAGGAAGCTCCCAGGGTGGTGGTCACCAACGGGATGATGATCCCCAATTACTCGAAGCCTGACGACTGGGAACGGTTCAATGCTTTGGGGGTGACCCAGTACGGGCAGATGACCGCCGGATCGTTTATGTATATCGGGCCCCAGGGCATCGTGCATGGCACCACCATTACGGTGCTCAATGCCGGACGGCGACTGAAAGAAGGCGATGGCAGCCTGGCAGGCAAGCTGTTTGTGACCAGTGGCCTGGGCGGCATGTCGGGAGCACAGCCCAAGGCAGCGGTGATTGCCGGTGCCATCGGGGTGGTGGCCGAGATCAACCCCCATGCCACCCAGACACGCTTCAGCCAGGGATGGGTCGATGAGGTATTTCATGACCTGGATCAGCTGATGGCACGCATTGAAGCGGCGAAAAGGAATAAGGAAGCCGTTTCGCTGGCCTACCAGGGCAACATTGTTGATCTGTGGGAAAAACTCGTTGAGGCCAACATTTTCGTGGAACTGGGCTCCGACCAGACTTCACTGCACAACCCCTGGTCGGGCGGGTATTATCCCGCAGGGCTGACCTTTGAGCAAGCCAACAAGATGATGGCCGACGATCCCGAACCCTTCCGCCAGAAGGTGCGCGAGTCGCTGGTGCGTCAGGTGCAGGCCATCAACACCCTGGCAGCGCGGGGCATGTATTTCTGGGATTATGGCAATGCCTTCCTGCTGGAAGCCGGAAGGGCCGGTGCCGATGTGTTTAAAGAAGATGGTTTGTTTAAGTTTCCCTCTTATGTGCAGGACATCCTGGGGCCACTTTGCTTCGACTATGGCTTTGGGCCTTTCAGGTGGGTGTGCTCCTCGTCGGATCCCGATGACCTGAGGCTTACCGACCAGATTGCTGCCAACGTGATTCGTGAGATGATGCAGCAGGCCCCTGCCGAGATTCAGCAGCAGCTTTCCGACAACCTGTTATGGGTCACCCAGGCCGAAAACAACAAGCTGGTGGTAGGCTCACAGGCGCGCATCCTGTATGCCGATGCCGAAGGCCGCATTCGCATTGCCAGGGCCTTCAACCAGGCCATCCGCGAAAAGAAAATCAAAGGTCCCATTATCCTGGGGCGCGACCATCACGATGTGAGTGGCACCGACAGCCCCTACCGTGAAACATCCAACATTTACGACGGCTCGCAGTTCACGGCCGACATGGCCATCCAGAATGTCATCGGCGACAGCTTCAGGGGTGCTACCTGGGTGTCGGTGCATAATGGCGGGGGCGTAGGCTGGGGCGAAGTGATCAACGGAGGGTTCGGCATGGTGCTCGACGGGTCGGCAGGGGCCGACCGCCGCCTGGAATCCATGTTGTTCTGGGACGTAAACAACGGCATTGCCCGCCGCAGCTGGGCCAGGAATGATGAGGCCATCTTTGCCATCAAAAGGGCCATGCAGGCCCAGCCGCTGTTGCAGGTTACCCTGCCCAACCTGGCCGATGAAAATCTTCTGGACAATCTGGTGTGATGACCATCAGCTGGCAGGCTTTTTGATAAACCAGAAGAATCTGACCAATGTTATTCGCATGAAAAAGTACTACAGGCTGTTGCTGCTGCCCCTGGCCTTCTCTTTGTTTCTGATGCAGGGGTGTATCGATGAGTTGGGCGAAGACCCTTTTGCCGACCCCATGGAGAAGTTTTTAGGAACCTGGAATGTGGAAGAATCCAGCACCATTTATGGTGATGGATTTGTCTACACGGTGAGCATCACCCCCAACCCACAGAACTCTTCAGAGGTGCTGATCTCCAATTTCTATTACCAGGGCGATAATGTGCAGGCCCGGGCATTGATTGCCGGCAACGTCATTACCATCATTGAACAAAGCATCTGCGATGACTCCATTATCGTTAAGGGTAGTGGCACCTGGATCTCAGGAAGGATCAACCTGCAGTATACGGCCAACACGGGCGCTGATCTCGACGAAGTGTCGGCCGTTTATACCCGGCCCTGATGGCTGATCAGTCGGGAGGGGACTGCTGCATAAACTCCTGGGGCGCGGGCCCCTCTTCCAGTTGTTTTATTACATTCAGGGTATCCAGCCAGGGAGCCTGTCGCTGCTGCAGAAGGATGGTGTCGGCGCCTTCCAGGGGCTCCATGGGCGGCCCGGTATATTTAATACGTGTTTCTCCCATTTTGATGCTCAGCTCACTGAGAATCGATTCGTGGATCGCCATCATCTCCTCGCGGTGCAACAGGTAGCAGTTCAGGGCTTCATCAAAGGTCTCGTATGTGATGCCGTGTTTGTCGAACACCCGGCTGTAGAAAAAGGCCGCCGAATCCCTGATCTCAGGCCGGCTGTTCTGCATGTCGAGCAGGTAGCCCTCCATAAGGTAAACATCCGTTAATACAGCTATCATCTCTTCCCGGCTAATGATCTTGTCGCATTCGTCCTTGCCCGGAGCCGTAAAAAAATGACACCCCCACATGAGGAAGCTGAATGAAATGATGATAAATCCTTTTTTCATGGTGGCTGATGGTTATCTGGAGAATTCAAGGGCCATCCCTTTGATCTCAGGGTGGAACGTGCCCTTCTCATAAACGACATGACCATTAACAATAGTATACTCCACCTGGCTGTTCAGGGTGGCACCTTCCATGGGCGACCATCCGCACTTATAATGAAGCTGTTCTTTTTCGACGGTAAAGGGCTTGTTCAGGCTCACAGCCACCAGGTCGGCTGCGTATCCCTTACGGATGTACCCACGGTTTGTCACCCCAAAGAGCCCGGCAGGATGATGACACATGAACATAACCACCTGCTCAAGGGTATAGACCCCCTGGTGCACCAGCTCCAGCATGGTGACTAGCGAATGCTGTATGGAAGGCCCCCCCGAAGGAGCCTTCAGGTAGTTGTTCTGTTTTTCGGCCAGGGTATGGGGGGCATGGTCGGTGCCCACCACATCGATGCTGCCGTCGATGAGCCCCTGGCGAAGGGCCTGCCGGTCGGCACCGGTCTTGATGGCAGGATTCCATTTTACCAGTGACCCCTTGGTCCGGTAATCTTCATCGGTAAACCACAGGTGATGCACGCAGGCCTCTGCCGTGATCTGCTTCTGGCCCAGGGCTACGTTCGATTCCAGCAGCGAGGTCTCCTGTGCCGTGCTGAGGTGCAGGATGTGCAGGCGGGCGTCGTATTTCCTGGCCAGGGCGATGGCCCGTGAGGTGGATAAAAAACAGGCCTCATGGCTGCGGATCCGGGCATGCTCTTCAAAGGGGATGTCATCGCCATAGCGGTCGATGGCCTGCTGCAGGTTGCGGCGGATGGTGTCCTCATCTTCGGTATGCACGGCCACGGGCAGCCTGGCGGTACGAAACAGCCGGGAGAGGGCCTCATTGCTGTCGACAAGCATGTTGCCTGTCGATGATCCCATAAACAGCTTGATGCCGCACACATGGCGGGCATCGGTGGCCTGCAACTCATCATGATTGTCGTTGGTGGCCCCGATGTAAAAGGAATAGTTGGCCAGGCTCTTCTGGCCAGCCAGCAGGAACTTGTCTTCCAGGGCTTGCTGGGTGGTGGTCTGGGGCACGGTGTTGGGCATTTCCATGAAAGAGGTAACCCCTCCGGCCACGGCTGCCCTCGACTCGCTCAGCAGGTCTCCCTTGTGGGTCAGCCCGGGCTCCCTGAAGTGTACGTGGTCGTCGATCACCCCGGGCAACAGCATCATGCCTTCAAGGTCGATCCTGCGGGTGTTCTGCAAGGCAGGCAGCTGCCGGGTGGCCTCAAAGATGTGTTCAATCTTGCCATCTGACAGCAACAGATGCCCTTTGAAGGTCTTTCCTTCATTGACAATTAAAGCATTGGTAAGCAATATTGGATGTGTTGCCATAGTGTTCTTTTTTTGGATCGCACCACAAGCGCCCCGAAAAGATTACTGATGGGCTGGTGCTTTGCGGCGCGGTTTTCTGATCATGCTCTTGAGCCTGAGTTGTATCACACCCATGATGGCTTCCTTGAAGATGCCTCCGCTCATCTTGGATTCTCCCTGCGAGCGATCGGTAAACACGATGGAGATCTCCTTGAGGCGGAAGCCCATTTTCCAGGCCAGGAATTTCATCTCTATCTGAAAGGCATACCCGGTGAAACGGATCTTGTCGAGGTCGATGGCCTCCAGCACTTCACGGCGGAAGCATTTGAAGCCTGCCGTGGTGTCGCGGATGGTCATCCCTGTGATGAAGCGTACATAGGCCGAGGCATAATACGACATCAGCACCCTTCCCATGGGCCAGTTAATCACGTTCACCCCATGGATGTAGCGAGAGCCAATGGCCAGGTCATAGCCGCCCCGGGCACAGGTGTTATACAGACGCATCAGGTCCTCGGGGTTATGCGAGAAATCGGCGTCCATCTCGAAGATATACTGGTAATGACGGGCCAGGGCCCACTTGAAGCCGTGAATATACGCCGTGCCCAGCCCCAGCTTGCCTGCGCGCGTTTCCAGGTGCAGGCGCCCGGGATATTCATCCAGTAATTTGCGTACCTCATCAGCCGTGCCATCCGGAGAATTGTCATCGATAATCAAAAGATCAAAAGCTTTTGGCAATGAAAATACTTTCCTGATGATTCTCGAGATATTTTCTTTTTCCTTATAGGTTGGAATAATGACCAGGCTGTCCGACACGGCGTTTATCAGGTTTTTTACCCCGGGTGCATGGTGCTCCGGGAATGGTTTCTCGGCAATTTCAAATGGTTGGTTTGCTGGGTTCTCCTTTTTCAGTAAACCTGGTCAAAAATACGGCTTTTGTTGATATAAAAAGGAAAAATCGTGAATTTCTTGACCAAAAACGGGTGCCCACAGCGATAATCGTTAAATTTGCCTATGAGCAACCCCCAAACAATCTATCTGGATAATGCGGCCACCACCCCTTTGTTCGAGCCGGTGGCCGATACCATGGCATCATGCATGAAACAGGTGTATGGCAACCCCTCGTCGGTGCATGGTCCCGGGCGCCGGGCCCGTGTGGAGGTGGAAAATGCGCGCCGCACGGTGGCCCGGCTGATGAATGTTTCACCTTCAGAGATCTTCTTTACCTCGGGGGGCACCGAAGCCAGCAATGCCATCCTGTGGGGCTGCCTGCACGAGCTGCATCGCAGCCATTTCATCACCAGCCCCCTGGAGCATCCGGCGGTGCTGCAGACTCTGGAAGCCATGGTGAAGTACGGCGGAGCCACCTTTAGTATGGTCGATGTGGATCCCCTGGGGCGGATCGACCTGCAACACCTGGAGGTGCTCATGAACCAGCATCCGGACGCGGTGGTATCGCTCATGCATGCCAACAACGAAATCGGCAACCTGTTGCCGGTAAATGAGGTGGGAGCCCTGTGCCAGAAGTACGGTGCCTTGTTCCATTCCGATACCGTTCAGACTACCGGCAAGTTTTTGCTGAACCTCAGGCAACTACCCTTTGATTTTGCAGTTGCCAGTGCCCACAAGTTTCATGGCCCCAAAGGGGTGGGGTTCATGTATATCCGCCAGGGAAAGTTCTTTAACCCTTTCCTGACAGGTGGAGGCCAGGAACGCAACATGCGGGCCGGCACCGAAAATGTATGTGGCATTGCCGGGCTGGCTATGGCCCTGCAACTGATGCATGAAACCATGGAAGCCGACCAGCAGCACATCCGTTCACTCAAGCAGCTGCTCCTCAGCCTGGTGGCTGAAAATATTCCGGAGGCCACCTTCAATGGCGATGCCCGGGGCAGTTCCATCCATACCATCGTAAACATTGCCCTGCCCCAACACGTGGATGCCGAGATGCTGCTGCCCCGCCTTGACATGGAGGGATTCAGCGTTTCCTCAGGCAGTGCCTGCGCCTCAGGATCTACCAAAACCTCGCATGTGCTCACGGCCCTGGGCGCCGATCAGAACAGGCCCTCTCTGAGGGTCTCCTTCAGTCGCTTCAATACCCCTCAACAGGTGCAACAACTGGTTGATCTGCTCAAAAAGATCTGTGCCTGATCACCGGCTGGATCATTTGCCTTTAGTGCTTCTTTTTGACCGATAGGAAAAACGGGCGGGTGATTCCTTTGGTATATTTATCATCTCTATATCTGACTTCAACTTTAAAGTTATTATTCAACATCCTGGCATTTGTTATTGAGCCTGCATGTGTTGGCTGGATGCGTGTTTTTTAACCAGGTTCCGGCTATGGGCCTATTGAAAAATAATTTTGTAACAGTAAGAGAAACCAGTGTGTTACATGATATTTAGTTGTAATGCCTGGGATGAATGGTAATGTTATCTTCCTTTAGTCAGGGCCGTACCAAGGCCGTACCAAGGCTTAGTCAAGGTTTGGTTTGCCCGATTGAAGCAAGAGTTGACCAGGCCCGGGTCGGGAGTTGCCTGCCAGGTGCATCACTTTAAAGTGAAAAAGGGCAGGGATGATCAGCCGGAAATAAAATTCAGGAATTAATTGATGTAAAATGTTTATTTTTGAATGCCGGGAGGTGGAAAGCCTCCCCTTTGATTGTCTGATCTTTATTGTTTAAGAAATAACTCCCTGAACTACTATGAATCACGTCTCACGAAACACCCTGGTTTTTTTGCTTGCAGCCATTTTTTCAACCCTTGCGTCTCTGCCGGAAGGCAACGCGCAGCAGCAAAAAAGGAGGGACGATCTTACCCGGGTGGCCATCGGCTTCTATAACCTTGAAAACCTGTTTGATACCATCAACGATCCCCATAAAAATGATGATCAGTTTACCATCGATGGCTCATACCAGTGGACTGGTGAGCGTTACTGGGAAAAGCAGGAACGGCTGGCAGAAGTCATTGCCAGGATGGCGCAGGAGCTAACCCCCGAAGGGCCGGTGGTGCTGGGACTGTGCGAGGTGGAGAACCACCATGTGCTGGTGGATCTGGCCCGGCAGCCTGCCATCAAAGACCGTCAATACATGGTGGTCCATCACGAGGGGCCCGACCGTCGCAGCATTGACGTGGCCCTGATGTACCAGCCGCAATATTTCAATTACCTGAGCAGCAAACCTTATTATACCACTGTGGGTGACGACGGCAGTGTCAGGACCCGCGACCACCTGCTGGTTACCGGTGAGCTGCTTGGCGAGCGCATGCATTTTATCGTGGCCCACTGGCCCAGCCGGTATGGCGGGCAGGAGCAGAGCGCCCCACGCCGCATGGATGCCTCAAAAGTAGCACGCCATATCGTCGATTCCATCCTGGATGCCGAACCCCGTGCCAAAATTATGATGATGGGCGATCTGAATGATGACCCCGCCGACCCCAGTGTGAAAGAAGGGCTCAACACCGTGGCACAGAAAAAAGGGCAAAGCAACCAGGAGCTGTTCAACCCCTTTGAGCAGATTCATGAGCAGGGGCGTGGCACCTTGTCGTATCGTGGCAACTGGAACCTGTTTGACCAGATCCTGCTGACAAGGGAACTGACGCGCAATAACCGCCGCAAGTTCACTTTCATGGAGGCCGAGGTGTTCGACAGGGATTTTCTGCGCGAGCCTTCAGGCCGCTACAAAGGCACCCCCTTCCGCAGCTATGGCGGAGGCAACTACCTGGGTGGGTACTCCGATCATTTTCCGGTATATATTTTCCTGCAGCGAAAGGGCAGGTAACCATAAACAGCAGCACCATGTCTGAACATCCCTTACCCGAAAAGAATTCCGCGGGAGCCCAGCCGCCCCCCCGGCGGCCCCGAAGGAAAAAGATCAGATACCGTAAGATGGCCTTCAAGCTGACCCAGGGCCAGCTGGAAGCCCTGGTGAGCCTGTGCCGCCACAACAACACCACCCCCATACGGTACCTCAAGTCGCTGGTCAACCACCAGGTAGAACGCTACCGCACGGAAGGCCCTCCGGTGTCGTATGTTACCGAAAACCAGCTGGAATTGTTTGATGTCGACATGTACAACGGCAAGTAACCACCGGTCATTTCAATTCGGCCAGGGTAATGCCTGCACCCCCGCGGTCGGCATGTTCATCCTGAAAGTGCTTTACCTGGGGCACCCCTGAGAGGTAGTCCCTCACCAGGTTGCGCAATATTCCATCTCCTTTTCCATGAACGATTCTTAGCTGGCGGATGCCCAGCAGGATGGCATCGTCAACCAGGCGGCTGAGCAGCATCAGGGCATCTTCGGCCCGCTTGCCCCGGAGGTCGATCTGGGGGCTGAATTCAGCGGCTTTTTCATTGATGTCGAAGGTCAGGCGGGTCTTTCCTTTGGTGGGGACCGCTTTTGGCAGGCTGCTTTTTTTGATCTTCTCCAGCTTGTCAAGGCGGGTTTTAAACTTAATGCTCCCAAATGACACCAAGGCTTGCTTGCCACTGGTCTCGAGCACTTCGCCAATGGTTTGCTGGCCTTCTACTCTTACGGCATCGCCCACCCCAATGGGGGTGTTGTCCTTCTCGGGTTTGGGTGCCTTTGCCTTCTTAACAGGGGCCGTGGCGCCCTCCAGGGCTTGCTGCTGAGTTTTGGTGAATTCGTTGAGCTGCTCACGGGCCTGGCGGGTCTTCTCCTTCTGAGCCTGCGACTCCTTGATCTGACGGATGGTGTTCTCAATCATGCGGTTGGTGCCTTCAAGCATCGATTTGGCTTCCTGGCGCGCCTTGATCAGGATCTCTCCCTTACGGGTCTCCAGCTCGCGGCTCAGGGTCTCGTACTTATCAATCATCTCGCTCAGAAAAGCCTCAGCCGAACGCAGCTGTTTTTCTTTCTCCTCCAGCTCATTCTTCTTGAGATCCAGATCTTGCAGCTGGCGGTCGAAGTCCAGCTCCTGGCTGCCGGCCACCTCTTCGGCCCGGGCCAGTACTGCAGGGGGCAACCCGATGGTGCGTGCAATCTCGAAGGCAAAGCTGCTGCCGGGGTTCCCGGTTTTGAGCCTGAACAAGGGGCGCATGTTGCTGGTGTCGAACAGCATGGAGCCGTTCAGGATCCCTTCAAAACGGCCTGCCATAAGCTTCAGGTTGGCATAGTGGGTGGTGATGACCCCCTGGGCCCCGGTCTGATGCAGCTGTTCGAGGATGGCCTCGGCAATGGCTCCCCCGATGCGAGGCTCGGTGCCTGCCCCGAACTCATCGATCAGGAACAGGGTGCCCCCATTGGCCTGTGTAGCAAAGTGCCGCATGTTGAGCAGGTGCGAACTGTAGGTGCTCAGGTCATTTTCAATAGATTGCTGGTCGCCGATATCAATAAACAGCTGTTGAAAGACACCGACTTCCGAGTAATCCTCCATGGGCACCAGCAGGCCGCATTGCAGCATGTACTGGAGCAACCCGCAGGTCTTCAGCACCACCGACTTGCCCCCTGCATTGGGGCCCGAGATCACCAGGATGCGGCCGGTGCCGTCAAGGCTGATGGTGAGGGGCTCCACGGGTTTGCCCTGTGCCTTGTGCGAGAGATACAGCAAGGGGTGGCGGGCATTGACCCACTGCATGCCTGGCCGGTCGTTGAGCTGTGGCATCAGGGCCTCCAGCTGCAGGGCCAGCTTGGCCTTGGCACGGATGGCATCCATGGTGCCCAGCATCTGGTAGGCCTCAAGCAGCTCAGGCACATGTGGCCGCAGCTGGTCTGTGACTCTTTTCAGGACGCGGATCACCTCGCGGCGCTCATCCAGCTCCAGCTCCCTGAGATGGTTGTTGATCTCAAACACCTCTTCGGGCTCCAGGAAGACCGTCTGGCCTGTGGATGAATGATCGTGCACAAACCCTTTGATCTTTCTTTTTTCGGAGGCCGGCACCGGGATTACCAACCTGCCATTGCGCAGGGCCAGCTCCATGTCGCTGGCCACCAGCCCCTGCGACTTGGCCTGCCCCAGCAGCTGGTTGATCTTGCGCGAGGCCTGGCTTTCAAGTGAGATCTGCTCCTTACGGATGCGTGCCAGCTCGGGCGAGGCCTGATTTCTTACTTGTGCTTTCTCGTCGATGATGCGGCCGATCATTACAGGCAGCGAATCATCGAAAGCCAGCTCAGCAGTGAGTTGTGCCAGCCAGGGGTATTTCAGGGTGTCGGTGTCCAGTTTCTGCGACAGGAACCGGATCACCCCTCCAATGGTTTCCATCGACAGGCGCAGATCCAGCAGCACCTCAGGCTCCAGGAAGGTACCCTCGGGCCTGATGTGGCGGAAGTCGTCCGTAGGATTATAATAATTGGATTGCGGAAAGGGCTCGCCCAGCAACAGGATCTGCCTGAACTCCTCGGTCTGATGCAGCCATTTCCTGATCAGGGCATGGTCGGCCGAAAAGGCAATCTGTTCAACCTGCGCAGCCCCCAGGCTGCTCATGCACTTGTCATATAGCATTTGCCGGATTCGGTCGAACCCGGTCTTTGTTTCAAAATCAGAGGGATAGATCATTCTGCAAAAATACTTAAACTAACGGAAAAAAATTCCATGTTCTTGTATCGCAGCCCTGGGGATGGTGCAGGCTCAGAACCTCAAATCCAGCCTAAGCTGCCGGCCTGGCCCGGGTTGCTCGAGCTGCGAGATGGTGACCCCCAGCAGGCGGATGGGGCGCCCGGACTCGCGGTGTTCATGCAGCATCTCGCGCGAAAGCGCCAGGATCTGGCTTTCCAGCATGATGGGATGCATGAAGGTGCGGCTGCGGGTAATCTGGGTGAAGTCGTGATATTTCACCTTCAGGGTGATGGTCTGGCCGAAGCGTCGGGCCTTTTGCAGGCGCCCGTAAAGGTCCTCACAGATGATCATCAGCTCATGGTCCAGCTCCTCTTTGTGCACCAGGTCACTCTCAAAGGTGTTTTCCGTGCCGATCGACTTGCTGATGCGGTCGGGTTCCACCTGCCGGTAATCCTTGCCATGGGCGATATCGAAGAAGTAAGCACCCGACTTGCCAAAGTGTGCCAGGATGGTGTCGCGGCCCGCCTCCTTCAGCTCCTTTCCGGTGAGGATGCCCATGCTGCGAAACTTCTGGGCGGTTACTTTGCCCACGCCATGAAACTTCTCGATGGGCAGGTTGTCCATGAAATGATTTGCCTGGCTGGGATGAATCACGAAATAGCCGTTGGGCTTGTTGATGTCGGAGGCCACCTTGGCCAGGAACTTGTTGTATGAGATGCCAGCCGAGCAGGTCAGGTTCAGCTCCCTGAAAATCCTGTTGCGGATCTCCCGGGCAATCAGGGTGGCCGAGGGAGGCCCTTTCAGGGGCTCGGTCACATCCAGGAAGGCCTCATCCAGCGAGAGGGGCTCCACCAGGGGGGTGTACTCCCCGAAGATGGCCCTGATGTGCTGCGAGATGGCCTTGTATACCTCGAAACGGGGCCTGACAAAGATCAGCTGCGGGCACTTCTTCAGGGCCAGCGAGCCGGGCATGGCCGAATGGACTCCAAAGCGGCGTGCCTCGTAGCTGGCTGCCGCCACCACCCCGCGTGCCCCGCTGCCACCCACCGCCACCGGCCTGTTGCGCAGGTGCTCGTGGTCGCGCTGCTCTACCGAGGCGTAGAAGGCGTCCATGTCGATGTGGATGATTTTGCGGCATTCCATGAAGCAAAGATAGGGGATTTTGGGGGCAGGTTTGGGGTGCCAGGTATTAGGTATTAGGTGCGGGGTGCGAGTATGGGGTGCGAGGGTGGGAGCACCCGGTGGCTGAGCCTGTCGAAGCGACAGGGAAAAGTTTCAGGTGTCAGGCAGCCCCCCTCGGCAATTGGTGAATCAAAAACACTGCTTCCAGGGGATGAATAATCTTTGAAATTATCTTCTTAAAATTTGTGGAATTTGTGGAGATTCTTTTTTGAAAACAATCATGAATTTATATTCATTAATAATGCACCGATTACGCCCATTAAATTTCCTGCCATGTGTACAATGATTGCAAATGCATTATTATCATACTTTTCCTGGTAATATCCTGCTATGATTCCAAGGATCGTTGTAAAAACAACAATCCTAAGTATGAACAGCCCTCCGGCTCCCGTGGTTATAAGAATTAAATGGGCCAAACCAAATGCGACTGCACTAATAAGCACAGGCATGCTAACATTTCGTTTAAATATTTTTATTCCTTTTAATTTGATTGGTTTTAACATATTTAACAGAAAACCGCGAAACAATAGTTCTTCTGCAATACTCGCATAGATAAATACGAACAGAAAAACCTGTAAGGGCGACATTTTAGTCAGGGCAGCGTGAACCTCAACCTTGCCTCCTGATATGTTTGTTGCAACATTCATCACAATATTTACAATTATTGTTGCTAATATTCCAAACAATACAGGTTTCAATATTTTTTTAAATGGTGGCAGTGCAATCTTATAATTTACATGCTTTTTCAAGCCATAAATCAAACCGACTGAAAGTATCAACATCGCTGTATGTGTTGCAAAAGTGTAAGGAAGAAATTCAATATTCAAATCCAACTTACTCCCGGCAAAGGTTGCTATTGCAAATACTACTGCCGTAATGATTATTCCGTATATGATTCGTTCATTGCTTTTCATTTTACTTGTTTTTCAGGTTTAAATAATTCTACGATTGACTTTCTCATAATGAAATACAACGATACTGGTATAGCTACAATAGCTTCATTTCCGGATATAGGTATACAATGAGCTTGTAAAAATATATTAAAATAATAGTTCATCAACGGATGACTTATTTTTTTGTAAACTTTATCTGATTGATGGGGGTATTGGGTGCGTTATTCCATAAGAAAGCCCCTGCAGGGGCTTTAGTAACCTCTTCGGGGCGCAGATAAAGGAGGAGATACCTCCCGGGGAATTCCGGCGCCTGGCTTTCGAAGGGCCAACCTTTTTATTTATGATTTAACTCATAAAAAAGGCCCCTTTCGAGACTTTTGGTTATAATTTTTCCTTCAGCCTCCAAGGTGCCAAGATACTTATTGATTTCATTTACGTGAATACCTAAAAGATGGTGCAAATCGGTGAGGGTGCAGGGCCTTCGGGCAATGGTTTCCAGTATGGCATGTTCAGTATCGCTCCGGTACGATTCGATAACTGTGCGCTCAGTCTGGTTGGCAATGATCTCTGCGTTGGGCAACCCCCAGAAGTCAATAATATGTTGCAATTCATTCTTTGTTAGTGGAACTAATCCTTCCACAGTGCCGGGACGGTCCAGGGTGTTTAGCTGAATCATGTCGGGCCTTATTTTTTGAATAGATTCCTTTAGTCTGATTAATTCGTCTTCGGAGTCATTGTAACCTTTTAAAAAGAAAATCTCCAGCCAGATTTTTCCCCTGTATTCCTTTCGTAAATCAATGAGGCCCTGTATGTATTGTTGCAGCGTGAGTTGGGGGTGAGGGCGGTTGATTTTTTCAAATACCTCCTGACTGGCGGCATCCAATGAAGGCAGAATCACATCGGCAGGGTACAATTCTTCTCTTAATCCTTTGTTATATAAAAGCGTCCCATTGGTTAAAACCGCAGTTTTAACTCCTGGATATTCTTTTTTAATAAACGCTAAAACTGCTCCGATTTTTAGGTTCAGAGTGGGTTCGCCCGAGCCGGAAAATGTAATGTAATCGATCTTAGGCTTGTGGCTCATAAACTGTTTGAGTTCGTCAGTTACCTTGTCGTATTTTACATATTCAAGCCTTTGGGTGGTGAGTTTTGTGGTTCTGCCTACTTCGCAATACACGCAATTCAGAGTGCAAACTTTTTTGGGAATCAAATCAATTCCGAGCGACATTCCCAATCTGCGCGAAGGCACCGGGCCAAACAGATATCTGTACATCTTTTGTCAGTTTTTATTTAATCCCTGAAACCCCCCAAAAGGTACAAATTTAAGTCTAAAAACGAAACCTATTAGTAAACTTATTTCCAGCAAAGTTTCAGGGGAACCCTGCAGGCATTTTAAGCCACCTTTCCAGGGGGCAAATAAGTGTCCCGTTCGCGTCCCCGGTTAGGGACTTCAGGGATATTTGGGACTATAGCCAAGGGCAAATTCCCGATCTCCCCCTCTCCAGGTCTCCAAGTCTCCAAGTCTCCAAGTCTCCCCCTCTCCAAGTCTCCAAGTCTCCCCCTCTCCAAGTCTCCCCCTCTCCCGATCTCCCCCTCTCCAAGCCCCCTGGTCTACTTCACCAGCAAACTCTCACCAATCATCTCCCCGATCTTTTTCATGGCTTCTTCGGCATGTGACAGCTGGCCGAAATTACGGGCATTGACTACCACGATGATGGGCTGTCCCCCATGATTGTTGGCCGGGAAGATAATGCCGGCATTGGCAGCTGTTTCTATTTGTGTTCCGGTTTTCTGCGCATAAAGCACCCCGGAGGGCAGGCCTGCCTTGATGCGGCGGTCGCCCGTGGTGATGTTCTGCATCACCCCCATCAGGTATTCGGTATGT
>JAWOCF010000015.1:0-11763 GCA_046483935.1 Bacteroidales bacterium | reverse complement strand
ACCAGGGTGACACCATCGGCCTGATACGCAGCAATGAGGAACAGGCCCGCTATATTCAGTTGCTGGGAGAGTTGCAGAACCAACAAAAATTACTGGATGTATACACTTCCGGAGGGCGCCAACAGGATGTTGCCATTGCAAGCGAAAGACTGGAGCTTGCCGAAAAAGAACTTCAGGCCCAGGAAAGATTAATGGAACGGTCCGGGAAGTTGTTTCGCCAGAATGTAATTCCCGAGCAGGAATATGAGCTGGCACAGAATGAATATGAGATCCGGCAGATGGCAGTGCAGATTGCCCGCTCCGAATACCAGGCTATCACTGCCGGAGCCAAGCCCCAGGAAACAGAGCTGGTGCGCTCCCAGATTCGTGCCATTGAGGCCCAACTCGGGCAGCTGGAAAAACGGCTCAATTCTTTTACTATTCTATCTCCTTTTTCAGGAATGATCATTCGCGAGCGGCAGCTGGTGGTCACGGAAGAGATTTTTATTCGCATTGCCGATGATTCTTCTTTTATTGTGGTCTTCCCGGTAGAGGTCCATCAGCTGCCTTACATCCGTTCAGGACAAAAGGTGGAGTTGATTCCCGAAAACGTCGCCGAGCCGGTAGTTGCCACCATTGCCGATATTGGCAACTCGGTACAGATGATCAATCGCCGGCAGAATGTTTTTATCACCGCCGTGCTGGATGAACACCTGCCGCACTTTCTGCCGGGAATGCTGGTTCGGGCAGAAGTAGATGCCGGAGCTATTTCCCTCAGGGAATATGCTGCCCGCATGGTCAATACGATATATTCCAATTAGTGATGCTGCGTAACGAAAAGAAATACCTGGTTCCCAATCACCTGCTGGATGCCCTGCGCAACCGGATGGAAGCCTTTGTGCGGCCCGACATCTACTCCCGGGATCAGGAAAACGGCATCCCCCAGTATACCGTACGCAGTATTTACTTCGACAACCGGCGCCTTGACTGTTACCATGAAAAGCTGGAAGGCATTTTTTCCAGACGTAAATTTCGTGTCAGGGGATATCAACCGGATGGAAAAGACACCCAGGTCGTGCTGGAGGTAAAACGCAAGATTGAGAACCGGGTCAAGAAACACCGGGCTTTTGTGAAATACAATCAACTTGACCTGTTACTCAGCTCGGGAGATATCGGAAAATACGTACATGAATCTCCTGAAAATGTGGAGGATGCCCGCTCACAGGCTGCGCGATTTATGTATCACGTGAAGAAAAAATTGTTTGTACCCACTTGCCTGGTCACCTATGAGCGCGAAGCCTATCATGGGCGGTTGGATCCGGGCGTCAGGGTTACCTTCGACAAGAACATCCGCAGCCTGCTTTTCCCAAATACTGCAGGGTTGTTCATGGAAGAGGGGTTAAAGCCTGTTTTTCCCAGCCATTTCATTCTGGAGATCAAATATTTTCAGGATGAGATGCCACGCTGGGCAAAATCTGTCGTGCAGGAATTCAGGCTGCGCAATGATGCCTTATCAAAATATGCCAGGGGAATTGATGTTCATGATTCTATTACTAGTAAAACATTTTAACAACGCGATAACATGGGTGAGGAATTTCAGGATGTGTTTGTTTTCAGTATCACCGTATGGGATGTGATCTTCAATGTTTTGGTGGCACTGATGTGTGGCGTTGCCATTGCAATTTTATACCGGTATACTTACCGGGGGTTGAATTATTCCTCTTCTTTTACTGTGTCGCTGGTGATGCTCACCATGATCACGGCCATTGTCATCATGGTGATCGGCAATAACCTGGCACGGGCCTTCGGTATGGTAGGAGCCATGTCGATCATTCGGTTCCGCACTGCTGTAAAGGATACCTCCGATATCATGTTTATCTTCTTTGCCTTGTCAATCGGGCTTGCCGCAGGGGTTAAGCTATATTCAATTGCCGTTGTAGGAACCATCATCGTGGGGCTGGTATATCTGATTGCTGTGCAGTTCAACCTGTCAATGCCCCTAAGCCGGGAATTCCTGATCCAGATCACGGCCGACAATGTTCATCTGCCTGATAATCCTTTTCAGGACTGGTTTAAGCGTTATTGCCAGCGGCATAAGCTGGTCAATGTTAAAACCATCGGTGAGGAAACCAGCAATAACATGGAGTTTTCATACTACCTGAACCTGAAAGACCGGGAAACCGGCAAGGAACTGGTTTCTCACATCCGGAGCATTCCCGGGGTGAAGAATGTGAACCTGTTTTTTGATGAGGATTAAAGGGTTTCTCTGCGGATGGCAAACACCAGCTCATCCAGCCGCTCCCCGTTTTTGATCAGGGACTTTTCAAAACGGGCTTCCAGAATAAAACCAGCTTTTTCAAGCACCTTCTGTGAAGCAGGGTTGTTGCCGAATGGCCGGGCAAACACCCTGCGGATATCGTAATGGTCAAAAGCAAAATGCACCATCTCCCTGACCGCGCGGGTTATTATCCCTTGGCCCCAGTAAGGCTCGGCCAGCCAGTAACCCAGCTCGGCGTTTTCGCGGAAGATGTCCTGAAGCGGATGGATGCCAATGCTGCCGGCAGCTTCCCCCTGCACTTCTATGGCAAAAATGTTACCGTGAGATTCGCTGGTGGCCATCTCAATGAAGTTGCGGGCATCCTCATCGGTATAAGGATGAGGAAACCGGTCGGTAAGAAACCTTGATATGTTGCGGTTATTGGCATATCGCACCAGGCTATCCAGATCATCCATCTTCCATGGGCGAAGCTTGTAGTCCATAATGCTGACAAATTATTAATGACAATCTTTTGCAGGCCTGACTTTTCGGGATATAGAGAATCCCTGCCCCAGCGGCCAGGCCGGAGCCCGGGTGGTCAATCTTTCCGGTATTGATAGGCTGCCTTGCGCAACCTGTCCATGATGGCAATTCCGATCCCCACTTCAGGAATAGGCTCTGCCACAATATATTCCACATCAGCTTCTTCCATCTGGTGGATGGCTGAAAAAAGGTTTACTGCACATTCTTTCAGGTCGCCATGTTCCGACAAGGCTACGACAGCCTTATATCCTTCTGTATCTCTGCCCTTAAAAGTGAGCAACCCTGCTTTTCCTCTTTCTATGCCTTCCAGTGAACTTTCTCCTGCTATATACAGCGGCTTGGCGGGGCTGTAGTGCGACTTCATCATGCCGGGAGCTATAATGCCTGCCCGGGGCTGATCTGCACCCTGATAGGGCACTATGGCCTCAATTTCTTCACGGGTGATAACTCCATGGCGCAGGATGGTAAAGCCAGTTTTGCCCAGCGATATAATGGTTGATTCAATGCCTACATGGGCCTGCCCCCCTTCCAGGATATAATCTACTCCCGGCAACTGTTTTTTCACGTGCTGAGGGTTGGTAGGGCTGACCCTGCCGAATTTGTTGGCGCTGGGAGCCGCGATGGGGCATCCTGAGCGGCGGATCAGCTCGCGGGCAAGGTCATTGTCGGGCATGCGGATGCCCACCGTCGACAATCCTGAGGTGACGATATCAGGCACCTTGTCGCTTTTGGGCAACACCATGGTCAGGGGGCCCGGCCAGAACCGGCGCGCCAGTTGTTCTACCCGTTCATCGGGATAAACAACCAGCTGATAAATCTCTGAAATATCGGCTATATGGATAATGAGCGGATCGAACGTGGGGCGCTCCTTCAGTTCAAAGATCCGGGCTACGGCCAGTGGGTCCAGGGCATTGGCTCCCAGGCCGTATACCGTTTCGGTAGGAAAAGCCACCAGCCTGCCTTCACGGATGTGCCTGGCGGCAATATCTATAGCGTCCGATGGGTTCATCACACTTTGGGATTTAAGCCCTCCGACTTTGCGATCACCTGGTCGCGGAGCATATTTTTGTACTCAATGACTTTATTCCTGACATCCACATTGGCAGTAGAAAGAATTTGTGCTGCCAGGATGCCTGCATTTTTCGCCCCATTCAGGGCTACTGTGGCCACTGGCACCCCGCCGGGCATCTGAAGGATGGAGAGCACCGAGTCCCACCCGTCGATGGAGTTGGATGATTTTACCGGCACCCCGATCACAGCCAGCGGAGAGATGGCAGCAATCATTCCCGGCAGGTGGGCGGCCCCGCCGGCACCTGCAATGATTACTTCAATGCCCCGCTTGTGGGCATTGGCAGCAAACTCAAACATCTTTTCGGGGGTGCGGTGGGCCGATACGATGTCTATCTCATAACCGATATCAAAATGATCAAGCATGTCGGCAGCCTGCTTCATGACGGGCAGGTCGGAATCGGATCCCATCACGATGCTTACAAGTTTTTGTCCCATGATTTTACTTTTATCAGGTTCTTAATGATTTCAGCCTTTTCGAGGGCCTCCTGCATGGTGGCGGCAATGATGGTGGTGTGGCCCATCTTGCGGTAAGGGCGGGTAATCTTCTTGCCATAAAGGTGGATCTTCACCCCTTCATAAGCCAGGCTTTCGGTAAGGCCTTCATATCTTACGGGGCCTTCATGCCCTGTTTCGCCCAGCAGGTTCAGCATCACGGCCGGCATTTTCAGGTGCGTGCTGCCCAGGGGCAGATCAAGGATGGCCCGGATATGTTGTTCGAACTGTGAGGTAATCACGCTTTCAATGGTATGGTGCCCGCTGTTATGAGGTCGGGGAGCGACTTCATTCACCAGAATGTAGCCCTGAGTATCAACAAATAATTCCACGGCCAGCAATCCTGCCATCCCCAGCAGCTCAATAAGGCGGGTGGCAATCTCTTCAGCCTCATGGGCCTGGGCTTCAGTTATCAATGAAGGACACACCAGCTTTTCCACCAGGTGGGCTTTATTGTCGAACATCATTTCAACGGCAGGAAAACAACGGATTTCTCCTTTCGAATTACGGGCAGCAATTACAGCAATTTCCTTTTCAATGGCCACCTTTTGTTCTACCACCGAGGGCGCCTCCATCAGCTTTGTCAACTCCTGCGATCCATTGATGATGGCTACGCCGCGGCCATCGTAGCCCCCTTTGCGCAGCTTCTGCACGAAAGGATAATGCAGCTGGTGGCTGTTGATGGCTTCAATGATTTCTTCTTTATTCTGGTAAAGCTGATAGGGTGAAGTGGGGATGTCATGATCCTGGTAAAAATCCTTCTGCAGTCCTTTGTCCTGAATCAGCTCCAGTACGATTGGATCAGGCACAATGGCCAGTCCTTCTGCCTTCAGCTGCTTGAGGGCCTCCACATTTATATTCTCCAGCTCAAAAGTGAGTACATCTACCTGCTTGCCGAACCGGTACACATCATCAAAATCAAGCTGGTTTCCTTTCACATACACAGAAGCAATGCCGCCGGCGGGACATCCTTCTTCGGGATCCATCACGTAAGTGATGATGTCCCATTTACTGGCTTCCTGGATCAGCATCTTTCCCAACTGTCCTCCGGAGATAATTCCTAACTTCAGGTTTGAGGTAACAAGTCTTTCCATTTCAGTATTTTAAATGATATTTGGCCAGGAGCGCAGGCCTGGTCTGAGTCGTGAAAGGGAAGGGCTACCGGGCACCAACAGGAAGAAATGATAACCGTTCCATTCAGGGTGTAAAATTACCACTTTTTCTGCTTCTTTGCTGCAATGCAGCAGGGTTAATGATCAGGAACCCGGCACGGGCAGCAAGGATTTTTTGAATGAAGAATAATTTATTTCTCACGTAGCAGGTACGACATGTCTACCTGGTCAACCTTTCCGTTGTTCCGGATTTCCCGGTGAAAAACATA
The DNA here is from genome assembly GCA_046483935.1 of Bacteroidales bacterium. Lineage (GTDB taxonomy): Bacteria > Bacteroidota > Bacteroidia > Bacteroidales > UBA7960 > JAWOCF01. The sequence continues at coordinate 6,040 of JAWOCF010000015.1, read as the reverse complement.
CTTGTCGCCCATGGTGTAAAGCCGGAAGCGATACTCAGTATCTCCATGCATGCCACTCAGGTACCAGGCATTGCCTTCGCGGTATCCGGCAGCTTCAAAGGTTCCCTGCCTCATGGTGATCTTGCCCTCATCAACAATCAGGACCATGTCGCGGGTGATGTCCTGTCCTTCCAGGTACTCATAGGCCGTGATGGTAAGGGTGGAATCGTTTTTTATTTCCATGGATTCACGGTATTCATGAGTATTTACCGCCTGGCCATCAGCCACCGAAAAGCTGAAGGTTTGCCAGTTGCCTTCCAGAAAGCGGACGATTACATTGGCTGTGTTTTCCTGTTGCTTGGAAATGCCGGTAGCGCAAAAAAACATCAGGATGATGAATGTAAAAACGGGCCTCATAAAAAATGATTTATTAAGATTAATGATGCTAAAATCAATAAGATTACATCTTACTTTCAAAGATATACATCTTTTATCACGCCAAACAATCTCCGCACTGTAAATAGCTTATTTGTCATCCTGTTCAGGAGATTTTAAGTTGTATAATTTAATTGTTCTGTGTATTAAACAATTAAAGCATTTTATCATTTAACATTACATACGATTATCAGTTTCCTGGAACAGGAGGCCGACAATCAAATCAGACAACCATTAAATGAGAAATTTGTAATGAAGATTGCAATCAGTGGCAGCACCGGACTGATAGGATCCACCCTGAGCACAATGTTCAGCAAGGAAGGTCATGAAGTAATCTCTATGGGGCGCCATGATTTATATGGGAAGCCCGATGAACTGGCCGAAAAGATTAAAGCAGCCAACGTGGTGATTCATCTGGCGGGGGCCCCCATACAACAGCGGTGGACCGCCAAAAACAAGGAGGAAATATATAACAGCCGAATCGTCACCACCCGCAACCTGGTGGAGGCCATGGGGCACATGTGGGAAAAACCGTCACTGTTTCTTTGTGCCTCGGCTGCCAATATTTACCCTGAAGCAGGGGCGCATACCGAGGCCAGTTCTGCGCGGGAAACATCGTTTCTGGGAAAGGTAATCCGCGATTGGGAAGCAGAAGCGGCAAAGGCCACCATGATCTGTCGCACGGTTCACTGCCGCACGGCCATGGTGCTGTCAGACAAAGGGGGAGCCCTGAAAACCTTGCTGCCTCCTTTCCGATGGGGCATTGGAGGTCGCGTGGGTTCGGGAAAGCAGATCGTCTCGTGGATCCACATTCAGGATTATGCCGGCATCGTGAAGTTCCTGATGGGCAACGACAGGATTTCGGGGCCGGTTAATTTCTCGTCCCCCAACCCTGTTACCAATGCCTTTCTGTCAAAAACCCTGGCCCGCACCATTCACCGCCCTTCAGTCATGGTGGTTCCTCCCATCATGCTGAAACTGCTTTATGGGAAAGGCTCGGTGGTAGTGGTGCATGGTTTGGAAGTGCTTCCTGATAAGGTGTTGAAGGCCGGCTACCGGTTCCGGTTTCCGGTGTTGCAGGATGCCCTGGAGGATTTGCTGGATGGGTGAACGGCTTCGGGTAAAGAATCCCTGTTATCCGAACAGCAGTGTGAATACCTGGTCAATGCGGGTCACCGGATGGATCTTGATGCCAAAATCTTTTTTCTCCAATCCTTTCATGTTGTAGCGCGAAACGAAGATCTCTTCGAAGCCCAGCTTGCCGGCTTCAGAGATGCGTTGCTCGATGCGTGTCACCGGGCGTATTTCGCCGGTGAGGCCCACCTCGGCAGCAAAACAAATCTTTTCCCCAACGGGGATGTCTTCGTTGGAAGAGAGCACCGCGCAGATTACCCCCAGATCGATGGCCGGGTCGTCAACCTTGATGCCTCCGGTAATGTTCAGAAACACATCCTTGGCGGCAATCCGGAAGCCGCATCTTCTTTCCAGCACGGCCAGCAACATGTTTAGGCGCTTGAAGTCAAACCCGTTGGAAGCTCTCTGAGGTGTGCCGTAAGCCGCCGAGCTTACCAATGCCTGGGTCTCGATCAGCAGGGGACGCATGCCTTCGATGGTGGCAGAAATAGTCACCCCACTCAGGGCTGTTTCACGCTGCGAGAGCAGGATTTCGGAGGGGTTGGATACTTCGCGCAGTCCTGTTCCGCGCATTTCGAAGATGCCCAGCTCACTGGTGCTGCCAAAGCGGTTTTTTACCGCCCGCAGGATGCGGTACATATGATTGTGATCGCCTTCAAACTGTAGCACCGTGTCTACCATGTGCTCCAGGATTTTTGGTCCCGCCAGGGAGCCTTCCTTGGTGATGTGCCCGATCAGGAATACAGGTGTTCCTGTTTCTTTGGCAAACCGCTGAAACTCGGCGGCACATTCCCTGATCTGTGATACGCTGCCTGCCGAGGAATCAATATTGGGAGTAGTAAGGGTCTGTATGGAATCGATAATCACCACGGCGGGCTTCATGTCGCTCAGGTGTTTGAACAGCACGGAGGTATCTGTTTCTGTCAGGATAAAGAAATCAGGATGCTTCAGCTGCAGCCGGGTGGCACGCATGCGCAATTGCATTTCGCTTTCCTCGCCCGAGATGTAGAGCACCTTGCGGGCACTCATCTGCATGCCGGCCTGCAGCATCAAAGTAGACTTTCCAATGCCGGGCTCCCCGCCAATCAGGATCATGGCACCCGGCACCATGCCGCCTCCCAGTACCCGGTCCAGCTCATTGCTGCCCGAGGGGATGCGCTGTTCCTGGCCGCCCACAATCTCTTCAATCAGCACCGGACGGCTGCGGGTTGTTTTCGACTGATAGGAGCCCCGGCCGTTGCCTGAGCTTTCCTTGTGAATGATCTCTTCGCTGTAGGTGTTCCACTCGCCGCACGAGGGGCAGCGGCCGATCCATTTTGAAGATTCTACCCCGCAGTTGCTGCAGAAAAATGAGGATTTGACTTTTGCTGTCATGAGGTGTTTGTTGTGAAAAGATTCAATAAAAAAAGGGAAAACCCAGCCATTACGGCATTTTGGCTTTCCCTCTGCAACCATGAAAACAAGGGTATAAAGTTAAAGATAAATTTTCAATTAGTCGCTTGTTTGGTGAACTCTTTGTAGATGACCTCCCCCGGAACTTCCACCGAGATGATCATCCGTTGCTTTTCCAGCTTCATCACCTCCCAGTCGTTGTTATAGCGTTGGTCGTTCATCTCGGCCATGCGCATATATAGTCCTTTAATGGTATTGCGCAGGATGTATTTTCCTGAATCACGTTTATGCAGCTCTTTGGGTTCTTCATTATCCCGGTAGCTATAGATGTGGATCTCATTTTCAATAAAATGCCATTCCTGTGGCTTAATGGTATCAATATCCCCTACCATCACTTCATCCCAGATGCCTTCTACCATTGGCTCATAGTTCTTCTGGCAGGCTGTAAAAGTCAGCTGCAGGGCAAACAGAAGGATGATATTGACAATGGCTTTTTTTAGCATAAAAATTCCTGGTAAGCAATAAGCAACACCTTACGCATATTGCCGGAAACAAAAAAACTTGTTTGTTTGGGTAATCATCTTTTCTTCAAAATTAACTAAAAATGATCAGAAGGTAAGGAATTTTTATTGAGGAAAAAAAGTCTAAACATAGCATACTCAAACACCTGATAAACCCGGAAAGATCAAATGAAGAAAGAACCAGGCCCTGACCAAAGCAGATGCTGAACCATAATTAAACCATAGTTAAACCGTAGTTAAACCGTAAATTATTGGTTGAACATTGGTTGAACATTGGTTGAACATTGGTTCAACATTGGTTTAACATAAACCTTGGCTGGGTCATGTATGGACTATGAAAATAACAAAACAGGATCGGAACTGGTAAAAAAATACCGCCTCAGAATAACTTTCTGAGGCGGTTTCTACATGCTTTTCATGTCTCCTTTCTCTGCCGGCAAAGAAGAGGGTCTGATTCTTATTCATACTTCAGGGCCTGACCCGGGCTGACCATTGCAACCCTGATAGCGTGCCATGAGACGGTAAACATGGTGATGAGCACTGTGACTATAGCCGCAATCAGGAAAGGAGAAAGACCAATGGCTGTCTGATACGGAAAGTTGTCGAGCCAGTTGCTGAGCAGGCTGAAAGACAAGGGAGCGGCAATTACAAAAGCCAGTGCCACGAGTTTCATAAAATCCTTCATCAGCAACAACACCAGGTTCTGCATGGAGGCACCCATTACCTTGCGTACGGCCATTTCGCGGATACGGCGTTCAGCCATAAAAGATGACAGGCCAAACAATCCCAGGCAGGCAATGGCAATGGCGAAGCCCGAAAAGATCATGAAGATCTGGTTGAGCTGCCGGTCTTTTTGATAGCTGCTGTTGAATAATTCTTCAGAGTATGAGTATTCAAAAGGGATGGCCGGCGAAAATTCCTGCCATACTTCCTGGATATGGGGCAAAACGGCAGCACTTGCCCCCGGGGCGATCCGCAGGGTAGCTGTCCGGCAAAACTGATCGTCCCACATGATCACCAGAGGACCTACCGGGCTGTGCAGCGAATTGAAATGGAAGTCCGGGACTATCCCGATGACCTTTACGTTGTTAAATGTTTTTCCAATCAGGTCGTCATAAGATCCCTCATATTCAAAATGGCGCACTGCCTGTTCGTTCAGAATCACAGCCGTTTGGTGCTCGGAAGGATAATCTGCTGAAAAAATCCTGCCGGCCAGGGGCTTGACGTTCATCATGGAAAGATAGTTCTCATCTACCTTCATCATGGTATACTGCTTGCTTTCATCACTGTTGCCTTTGGCCGATTCCTGCCAGGTGATGTTGCCCGGCACCTGTACCGATCGTCCGGTTTCCAGAATATCCGGGTGTTCCAGCAGACGGGTTTCAAAGGCATCCCACCGGCTTTGGGTGTTCCGGTCCAGGGTCATTACCATGGTGTCTTGCAGCTGAATGCCCAGCTCCTTATTCTGCATGTAATACAGTTGTTTTGAAATGACTACAGTGGCAATGATCAGGGAGATAGAGATGACAAACTGGAAGACAATGAGCCCCTTTCTCAACAATGCACCTTTTGTTCCCCTGGTGCTTTGTCCCTTCAGCACATCTACGGGCATAAATGCCGTCAGATATAACGAGGGATAGATGCCTGCAAAGATTCCAACCAAAAAGGTGCCAGCCAACAGGATACCTACAAGGGTAAATAACCCCAGGTCGGACAGGCTGAAGGAGAGTCCGGCAAAACTGTTGAACCAGGGAAGACCTGTTTCTACAAATGCCAGGGCCACCAATACAGCCATTGCGGTGATTAACACTGACTCGGCCAGAAAACGTGCCACCAGGCTCTGGCGATCGCTGCCCAGCAGCCGACGAATACCTACCTCGCGGGCCCGTAGGGTTGAACGGGCTGTTGAAAGGTTCACAAAATTCACTACCGCAATCAACAGGATAAAGATAGCCACCGCCAGAAACAACCTGACGGTATGTTTCTGGCCTGACAACACCGGAGAAATGTATTTGGCATCATTGGAAAAATAAATCTCCGGCAGGGGTCTCAGAAAATAATCCTTTTCAATTTCATTGCCATAAGCAGCTTTAAACTCTTCGAAGGTGGCGTCATTAATTTTTTGTTCCAATTGGGCTACATCAGTGGAGGGGGCCATTTTCACGTAGGTCAGATAATTCCATGAGCCCCACTGGAAAAGCTCGTCAACCACTTCTCCTGATTGATTCAGGCCCATCAGGTGAAATGGAATTAAGGCAGTGATCTCTATGTGAGAATGATGCACATCGGCAATGATTCCGGTTACCACCAGGTTGTGGGTGTCGTTGTAGCGCAGCACCTTTCCCATGGCCTCATCGGCACCGAACAAGGTGGTGGCAAGCCTTTGGGTTAACACGATCGACCGGGGCCGGGTCAGGGAGCTGGCAGGATCTCCGGCAAGAAAATCAAAAGTAAAAATATCAAACACGGTGCTGTCGGCCAGCACCAGGTGATCGGAAGCAATGAGTTTTTCCTCGTGCTGTAACGAACCGTGATGCTGAATGGTTGACAGGCGCGCTGCTGCAGTGATCTCCGGGAAG
>JAWOCF010000229.1:0-6394 GCA_046483935.1 Bacteroidales bacterium | reverse complement strand
TGATCGATGAGGCCCCGGTGGTGTTTCTGTTCTATGATCAGTCGGTACGCTTTGTGCCCCATTATGTAAAGAACATGAGTAACAATGCCCTGAATCACCTGGACCTGAGAAGGGTAAGGGTAGAGAAATAGTGGCTGGCTAAAGCGAGAGCTCCAGGCCATCATAGGATAAGTCAATGCCTGGGGGCAGTTCCTGTTGTACTTCTTCATGACGACCCATCTGATGACTGATGTGGGTGATGAGTCCCTGCCTGGGATTTAACTCCTTCAGTATGTCAACAGCTTCCTGGAGGGTGAAGTGGGAGATGTGTTTTTCTTTTCGCAAGGCGTTGATCACCACGATTTCCGACCCTCTCATCTTGTCGAGCTCCTCAGGTTCAATGAAGTTGGCGTCTGTGAGGTAGGAAAAATTACCGATCCGGAAACCCAGCACCGGCATCTGGTGGTGCATGGCATGGATGGGCAGCAGGCTCATCGAGCCGATGCGGAAGGGTTCCTGATCTACAGGGTGCAGGTTCATGGCAGGAACGCCCGGGTACTTGTCCTCGCCGAAGGCATAGGCAAAGTCCTTCTGTATGGTGTCAAGCACCTCCTGCTGGGCGAAGATGTCCATTGGTTTTTTATGAATCCAGTTGAAGGCTCTCACGTCATCCAGTCCACCGGTATGGTCTTTGTGATTGTGGGTAATCACCAGCCCGTCAAGCTTCTTTACTTTCGCCTGAAGCATTTGCTGGCGAAAATCAGGGCCGGCATCAATCACCACCTGGGTGTCATCAGTGGTGATCATGACTGCTGCCCGTAATCTCTTGTCGCGCGTGTCACTGCTCTGGCAAACAGGGCACCCGCAGGCAATGACAGGGATGCCTTGTGATGTGCCGGATCCTAATATCCTGATCTTCATAAATGGAATGGCCTGATTTTTATAGTAGCGTTAAAGTTAACATTTACTGGTAAACTTTTTACCTTTACGGGCAAAAAACAACATATTATATGAAGCAATTGTTTGAAGCCATCCGCCCCGAGCAGATTCATGACAACATCTTTAAACTGATCGGCAAAGACTGGATGCTGGTTTGTGCCGGGCAGCCCGGAGACTTTAACATGATGACCGCCAGCTGGGGAACGGCAGGCATCCTGTGGAACAAGCCAGTGGCCATTGGGTTTGTCAGGCCACAACGTCATACCTGGTCGTATATGGAATCCAATGACTATTTTACGTTGAGTTTTTTTGAAGAGGCTCAGCGTGACCTTCTGCAAATCTGTGGGACTAAATCAGGGCGCGATATTGACAAGATGAACCTTGAGGGGCTGACTCCCATAAGTACTGTGCACAACAATGTCACTTTTGAAGAGGCCTGCCTGGTGCTGGAATGCCGCAAAATATATTTTGATGATATAAAGCCTGAATTCTTCAAGGCTTTTGATTTTGAAAAGGTATATCCTTCCGAGGATTATCATCGTTTTTATATCGGTGAGATCGTGAACACCTGGCGCAGGAAATCGTGATGGCAGTCATGATTTTTTATTACTTTTGATTCGGCAGAATGATCCTGGTCAGGGTTGTGGTTGCGCAGCATTAATCTTCTTTGGGAGTGAAAATCATCAGAAAGATAAAACACAATATCCGCCTGCATTTCATGCGCAGGGAACTTCAGCAGGTTGCCCGCCGCAAACAGATGGCAGATTTTGAGCAAGCCCGTAGCATCGGGGTGTTGTTTGATGCTTCCAGCCAGCAGGAATGGCAACAGACCCAGCAGTTCGTCAGACAGCTGGAAAGCTCTGGAAAGAAGGTCATGGCAATGGGTTTTTTCAGGAATAAGAAGTCATCCCAGCATTTGATAGAACAGATGAACATGGGGTTCTTTCAACCCGCCGATTTCTCCTGGAACCTGAAGATCAACAATCCGCGGCTCAGTGAGTTTGTGGGTCAGCCCTTCGACATCCTGTTTGATGTGTCGGCTCCTGAGTTGTTTTATACCAAGTACCTGGCAGGGATTTCTGCAGCAGGATATAAAGTGGGGGTGTTTCAACAGGAAAATGTGGAAGTTTTTGACCTGATGATCCGTATGCCTGCGCAATATGCCCTGAAAGAGCTGATGCAACATGCCGTATTTTACTTAAAGATGATTAAAAAACCTGTGTCTGATGTTGGATAAATTACGGGGAACGGGTACCGCCCTGGTGACTCCCTTTCATAAAGACGGTAGTATTGATTTTCAAGCCCTGGAAAACCTGATCGAATATCAGATATCCGGTGGAATTGACTATCTGGTATTTCTTGGAACCACTGGTGAAGCAGTGGTTTTAAATAAAGATGAGCGTAACGCTGTCATTAACCTGGCAGGAGAAATGGTCAATGGACGCGTTCCTGTTGTAGTAGGTATTGGTGGCAACAACACCCGTGAGATCACCAACACCATGCAGGAAACCAGCTTCGAGCGCATTGATGCTGTTCTCTCGGTGAGCCCATACTATAACAAGCCACAGCAAAGAGGAATCTTGCTGCATTTTAAAACCATTGCTGCTGCTTGCCCCGTGCCGCTGATCATATATAATGTTCCCTCGCGCACCGGTTCCAACATTGCGGCCGAAACCACCCTGAGGATTGCCCGTGAGATTCCGAATGTGATTGCCGTAAAAGAAGCCTCTCATGATCTGGCGCAATGTGCACATATCATCAAAAATAAGCCTGATGATTTCCTGGTCATCTCGGGAAATGATGACCTGGCACTTCCTTTCATGTCGCTGGGTGGTGATGGCATCATCTCAGTGATTGCCAATGCCTTTCCTGCTGAATTTTCAATGATGATCAAGCTCTGTCTGGATGATGAATTTGCTCAGGCACGTACCATTCAACAGCGACTGCTGGAGATTACCGAAGGCATCTATGCTGATGGCAGCCCTTCGGGAATCAAGGCAGTGCTGGAAATGAAGGGATTGTGCAAGAATGCATTGCGCCTCCCGCTGGTGAAGATCAACAAATCGTTGAACAACCAGCTCTCCCTGATGTTACAAGAAATTGAAAAGGTGCCGGTTATATAATTCCTGATTGTTTTATTCACCAAAAAGCAACCTGTTTTGAGAAAATATGTTGTGGTTTTTGGATTGCTGATTGCAGGATTAGTCTTGTTCTCCCCACAAAGCAGAACTTCATCTGTTATGGAGAAAACACCTTTGCAACCGGAAGAATATTATTTCAGTTTTTCGCTACCAGCCTCCGAAGTGCTCCGGGCACTCTCCCACAAAATCTCTATTGATAAAATTATAGATGGCCAGGTGTTTGCTTATGCCAATGCCAGTGAATATGAATACTTCCGTTCCTTTTCCATCGACCATCAGCAGTTGCCCCATCCGGGGGATATAGACTTTGACCCGAACATGAAGGACTGGCAGGCCCTTGCACAAAAAGATCTGACCGACAGCTGGGATTTTTACCCCACCTACGATGCTTATGTTGGCCTGATGGAACAGTTTGAGACTGATTTTCCGGAATTGTGCAAGATTTATAGCATCGGGCAGACGGTGCAGGGGCGTGAGTTGCTGTTTGCAAAAATCTCGGCCAAGGTCAATCAAAAAGAAGCGGAGCCTCAATTCATGTATTCCTCTACCATGCACGGCGATGAGACTACTGGGTTCATTCTCTCACTGCGGCTGATTCATTACCTGCTGAACAATTATCAGCAGGATGAAGCCATTAAAGACCTTCTGGACAATAATGAGATCTGGATCTGCCCCAATGAGAATCCCGATGGGACTTACCGCTATGACAACAACACCATTGATGGTGCCCGACGTTACAATGCCAACGGGGTTGACCTGAACCGCAACTATCCCAATCCTGTTGAATCACCCCCAAATGCGCAGCAGCCTGAAACAGCTGCCATGATTGCCTTTGTGGATACCATGAATTTCGTGATGTCGGCCAACATGCATGGTGGCGCTGAATTGGTCAATTATCCTTTTGACAGCTGGACCAGTGAAGATCCGGAATACCTGCATGCCGATCATGAGTGGTGGCAGCTGGTCTCGCATGAATATGCCGATACAGCACGATTTTACAGTCCTTACAGCTATATGAATCCTTCGGGTGCCAGTTTCGACCGGGGCATTACCCATGGGGGAGACTGGTATGTGGTATATGGCAGCAGGCAGGATTACCTGAACTACTATGCCGCCACCCGGGAGCTAACCCTCGAGCTTAGCTGGGACAAGATACTACCCCCTGAACAACTGCCTGCCCATTGGGAATACAATCACCGCTCGTTACTGAATTACATCCGACAGGCTTCATACGGAATCAGGGGATTGGTTACAGATAGAGCTACCGGTCTGCCGGTGGTGGCCACCATTGAAATAGCAGGGCACGATAAAAACAATTCAGAAGTCTTCTCCGAACCATATCACGGCAGTTTCTTCAGGCTCTTGCTGGCCGGTACTTATGATGTTATTGTCAGCGCTCCGGGTTATTTGCCTGTTGAGTATTTTGATGTAGCAGTAGAAAATTACAATTATGTCTTTCTGGATGTGCAACTGGGTGATCCGGCCCTCCCGGTGGCTGTTTTTCAACCCCAGGTGCTTGAATTTCCTCCTGTAGCTGCCCCAGGGGTTTCTCAGGCTATCCTCCATGTTTCCAACGAGGGCGATACGGCGCTGGAGGTGTCGCTCGATGAGTTCAGGGGGGATCAGGTATTTGAAATGGCCGGTGACCCGGCCAAAGAAATCATAACTATAGATCCGGGTGCCTCTGGCGAGATTGCCTTCAGGTTTGTCCCCCAGGAGCCGGGTGTCTACAGCGGTGATGTGCTCATTTCCACCAACGATCCGCTGAAACCACTGGTGGTAATCACCCTCAATGGTGAAGCCGTGGAATCGGCTGCTGAAATTTTCCTTGTTGATCATGCCCTTGATTTCGGGCAGGTGCCTGTTGGTGGCTCCCAACTGAGGACCCTGGAAATCCTGAATGCCGGGAATGTGGACCTGGTGATTGACAGTATCGGCATATCTGATAGCACTTTTACCGTAGAGGCTGTCTTGCCACTGGTATTGGCTTCAAATGAAAGAATTGACCTGGAGGTTACTTTTGTGCCTGCTGAAGTAAGAGATTATGAAGCCTTCATGAGGTTTGGATCCAATGCTGTGAATGTGGAATTTGTTGAAATATCATTGCTTGGATCAGGAGAATCGGGTGTGTTTACCGCTAAACTCCCCAGTAATGAAACAGCATTAGTCTATCCCAACCCGGTGGATGCTTCATCGGTGCTGCGCCTCAACGTGCAGCAGCCGGGGGCTGTTGAGGTGGCAGTATTGGATGCTAGTGGTGGCATCACAGGAATCCTGTTTTCAGGACATAAAGAAACCGGCATCCATTATCTGAATGCCGGTAATGCTTTTTCGGACCTCAGGCCCGGGATCTATTTTATCAAGATTGATCAGCCGCAGCAGAATCTGTTGATCAGGGTGGTGAAAATTCTCTAACCGGCTCCTTCTTTACTTTTTAATCAGCTTTTTTCGCGGATCAGCAACCAGGTGTCGTGATATTGGGGATAATCCTCCCGGACCTGTATTACTCTGGCCCTTGCACTTGACTCGTTGGTGTACGAATTGACTGATACCCTGGTAAACCCGGTCTCAGACAACAACATCACCGGGGTGAATCCTTGTTCTTTCAGGGTAGTGGTGAAGCGGTGCGCATTCTCAGGATTGCGAAAGCTGCCCACGATGACAAAATAACGGTTGGGCTCATGGATCAACTGGTCTTCTTCATTTTCGAAGGAGAACTTTTCTTCGCGAATCACAATCTCAGATTCTTCAATCAGCGGCTCAGGAATGGGTTCCGGTTCTTCGACGGGAGCAATCACCACCGGGGGTTCTTCATCAACAACAACCATCTTTCTGGTTTGGCAGGATACAGCCAGTAAGGCCACGGCAAACATTATTATAATTGAAGTTCTCATTATATTGATTTTTTATAGTTAAACAGGTCCCTCTTTGAAATATGGTGTGAAATTACCAAAATATTGTAATGATTACTGATAGCATGGTATAAAAATACTGCTCAGACAATAATCAGGATTACTTTTTCAGATTCTGCAGCTGTTGCTCAATGACTTTTATTCTGGCCAGTGCATCAGCTTGTTTTTTGCGTTCCATATTCACCACTTTGTCCGGAGCATTATTGACGAACTTTTCATTTGATAACTTTATCTCTACAGTTTTCAGAAAGCCTTTCTGGTATTTGAGATCTTCCTCCAGGTTTGCTATTTCCTGTTCCAGGTCGATGCTCTGGGCGATGGGCACATACAACTCAGTGGTTTCCATAATGATGGAAACAGCATCCTCAGGCTTTTCTTCTGTATATTCCAGCTTATCCAGATTGCACAGCTTTCGTACCGTAC
>JAWOCF010000163.1:0-4087 GCA_046483935.1 Bacteroidales bacterium | reverse complement strand
CATGCTCAATACGGCATTCGCCACCAACAAAACGCAGAACCTGTCGGTGCGTTCTCAGTTTGAGCCCCTGCCCAACCTGAGGGTTGAATTTAATGCCCTACGCAATTATTCAAGAAGCTTTACCGAATACTTTAAGTTCGATACCTTATCCAATTCCTTTGATTCATTCAGTCCTATGACTACAGGGGCTTTCAGTATTTCATTCATGTCATTGAGCACCCTGTTTGAGCCTACCGACAATCGCTTTTATACCTCTGAAAACTTTGAGAACTTCAAGGAGTACCGCATGACGATTGCCAACAGGTTTGCTGACAATAACCCAGACTGGGATGGCACACGCGACTCCATTACCAATTTCCCTTCGGGCTACGGGCCCACCTCGCAGGATGTGCTGATTTCTTCATTCATGGCAGCCTATGCCGGTTGGGATCCCCAGGGCTCTACGCTGAATCCCTTTTTGAAAATCCCCATCCCGGGCTGGAGGCTTACCTACGACGGACTGACCCGCATTCCCGCTCTGCAGCGCCTGTTTCAGAACGTGACCATCAGCCATGGGTACCGCAGCACCTTCAATATCGGCAGCTTCCGCTCCGACATCCGCTACCGTGATCCCAATGATGGGTATCAGTCGGTTATTGATATGGCCTCCGGCAACTTCGTGCCCGAATATGAAATTGCACAGGTGTCCATTAATGAGCAGTTCAACCCTCTGATCAACATTGATGTTACCTGGCAGAACAGCCTGCTGACAAGGTTTGAATTCAGCAAGTCAAGAGACATTGCCCTGAGCTTTGCCAACAATCAGATTACTGATGTGAGCAGTCAGCAGATTATCATCGGGAGTGGATACCGGTTCCGCGACCTGGCCTTCAACCTGACCCAACCAGGTGGTAGCCGTCAACGCATTCAGAGTGACCTGATCCTGCGCCTGGATCTGGCGTTCCGTCAGAACCGCACGGTGTTGCGTAAGCTGGTGGAAGATGTTGACCAGATCTCTGCCGGGCAGGAATCAGTCTCTATCAATGCCTCTGCCGAATACCAGGTGAGCCCCAGGGTCAACCTGCGTTTCTTCTACGATCAGGTGATCAACAATCCGTTTGTCTCCAACCAGTTTCCCAATACCAATACCCATGCTGGTTTCAGCATGAGGTTCATGTTGATGTAGCAAGCCGGTAGCTGAGCTTTTCGTGGCGGCAGCAAGTAAGGGAAAAACAGGCTAAAAATGATGCGATTATTTGGAAGAGAAAGAAAACTTCTCCCGGAAGTTCATCAGCTCTTGTTTCACGGGGATTTCCGGTACAGTGAGCAGGTCATTCAGCCGCGTGTCATGTTCTACCTTAATTTCGCGCATCACCAGGTGCTGATTGACGAATATGATATCCAGCTCGGGATAGATTTCCCGGATCAGGGCCGCGATGTTTTCGATGGAAAGATTGTGCTCTACCAGGTTATAGGTTCCTGAGGGCAAGGGAACCCGCAGCAGATTGCCCAGTAAGTTCACCACTTTATCAACATGAATAAATGCCCGCTGCTGTTTGCCGTTGCCGGTAATCTGGATGCGGCCTACAAAGTTGGCTTCAAACATAAAACGGTTGACCACGGCATCGAAGCGTACGCTGGGGCTATATCCATATACGTTGCCGCAACGGATTATCCAGGTGTCTATCTTATCGGCCAGCCGCTCTACGTGCGCCTCACCTCTGAGTTTGCTGGAGCCATAGAAGGTCTTGGGATCAGGAGGGGTGTCAATGGTGATCATGTCTTCAGAGGCACCATATACCGACGTGGTGCTCAGATAAACAAACTTTTTTACGTTGCTTTCCTCTACGGCATACACCAGTTCGGCGGTACCCCAATGGTTAATCTGTTCAAACACGTGGGAATGTTCGGTGGCATAAGGTGTTGAAACCTTGGCCGCCAGGTGATATACCACATCAATATCTTTAAGCACCTGCCTGAGTTTGCGCGAATCGAGCAATTCGCCCATGATGAACTTTACCTTGCGTGGCTCATAGCGGGTGTCGAGAAACAGGTTGTGGTTTTTGCGGCCCAGGTTATCATAAACGATGATTCGTTCAATAGAAGGATCTTTAAGCAGTTCAAACACCAGCTCATTTCCAATATATCCGGCCCCACCGGTGATCAATATGTTCATTCCGCAATATTTATTTTTTATTTATCAACTCATTATGCAGGCCACACTCTGTTTTTTTCATGCCGCTCCACCTGCCGCCACGCTGGTCGTCCTTTTGGGCAGGCCGGGTACAGGGCTCGCAGCCAATGCTTTTATATCCGCGTTGTTCCAGGGGATGCACCGGCAGGTTGTAGCGGGCAATGTAGTGTTCGATACTCTGGCGGTCCCAGTTTAGCAGTGGATGGTACCTCAGGGTGTTTCCCTGTGCAGGCATCTCTTCGGCCATTTGTTTGCGAAACTGATTCTGATCGGCCCGCACCCCGTTGATCCAGACATCGTAAAAAGAAAACAAGTTTTCAACGGGTTGTACTTTATTGAGATAACAGCAGTAATCAGGGTCGTTGGTAAAAAGCAGGTTCCCCTGGGCAGTGCGTTGCATGACTTTGGGCACATAAGGATTCAGGTTGATCATGTTGAGGCCCAGCAACCGGGTCACTTCGTCGCGAAAACGTATGGTTTCTGCGAAATGATATCCGGTATTGATAAAATAAACCGGAATAGCCGGGTCTATGCGGCTGATGATATGCAACAACACCACGCTGTGGGTCTGAAAGCTGGAGGTGGCAAACAGTCGCTGCCCGGCTTTCTGATACTCTTTTATTTTTCGTGCAATCGGGAAGATTTCCATCATTTATTCAGGCCCTGTTTCAACAAATGTAAGTCTTTTTTCCTTTTAACTTCTATGAAAATATGGGTTCATCTTAATTCTTCCATCTCCTTTTACCCTGCTTTACAGATGCGGGGGGGCGCACCACCGGGTGTTGCTGAATGGTAAAAGAGGTGAATGAATGAAGTAAAAAGGGGAACACCATAACTTAACAGGAAGTTATACCTTTGTATAAAATTAAAAGCATGCCTGTACCTTCAAACTCCCTGTCGGGAGTAAAACCCCTGAGCGAATGGTTGCCAGCTACTCCCGATGGATTGCTGGTGATTGCCGGCCCCTGCAGTGCAGAAAGTTACCAGCAGGTGATAACCACTGCCCGGGAGCTCGCTGCCCTGGGAAAGGTGAAGGTGTTTCGTGCCGGAGCCTGGAAACCGCGCACCCGCCCGGGTACTTTCGAAGGCAAAGGGGAAGAAGCCCTGGGATGGCTCCGGGAGGTGAAAGCTGAAACAGGATTGCTGACGGCCGTGGAGGTGGCGACCCCACACCATGTGGATCTTTGTTTAAAATATGGGATCGATGTGGTATGGATCGGCTCGCGAACCAGCGTGAATCCTTTTTCGGTGCAGGAAATTGCTGCTGCCCTGCAGGGCACCGACCTGCCCGTGTTGGTAAAGAATCCCCTGAACCCCGATTTGGAGCTGTGGATCGGCGTGCTGGAAAGGGTCTACCAGGCCGGCATCAGCAAGCTGGCTGCCGTGCATCGGGGGTTCAACACCTACGACAAAAGCAAGTACCGCAATGCCCCCTTATGGGAGATCCCTATTGAGCTGCGCAGGATGTTCCCTGAGCTGCCTGTGATATGCGATCCCAGCCACATTTCCGGAAACCGAACGTTGTTGGGCCCGGTGGCACAGCAAGCTGTTGATCTGGATTATTCAGGCCTGATGATGGAGGTCCATTGCGCCCCTGATCAGGCCCTGACCGATGCCCGACAGCAGATTAAACCACGCCAGCTCGATACCTTGCTCAACAACCTGGTGATCCGCAAGCCTACTAACCCCGGGAAAAGCCCTGCAGAGGTTCTGCAGACCTATCGCAGGCAGATTGATGAGGTAGACCACCAGATCCTGGAACTGATGGCCCGCCGCATGTCGATGGTAGAGCAGATCGGATGGCTGAAAAAAGAAAATGACATCACCGTGCTTCAGATCCGCCGCTGGCATGCCATCTATAAAGACAGGATGATCAGAGGCAAGGACCTGAACCTGGATGCAGCATTCATCAAG
>JAWOCF010000115.1:0-17051 GCA_046483935.1 Bacteroidales bacterium | reverse complement strand
CAAAAGTTTAGGTAGACTAACCCCTGTTGATTTTGAAAACATTATCTTTGAAACAGGGAAACAATCCGACGGTGAGAAATCAGCGACGGAAATTAAAAAACTGGATGCCTGGAGGGTGTCAGCCCTCCAGGCTGAAGGGAAACAATCCTCAGGCTCAAATTCAGCTCTGGAATTTAAAAAACCCAAATGTTAAACTTGCCAAAAACGGTCAACGTCATTTAGGCATTGACAAGAGGCCAATAGCCAATAGCCAACAGCCAACCACCAATTTAAAAAAAAACCGGCAGCTTCCCGAAGGAACACTGCCGGTCACCATCACTCATCACCCTTGATCTTCAATATTTTTAGCGGGTGGCTTGATCATAGCGGCGTTGTACTTCCTGCCAGTTGACCACGTTCCAGAAGTTGGAAACATACTCAGGGCGTTTGTTCTGGTACTTCAGATAATAGGCGTGTTCCCAGACATCAAGTCCCAGAATGGGGGTGCCTTTTTGTTCAGCGATATCCATCAGGGGGTTGTCCTGGTTGGGGGTGCTGGTCACCTGCAGCTTGCCATTGTTGTTTACAATAAGCCATGCCCAGCCGCTGCCGAAGCGGGTAGCGGCGGCATCATTGAATTCTTCTTTGAAGTTGTCGAATGAATCGAATTGCTCTTCGATGGCCTCCATCAGACTGCCCGAAGGTTTGCCGCCAGCGTTGGGACCCATATTTTTCCAGAACAGCGAGTGGTTGTAATGGCCGCCCCCGTTATTGCGAACCGCCGTGGGGTGGTTGCTGATATTTTTAAAGATCTCTTCCATACTTTGGTTTTCAAGGTCAGTGCCTTCAATGGCATCAACAAACTTATTGATATAAGCCTGGTGATGCTTGGTATGGTGAATTCTCATGGTTTCCTCGTCAATATAGGGTTCCAATGCATCGTATGCATAATCCAGATCGGGCAGTGTTTGTTTATCAGTTAGAGTTGTCATAGTTTTATTTTTTTGCTCGTTATTAATCCTTTTTTTTCTTGTTTGTGAGTGCGCATCCTGAAAGGTGCTCATCAGCATGAAAGCTGCTGCCATCATCAGGATTCCTTTGGTAAAGGTGTTCATGTCTTTTGGGTTTGAGTTTTGTTTTCTTTATCTGGTCTTAGTCTTAATAACAAGCTGACCTGCCAATTGTTTATTGCAGGTTTTATTTACCGTATAATTTTTTACAAGGCAGGTTTTTCCTGTTGCACGATGGTGTCGGAGGCCGTTTTCAGGTAAGGAGCCAGGCGCAGAAACAGGTTCTGATCTATCAGTGCAGATTTACGAACATCTTCAATTTGCTGAAAAGCCCCATGTTGTTTTCTCAGGTTGATGATTGAATTGGCAACATTATAACTGATATAGGGGTGGTGCAGCAGTTCCTCAAATGATGCTGTATTGATGTCAATTTTCCTCAGGGGAACCTCACCAGTCACCACGTGTTGATAAATGCCGGCCATGCGGGTGCTATCCATCCCAAACACTTCCATGAGCTGTTCCACGTCATGAAATCCCCCAAGCGCCGCCCGGTATTCTACGATGCGGCGGCTAAATACCGGCCCGATGCCATACAGGCGGGTCAGTTCCAGGGTATCGGCCTGGTTGATGTTGATAACCAGGGGTGCAACGGGCTCCGGGCTTTTTTTTGAAGAATATGATGTTTCAGCATGGGCTAAAGGTTTTGCCGGCTTTGCTGGCAAATCAATAAAGGGTTCCAGTGCAGTATACAATGTATCATCAATCGTGTAGATGCGGGCCAGGTCTTCCTTATAGCGAAAGCTGCCACCCGCCTTCATATAGTTTTGGATGGTGCGGCTGATGTGTGTGGGGATTCCCATGTTCTGCCACTGTTGCTGCGACAACAGGTTCGGATTAAAAAGACGCAGCTTTAAGGAAGGGCGGGAGGGAGCAGGTTCATTGGGTTGCGCTGCCTGGGGGAGTTCTGTTTGCTGGCGGGCCAGGAGTTCGGCTTGCTGTTGCCTGAATTCATGAATGGCCTGCCGAAAGGTTGTGAAATCCACTTCGGTCTGTTTCTGCCCCAGCCGCAGCAGGGCAGGAGCAAGCAACACCACGATGATCAGGACCAGCAATATGATAATGCCGGTACGTTCGGTCCGGTGAAAATAAAATAGGTCTTTCCAGCTCATGAAAGCCGCCTTATTTTGTTCTAAATTTAATCAATTCCGACCGAAATAAATGGGTAAACAGTTGAATTATTTAAATGATCCTAAAACAAGGCCTTATTCATCTTTCCCCTTAACGCCTCAATGGCAGAATTATCAATGGTTTAAAAGCGTTGCCTTTTTTCATATGCAGGTTGTTTTGTCCCGATTATTTTATATTTTTGGCCTCTTTCAGGGTCAATCTTAGCCATTCAATAATCTAACAATTAAGATATATGTCTGTTTCAGGAAGTGGTGGACGCGATGGTTTTACCAGTAAGTTCGGAATTATTTGTGCAGCAGCCGGCTCAGCCATCGGCCTGGGTAACATCTGGCGGTTTCCTTACGTGGTAGGTGAAAACGGGGGAGGGGCCTTTTTGCTGGTTTACCTGGGGTTTATTATTTTGCTGGGAATTCCTGTCATGCTCTCTGAGCTGGTAATTGGCCGCCGTGGACAGCGCAATACTTTTGGGGCTTTCCGCAGGCTGGCACCCGGCAAGCCCTGGTGGATTGTGGGAGTAATGGGCATTGCTGCGGCCTTTATGATTCTGGCCTTTTACAGCACCATTGCCGGTTGGACCCTTGAATATGTCTATAAGGCTTTTGCCAATGCTTTTCAGGGGAAGTCGTCGGGCGACCTGGCTGTAATGTTCGAATCATTCCATACTCAGGCCTTCAGACCAATTATGTGGCAGCTGGTGTTTATGGTGATGACTGCCGGCATCATCATGGGTGGGGTGAGCAAAGGGATTGAAAAATATTCCAAGATTCTGATGCCTTTTCTTGTATTGTTGCTGCTCATCATATCTATACGCTCCATTACCCTTCCGGGTGCCATGGGCGGGCTGAGGTTTCTGTTCAACCCCGACTTCTCAAAGCTCACCTCGGGGGTGTTCCTGGCGGCCCTTGGGCAGGCTTTCTTTTCTTTAAGCATCGGGATGGGTGCGCTGATAACCTATGGATCTTATATTAACAAAAGCAATAACCTTGGGAGTATTGCTGTGGAGGTATCCATTGCCGATACTTTGATAGCGGTGCTGGCCGGAGTAGCCATTTTTCCGGCTGTATTTGCCTTTGGGCTGAATCCTGCTGAGGGACCCGGTCTGATTTTTAATGTATTGCCCAATATCTTCCAGCAGATGCCCGGAGGCTATTTCTTTTCCATCATGTTCTTTATCCTGCTTACCATTGCTGCCCTGACTTCTTCAATCTCTATTCTTGAAGTAGTGGTGGCTTTTATGGTAGAAGAACTGAACATAAAACGCAGGCCGGCTACCCTGATGGCTACAGGGGCTGCCATTCTTGTTGGGGTATTGTGTACCCTGTCGTTCAGCAGCCTGAGCGATGTCACCATTGGCGGCCTACCATTTTTGATACTTTGGATTTCACTGCCTCTAACATTTTATTGCCCCTGGGTGGGCTGCTGATCGTGCTGTTTGTGGGATGGTATATGAAGCAAGCCGATGTAAAGGATGAGATCACCAACAGTGGAGCGTTGAAGGTACGGTTCATGGCCGCTTTTACCTTTATTATCAGGTTTGTCGCTCCGGTGGCCATTGCAATAGTATTTCTGAATAGTATCGGAATGATCTGATACGACGCATCAACCGGTAAGGATGATTTTTTAATGCAAATAAATATTCTTTGTTCATGGAAAAAATTCACGACTACTTAATTCTCTTTGATGGTTATCTGGGTGGTGGCCCCTGGTTTGTTTACCTGTTGTTGTTTACCGGTTTGTTTTTTACCCTTTACCTGGGGTTTCCGCAGATCCGCTATTTCGGGCATTCGCTGAAAGTGGTATCCGGAAAGTTTGACCGCAAAAGTGATGTGGGCGATACTTCTCATTTTCAGGCCCTGACCACTGCCTTGTCGGGTACGGTAGGCACAGGAAATATTGCGGGGGTGGCGCTGGCCATTCACCTTGGAGGCCCGGCAGCCCTGTTCTGGATGCTGATTACCGGGATGCTGGGGATGACCACCAAGTTTGTGGAAGTGACCATCTCTCATAAGTACCGTGAGATGGACTCAGAAGGAAGAGTAGCCGGCGGGCCCATGTATTACATGAAGAAACGCCTGAACTTTAAGATTGGAAATAAAGTAATCAATACCGGGAAATGGATGGGCGCCTTTTTTGCCGCAGCCACCATCCTTTCTTCACTGGGTACGGGCAACATGCCACAAATCAATAGTATCGCCTCGGCCATGTATTCAACCTTTGGCGTTCCTCATATTGTTGTAGGCGGGGTGCTATCCCTGTTGCTGGCCTTTGTGATTCTGGGAGGCATCCAGCGTATTGCCAAGGTAACCTCCCGGCTGGTTCCCAGTATGGCCCTGATATACATTCTGGGCGCTTTTGCTGTGCTGATATTTAACTATGACAATATTATCCCCTCCATCATTTCTATTTTCTCAGATGTATTTTCCGGGACTGCCGCCACGGGCGGCTTTCTGGGCGCTTCGGTGGCCTATGCCTTCAACAGAGGGGTAAACCGGGGGTTGTTTTCCAACGAATCAGGACAGGGGTCTGCACCCATTGCCCATGCTGCAGCCAGGGCCCATGAGCCTGTTTCTGAAGGCATTGTTGCTCTGCTGGAACCTTTCATTGACACCATCGTGATCTGTACCATCACAGGTCTGGTGCTTTTGTCTTCGGGAATCTGGAAGGATAAAGTATCCAATGATTTCCAGAGTGCTGACCAGGTGATCCTGGCGGATTACTTTCAGGAAGGAAATCCTGAGGACATGGATCAGGTATTCCGGTTTCTGGATGATCAGCAAACACTTCCCTTATACAGCGGTACCCTGGAAGTTCAGGAAGGAAAAGTCAATCAGCTGACGAACAATGAAATCACCCTTGTACATGCACGTTCTATTGCTGAGGATGTCATGGTGACCACCCAGGGGGAGCCTTTCACGGGTACCCTGGAGGTTTCCAATGGAAGAGTTGCTGATGCTGGGATAACCTTCAGCGGGCGCTCTCTGATACATAGTGCACCCATGACTGCGGCCGCCTTTAACAGGAGCTTCATGGGTGGATACGGCGAATACATTGTGGCCATCGGGTTGTTGCTGTTTGCCTTTTCCACCGCCATTTCATGGTCTTATTACGGGGACCGCTCAGTGACGTACCTGTTTGGCACCAAGTATGTGATTCATTATCGCATTGCTTACGTGGTGGCCTTCTTTTTTGCCGCCTTTACTGACACTACCATTATCTGGGCCCTTTCTTATATTACCATCGCCCTGATGACGGTTCCCAATCTGATAGGTATCCTGATTCTGAGGAAGGAGATTAAAACCTCTATCCGGGAATACTGGGCTGATTTTAAAAGTGAACAATCCGGCCGGTAAGAAATTATCCTCTTAGGAGAGGAGATTTCATGTCTGGTAAAACAATTTGTTTCTTTTTTAGTTCTTTAGTTAATGGCGCAAGGGGCGTTCATTTATAAGGATATTTATATGCAGATGACAAATATTGGGGTCAGAAATGCCTTATTGCCTGCAGGGTTGCTGATGGCGCTGCTGTTGGTGGCTACTTTTGAAGCATCAGGGCAGGAGCCACCTTCCCAAACTACTCCTGTTGAATATAATGCCAGTTCCTTGCAGTACGACAAAAGCCTGGGGGCCGATGTGAGGAAGCTCATTGGGGATGTGGTATTTATTCATGAAGATACCCGGATGTATTGCGACAGCGCTTACATGTACACTGCTACCAATAGTTTTAAAGCTTTCAGCAACATCTTTATCCAGGTCAGTGACACGGTAAGTATCTACGGCGACCAGCTGGATTACAGCGGCAATACCCGGCAGGCCGAACTCACAGGAAACGTGGTAATGGAAGATCCCCAAATGACCCTGACCACCGAGGCCATGCGCTACGACCTGAACTCAAATACCGCCAACTATTATACCGGAGGGCATATCAGGGAAGCTGAAAATGAACTGACCAGCACATGGGGTTTTTATTATGCAGATGAAAAACGCTTTTTCTTCAAGGAAGAAGTGGTGCTGACCAACCCCCAGTATGTGATGGTTTGCGATACCCTGTTGTACAATACTTTCTCAGGGGTGGCCTACTTTCTGGGGCCTACCTCTATCACCAGCGAAGAGAATCTTATTCTTTGCAGAAACGGCTGGTACGACACCAGGAATGACCTCGCACGCTTCAGTAAAGATGCCTACATCAGCAGCAACGAACATTCCATTACCGGCGATACCCTCTATTACGACCGCAACCTGGGTTATGGGCGGGCCAATCAAAATGTGGTCATCCACGACAGCATACAAAACACATTGATCACAGGCCATTTTGCCGAGCATTTCGAAAAGACAGGCCTTTCCACCGTGACCCAGCAGGCCATGCTGACGGTCATTGCAGAGGATGACTCTTTGTTTTTGCATGCCGATACCCTGAAATCGGTGTTTTATGAAGAGGATCAGCAACGTTGGGTGTTTGCCTATAACAAGGCACAGTTTTTCAGGGAAGACCTGCAGGGAAAGTGCGATTCTATCGTCTACAGTTTTGCCGACTCTACCATTTATCTTTTTAATGATCCAATCATCTGGTCGGGGCCGCATCAGATGATTGCCAATCGGATTGAGGTAAAAACCTCGCAGGAGCAAATTCAGATGGTTGAGTTGTTTGATGCGGCATTTATTGTTTCAAGGGAAGATACTCTTGGATATAACCAGGTGAAAGGAAGAAAACTGACGGGCCATTTTAATGATAACGACCTTTACCGTCTTGATGTGTTTGGAAATGGTGAAACCATTTATTATGTGCGCGAAGAAGATGGCTCTCTGGTTGGAATCAACAAGGCATTGGCTTCCGATATCGTCATTTTCTTCGAAGAGCAACGGGTAACCGGGATCCGGTTCCTGGATCAGCCTGAGGCCAATTTATTTCCTCCTGAAAAACTTGATGCGGAGCAACGGTTATTAAATAATTTTCAATGGCTGGTCAATCAGCGGCCCCAGTCAAAGAAAGATATTTTCTCATGGGAGTAAAGAAATTATGATCAGATTTGAAAAAACCATATTGTCGAACGGCCTGCGGGTGCTGGTGCATCATGATCCCACCACTCCGCTGGCGGTGGTAAACCTGCTCTATGATGTGGGGGCCCGCGATGAAGCGCCTCACCGCACCGGATTCGCTCACCTGTTTGAACATCTTATGTTTGAAGGGTCGGAAAATATTCCTGAATTCGACATCATGCTTCAACATGCCGGAGGGGAAAATAATGCCTTCACCACCAACGACCTGACCAATTATTATATTTCTGTTCCGGCCCAGAACCTGGAAACAGCCCTGTGGCTTGAATCCGATCGTATGATGGGGCTTGCTTTTTCGGAAGAAAAATTAAGAATACAAAAAAATGTGGTGATCGAGGAGTTCCGGCAATCCTATCTGAATCAACCCTACGGTGATGTGTGGATGCTGCTTCGTTCACTGGCCTATAAGGTACACCCCTACCAGTGGTCGACCATCGGTAAAAACATCGACCACATCCAGCAGGTCACTCTGGAAGATGTGAAGGGCTTTTTTAACACCTTCTATCATCCGGGAAATGTTGTTTTAACCATTGCCGGGAATGTGGATCCGGTGAAGGTTTTTTCCCTTGCTGAAAAATGGTTTGGAGACATTCCCTCGAAAGAGCAGCCTGCACGTGAGCTGTTGGAAGAACCCGAGCAAACCACCCAGCGACGCTTGCGTGTGGAACGCGATGTGCCTTATCATCAGCTGGTAATGAGTTTCCCCAGCCCAGCCCGGCAACATGAAGGGTTTTATGCTATTGACCTGCTGAGCGATGTGTTGGCCAATGGGTCTTCGGCACGCCTGATACAACAACTGGTGAAAACCAAAAAGCTTTTTATTGAAGTGAATGCTTATTTATCGGGGAGCATCGATCCGGGCCAGTTTCTGATTACCGGCAAACTGACCGAAGGTACCTCAATTGAGCACGCAGAACAAGCCATCTGGGAAGAACTCGATAAGCTGGCACAGGAGCCTTTGTCGGAACGTGAACTGCAAAAGGTAAAGAACAAAGTGGAAGCATCACAGGTGTTTTCGGAGAGCAGTGTGCTGGCCAAGGCCATTAATCTGGC
This sequence comes from Bacteroidales bacterium, assembly GCA_046483935.1. Taxonomy (GTDB): domain Bacteria; phylum Bacteroidota; class Bacteroidia; order Bacteroidales; family UBA7960; genus JAWOCF01. The sequence goes on along the minus strand of JAWOCF010000115.1, from coordinate 8,770 downwards.
TTATTATGAATTGCTGGGAGATGCCAGCCTGATCAATGATCAAATGACTCATTATTTTGCAGTGACACCCCAGATGATGCAGCAGGCTGCCATCGGGCTGTTTAAGCCTGAGAAGGCCTCCGTGCTGCATTATTGTGCCAGGAGTGCTTCGCATTGACATAAATCTACTGTTTGTTGCAGATGTGAAAAAGAAATTCGCCATGCCCGATAGAAAAATACCCCCTCAGAATTATATCATCACTCATATCCCTTTCATCCCGCCGGTGAAGAGTTCATTGAGCAATGGCTTTCCGGTTTTTTTGCTTCCCGGTGGAACCGAAGACGTGGTGAAAATTGAATGGATATTTCATGCCGGGAGTTATTATCAGAAGAAGCCTCTGATATCTTTTTCCACCTTGAATTTGTTAAAGGCAGGTACTGCTGCTAAGACCTCTGCCCAGATCAATGAAATACTTGACTTTCATGGGGCTTATCTGAGCCTGGAGGCTCAGAAAGATCTGGCCTCGGTGGTGGTATTTGTTATGAATAAGAATCTGGATCCGGTGCTGGAGCTGGTACAGGAAATCATCAGAAAACCGGTGTTTCCCCAGGAAGAGCTGCAGATATTGCTGAACAACCAACGGCAGTCATTCGTCGTAAACAATCAGAAAGTGCAGCATCTTGGGCGTTCGTATTTTATGGAAGCTATATTTGGTGGGGCACATCCCTATGGATACCGACTTCAGGAAGAAGATTTCGGGAAGATTACCCGTGAGGATCTGGTGGCCTTTCACCAGGAGCGGATTCATGGTGCCGATGGGATGTGTATTGTTTCAGGAAAAGTGCCCCCTGAGATGCTGGAGAAGCTAAACCGGTATTTTGGCGATGACCAGTGGGTGGAGACGGCTGGTAACCATTCCGTGAAACATGCTGCTGGCGTTCCTTTACAGAAGAAAGAGTTGCTAATTACCAGGGAGCATGCCGTACAGTCAGCCATACGCATCGGCAAACGGTCTGTTACGCGTCAGGATCCTGACTACCACCAGTTGATGATTGCCAATGCATTGCTGGGAGGCTTCTTCGGCTCGCGGCTGATGCGCAATATCAGGCAGGAAAAAGGTTTTACTTATGGAATCAACTCCTCGATTGTATCGCTGGTTCGTGATGGTTATTTCTTTATCTCCACACAGGTAGGAGTGGATGTTTGCAAGGCGGCAGTCGATGAAATATACCTGGAATTGAGAAAGCTTCGTACTCAGCCTGCTACTGACGAAGAGCTGAAGGTGCTGAAGAACTACCTTGCAGGCAATTTCCTTCGTTCGTTTGACGGTCCTTTTGCCCAGGGCGAAAAGTTGAAGGAACTGGTGATCTTTGGCCTTGAAGCCGGTCATTTTGATGATTTCCTGAAGGTGTTGAAGGATATCACCCCTGAGCAGATCATGCAAACGGCTGAAAAACACCTTCATGAGGATTCTATGACAGAAATTGTGGTGGGGAAAATGGAGCAGGATTGAATATTTTTCTGTAAATTGAGCATTCTTTCTGTCTGTCTTTTTGGTTTTATCAAAGACTATATATATGCGCCTCCCGTATCGTATCCTGCAGCGGCTGCTGTGGATTCTCCCGGTATATTTTATCCCTCTGCTTGCCCATGGGCAGCAGCTGGCTATTGATTCGGTGACGGTGCAGCCTGAAACCGGATATGTGGAGATCTACTGGAGCTGGGAGGGAGATGCACCTGAAACAACTTTTAGAATTATTCGGTACGGTCAGGGGAAATATGATATTATTGTGGACGACCTGCCTGCTTCAACCCGAACCTTTGTTGATAGGTTTGAGGATGGAACTCCCAATGCTTCAAATCGGCAAGTTAAATATTGGGTTACGGTTTTGGTTGATAGAGTGTCTATTACTTCTAGTCATATTCATGGAACATTATTTTTAAATGAAGGAGAAATAGATGTTTGTGGTAAAAAATTATCGTTGTCGTGGAAGAATTATTCAATAAACAGAAGCCAGGATGATAGTGACCCATTACCGGTTGATTTTGAGAGTGTTGAAATTCTGACATCTTTAAACGGGGCTACATATACAATTGAGGAGCAAGTGGAGTATGGGCCTGAAAATTTCATTCTTCACGAAGTTGAGCCAGGAAATTATTCAATTATTATCAGGGCCCAAAGTTCAGGAGTCTCTTCTACTTCTAATGCACGTAAAGTTGATTTTTCTGCATTGACTCTTCCTGAGTTCCCTCCCTATATCCGCTCAGTTGATATTATTGATGACCAGCTCGTGCAGATCAGTCTGATTGTTGATAACACAGTGGTTTCGCCATCCTACGTGATAAGCCGTTCAGAAAGCGCTTCGGGTGTTTTTGAACCATTAGACACTATTGCTTCTGACCAGCAGGATTTTTCTTATGAGGATCCGGTGGCAAACCCACATGCCCGCCAATGGTTTTATCAGGTGGAGATGCTTGACAGCTGCGGGATTGTGAAAGCTGAGTCACAGACAGCCTCCACGTTATTCCTGAAGGCCCGCCAGCAGGATGTCAACACCAATGTTCTGGAGTGGGAGCACCAACCCGGGTGGGGTGGTGGCGTTGAGCATTATGAAATCCTGAGAAAGCTTCCAGGGGAGGATCAGTTCATACAGGTGGCTCAGACAGGTGCTGTTACCCGTTATGAAGATGACTTGCGATCCGTTGCTGATGAAATGCGCTCGGGCGTTATTCATTATCAGGTGGCGGGTCATGAAGGGGGGGGGGATGCATTTGAAATTCAGGCCTCAGTGGTTTCTAATATAGTGACACTTGTTTCTGAAGAAACCATATTTGTACCCAATGCCTTCAGGCCCTCGAGCAGTAAGGCGGAGAACCAGGTCTTTAAGCCTGCCATGGTTGCTGTGTCGGATAATGGCTACCAACTGCTGGTTTTCAACCGCTGGGGCGAGCAGATCTTTATGTCACCTGTTCCTGAGGAAGGATGGGATGGGACTGCCGGAAGCGAACAAAGCCCTGCCGGGGTGTATGCCTGGGTGCTGAGGTATAAAGACGGCAACGGACAGCAGAAAGAAAAAAGAGGGGTGGTAACACTCATTCGTTGAGATCAGCTACCTGTGCTACTGCCTTTGCATTTAAGCTTTTTTACCAAACATTCTATGCAAAATTTCATACTTTTGCATTTCATTCTAAACACCAGGTTAATATGTTACCAGAATCCGAAAAATTTTCTACCGAAGGTCTTACATTTGATGATGTACTGCTGGTTCCTTCCTTGTCGGAAGTATTGCCCAGGCAGGTGAGTGTGACCACTCAGTTTTCCAGGAATATTGAGTTGAAGATTCCCATTATTTCTGCCGCCATGGATACCGTTACCGAATCGCGCATGGCCATTGCCATTGCCCAGGAAGGTGGGATAGGGGTTCTTCATAAAAACATGACCATCGAGCAGCAAGCCAACAAAGTGCGGAAAGTAAAACGTTCGGAAAACGGAATGATTATCGATCCGGTAACCCTGCATGAGGACGCCCTGTTGGGCGAGGCACTGCAGCTTATGAAGGAATATAAGATCGGAGGCATTCCTGTTGTTAATGCTGAAAACAAGCTGGTAGGCATTCTGACCAACCGGGACCTGCGTTTTGAAAAGGATTTCAGCAAACCCATCACAGAAGTGATGACCAGTGAGAATCTGATCACCACCACTGAGTTTATTGATTTTGAGATTGCCGAAGAGATTCTGCAGGAGCATAAAATTGAAAAATTGCCTGTGGTAGATGGCGATTACCGCCTGGTGGGACTGATTACCTATCGTGACATTATAAAGATTAAAGAACGGCCCAATGCCTGCAAGGACAGCCGGGGCCGGCTCAGGGTAGCCGCTGCAGTGGGTGTTACCGCCGATACCATGGAAAGGGTGCAAAGCCTTGTTGATGCCGGAGTTGATGCCGTAGTGGTAGATACCGCCCATGGTCATTCAAAAGGTGTGATAGAAATGGCAGCCAGAATACGCAAAAGCTTTCCTGACCTGGACCTGGTGGTGGGTAACATTGCAACTCCTGAAGCTGCCATCGCTCTGATGGAGGCAGGGGTAGATGCCGTGAAAGTAGGCATAGGTCCCGGGAGTATTTGTACCACGCGCATCATTGCAGGGGTCGGGGTGCCTCAGCTTACAGCCATCTACCAGGTGGCCAAGGCTTTGGAAGGCACCGGAATACCTGTGATTGCCGATGGCGGTATCCGCTTTACAGGTGATGTGGTTAAAGCCTTGGCAGCCGGTGCTTCTTCCATTATGGCAGGGAGCCTTTTTGCAGGGGTGGATGAAGCCCCGGGTGAAACCATTATCTTTGAAGGAAGGAAGTTTAAGACCTATCGGGGAATGGGATCTATTGAAGCCATGGCACAAGGATCAAAAGACCGGTATTTCCAGGATGTGGAAGACGATATGAAAAAACTGGTACCCGAGGGTATTGTTGGCCGGGTGCCTTACAAAGGGAACCTTTCTGAAGTAGTTCATCAACTGGTAGGTGGATTGCGTGCAGGAATGGGTTATTGTGGAGCAGCTAATATCAATGCCCTGCACAATGCCCGCTTTATACGCATCACCAATGCAGGGATCCGTGAAAGTCATGTTCATGATGTGACCATCACCCGCGAGGCTCCCAATTACAGCAGGTAGGTTAGGGCCCAATATTCAGGAACCAAACGCAGAGCCATGAAAAAACTCTCAGTACTTCTTTTTATGATTATTGGCCTGATGGCTGATTTTTCTTCTGCTTATGCACAGGATCAGGATCCTGTGCTTTTCCGTATTAACGGGAAGGGTATTCATCAATCGGAATTTGAAGAAGTATACCGCCGCAATAATGTGGAGATGGATGTTGCCGATCCCCGGCCAGTGGAAGAATACCTTGACTTGTTCATCAATTTCAAGCTGAAGGTGCTGGAGGCAATGTCACTTGGAATGGACACCAATGCTGCCTTTATCAAAGAACTTGAAGGATACCGTGAGCAGTTGGCCCGCCCTTATTTTTATGATCAACAGGTGAGCGATCAGCTGCTGAGGGAGGCTTACGACCGGATGCAATATGACCTTCGTGCCTCCCATATCCTGGTGGCTGTTGATGAATATGCTCCAGCTGAAGATACCCTGAAAGCTTTTGAGCGCATCATGAATATCTACAATCGGATTCAGGATGGCGAACCTTTTGCCAATGTTGCCAGGGCTGAATCAGATGATCCATCGGCACGCGATCGACAGGCTACGGCGCAACAACCTGCTTTCAGGGGCAACTCCGGGGATCTGGGATATTTCACCGTGCTGAATATGGTTTATCCTTTCGAAAGTGCAGCCTACAACACTGCGGTGGGAGAGGTGTCTCAACCGGTGCGCTCACCCTTTGGGTATCACATCATCCGGGTTACCGACCGCTTGCCTGCCATGGGAAGGGTTCAGGCCGCCCACATTATGGTGAACAGCCCCCTGGGAACTTCCTCGGTTGATGAAGAAAAGAGTGTTCAGAAAATCAATGAATTATATCAGCGGTTATTGCAAGGGGAAGATTTTGGCGCCTTAGCCACCGAGTTTTCTGACGATGGGGCCTCAGCCCGGCGAAATGGGCAGCTTCCTGAATTTACCTGCAACAGGATGGTGCCTGAGTTTATCAAGGCCATTCATGAATTGAAAGAACCTGGCGATTTCTCGCCCCCCATTAAAACTGACTTTGGATGGCACATTGTAAAGCTGATTGAGAAAAAACAACCAGGATCTTTTGAGGAAGAATATTATGAGTTGAAGAACCGGCTCTCGCGCGATAGCCGTTCAGAGATCAGTCGCGAGGTGGTGTTGAAACGACTGAAGGAGGAATATGATTTTCAGGAATATCCTGAAAGGCTGGAAGTATTCTTTAATCTTGTCGATTCTTCAATCTTTGAAGGAAAATGGGATGCATCAGCTGCCTCAGACCTCCGGGAAGAAATGATCTCCTTTGCCGGACAATCCTATACCCAGCAACATTTTGCCAATTACCTGGATCAGGTGCAGGGGGTGCGCACCCCGGAAGAGGTTATGCCCTATGTGCTCACCATTTATCACGATTGGGTGGAGGGCCTGTTAATAGATTATGAAGATTCACGTCTGGAAGATAAATACCCCGATTTCCGTAACATCATGAAGGAATACCATGATGGGATTCTGCTGTTTGAGTTGACTGACAAGATGGTCTGGAGCCGGGCCATTGAAGACAGTACCGGTCTTGAAGCTTTTTATGAGGATCAGAAAGAAAATTACATGTGGGGAGACCGGTTGCATGCTACCGTTTTTTTGTGTAAGGATGAAAAAACTGCGCGGCAAACCAGAAAAATGGCCCGCAGATTCATGGACAAAGAAACCGGTGAGGGATATCAGCACGTTCTGGATGCTATGAACGCTGTGTCTCAGACGGATGTATCGGCAAAACAGGGGAAATTTGAACAGGAACAGGATCCGGTGATTGACCAGGTGGAGTGGAAATCAGGTCTGGGAAGACCCTTTGCCTGGAATGACCGGGTAGCCTTGGTCTATGTCCACGAAGTACTGGAGGCGCAACCCAAACAGATTGATGAGATCAGGGGGTTGCTGATTGCTGACTATCAGAACTACCTGGAAAAAGCCTGGGTGGACCGATTAAGAACAAAGTACCAGGTTGAAATCAATGATGAGGTTATTAACAGGATTATTAATTAGCATTTGTCCAGAAGGGTTTGATCAATGAACTATAATAATAACCAGAAAAAAACTCTGTATTCCGGGAGATCTTTCAGGGTTTCCCTGTCAGTTGTTTTTTTGGCAGGATTATTGTCATTCTCTTCATGTGGATGGTTTCAGGGTTCAGCAGGAAAAGACCCTGTTGCCAGGGTCAATAATCAATACCTTTACAGGAATGACCTTTTACACGTAGTACCATCCAATACTTCAGCGGCCGACAGCACCCTGTTGATTCAACGGTACATAGAGAAATGGATTCATCAGCAGGTTCTTTTGCAGGAGGCCTCACGCAGCCTTTCAGCCGACGAGAAGAAGAGCTTTGAAAAACAATTACAGGATTACCATCATTCTTTGATGATATTTGCCTGGGAAAACCAACAAGTGGATGAACATCTTGACACCCTGGTGGGCGATCAGGAGTTGCTGGAGTATTATGAAAAGGACAAGGAGAGTTTTCAGCTCAGGCAAAACATAGCCAGGGTCAGGTATGTGAAAATCCCCAGAACCATAGATACGAACAATGTAACCAGGCTGATGAGTTCAGAAGATGAGGAAAGCCAGGAGGAGCTTGAAGATTACTGCCTGGAACATGCAGCTTCATATTTGCTTGATGATGAAGTATGGCTGATCTTTAAGGACCTGCAGCGTGAAATACCAATCGAGACCGATGACCCGGAAAGTTTCCTGAGAAACAATCGGATAGTTGAACTATCTGATGATTATTATCGTTACTATCTTCACATAATGGATTATAAACTCAAAGGTGGAATACCTCCTTTGGCTTTCGAGCGGGATAATATCAGGAATATCATCATCAATGAGAGAAAGCTGCGGTTTATGAATCAGCTGCGCAACCAATTATATCAGGAAGCATTGAGCGAAAGCGATGTAGAAACTTATTATTAAACAACCTGGTTTTTTCACAAACAACCTCCGGAACCTTTCCGGTAAAAATGTATCCAAATTAATGAATGTTACCATAATGAAGAAATTCTCTGTTTTATTTGCAGGCTTTGTGCTGATCTTGTCAATGCATGCTTCAACGGCTAAGGCCCAGGAAAAAGTGATTATTGACCAGGTTGTAGGAGTAATTGGCACCAGCGCCATTCTTGAGTCCGATTTGATCAATCAGAAACGACAAATGGAAAGTCAGGGGGAAGACCTGGGGCCACAAGGCCTATGCATGGTGTTTGATGAGATGCTTTATCAGAAGCTGCTTTATAATCAGGCCTTGATTGATAGTGTAGAAGTTGGTGATGATCAGGTAGAAATGGTCCTGGAGCGCCGCTTGCGTTTTTTTATCCAGCAGATCGGCTCGCGCGAAAAGCTTGAAGCTTATTATGGCAAGTCTATTGAGGAGCTGAAGGATGAATTCCGGGTCATTGTTCGTGAACAGGAATTGAGTCGTTCCATGGAAGCCAACATCACCGAAAATGTTTCAGTCACTCCTTCGGAAGTACGAAGTTTCTTTCGCAATCTTCCCGAAGACAGCATCCCCATGGTGGAGAGTGAAATCGTACTGGCACAGATCATGAAAAAACCTCCTGTACGCCCTGAGGAAATAAAGATCGTGAAGGAGCGTCTGGAAGAATTCAGGGAACGGATCCTTCAGGGAGAGAGCTTTAATACCCTGGCCATTCTGTACTCTGAAGACCCTGGTTCGGCGCGTCGTGGCGGAGAGCTGGGTTTCTACGGCCGGGGTGAGTTGTTTCCTGAATTTGAGGCCATTGCTTATGGCCTAAGGCCTGGAGAAGTATCTGATATCGTTGAAACTAAAGCAGGTTATCATATCATTCAGATGATTGAACGACGCGGTGAGCAGATTAATGTTCGCCACATTTTGCTGACCCCAAAAGTGACTCAGGAAGACCTGATGGAAGCCCGTCATGAACTGGACAGCATCAAGACGTTGATCACTTCAGGGGAAATGACTTTCGAGGAGGCTGCCATAAAGTTTTCTGATGATCCCGGAAGGATGAACCGTGGCTTGATGGTGAATCCTTATACAGGAACCGGTCGCTTCCGTACTGAAGACCTTGAACCCAACC
>JAWOCF010000266.1:0-8041 GCA_046483935.1 Bacteroidales bacterium | reverse complement strand
TTCGAGGGGAAGGCCGGGATCACCTGGCGGGCCATCACCCCCTGCTGTGCCATCTGGTCCAGGTTGGGGGTGGCCACCCGTTGGGCATAGTCCCACCTGAAGCCATCCATCGAGAGCATCACCACGGTTTGCTCCTGCTGCTGCAGGTTGCCACCCTCATCCTCCCTGCTGCAGGTGCTCCACCATATTATCATCATCACCACCACCAGCAGCAAAGCTTTCATGCCTATATACTTTTTCATCAAAAATCGGGTTATTGATTATGAAGTGCAAAAATAAGGGTTTTTTAGCGGCCCCCTCAGCCTTTTGGTTTCAATAAGGAACTTTTTTACCTTTGACGCGGCAAGAAGGTTGAGAGGTTGAGAGGTTGAGAGGTTGAGAAAAAGACCCTGAAAAGAATCTCCACAAATTGACACAAATTTTCAGAACAATTCAACAACGATTCTTCATACAACCACAGCAACAGCCGGTCTGATCTGAATCTATCAATCTATCAATCCATCAATCTATCAATCCGCTAATCTGCTAATCCGCTAATCTGCTAATCAAATCCATATGCCCCACAACAAAGACATCAAACACCCCGGCATCATCGAACAGGTGCTTCCCCACCAGCTGCAGGTGCGCATCACCCAGCAGTCGGCCTGCAGCAAGTGCCACTCCAACTCCTACTGCTCGATGGCCGACAGCTCCGACAAGCTCGTGGAGGTGGCCACCCCCCCCGGCACCACCTGGCGCACGGGCCAGCCCGTCACGGTCTTCCTCAGCGAGTCGCTGGGCTACCGTGCCCTGCTGCTGGGCTACCTGCTGCCCTTCCTCATCCTGCTGCTCTCGCTCATCGTCATGGTCACCCTCACAGGCAACGAAGGCCTCTCGGCACTGGTGGCCATCCTGCTCATGGCACCCTACTACGCACTCCTATACCGCATGAGGCACCGGCTGGCGAAACGCTTCGAATTCCGGATCAGCAATTAGATTAGCAAATTAGCGGATTAGCGGATTAGCAGATTAGCGGATTAGCGGATTAGCGGATTAGCGGATTAGCGGATTAGCAGATTAGCGGATTAGCAGATTCAACCATTTTTTCAAGTGGCCGCGGATGCCTGCCTGCAGCTAACCGGCAATAAATGTGCGGGGATTAAGAAAAAATCTGCTCATCTGCTCATCCGCTAATCTGCTAATCGTTTTCTCATTGGCCTTTGGCAAGAAAAAAATCTCTCCACCAATTCCACAAATTTTGAATCTTATCCGTTAAAATCCGTCAAAATCCGTTCAATCCGTGTTCCAGATTCTCTAAAAAGAAATACAAGTATTCCGGAACACGGATTTAACGGATGATACGGATCTTCACGGATCTTTTCTGAATGGTTGTGCCTGCCTGCAGCTAACCGGCAATAAATGTGCGGGGATTAAGAAAAAATCTGCTCATCTGCTCATCCGCTAATCTGCTAATCGTCTTCTCCAGGTGCAGCGCACCGTGCTATTAAATGCTTTTTTCTTTTAAATATAAAGAGATGATCCCCGGCCAGAAACACCTGCCCTGGAGCGCTAAGGAGGCCTTTTTTCAGCCTTTCGGCGAAGAGGTGACAGGGTAGTGCCACCAGGATTTGCCCCCTGAAAAAGGGGCTTCAGTTGAACCGGGAGTAAGTATTCCACTTAAAAAAAGATTGGTAAAACTTCCAATTGCGCCGGGCTGATATAATAAATATATTTACCGGTAGAAATTCCAGGGTGCCTGACATCATTATCTCTCAAAAACAAACATCCTGCCATTTTCGATTCTTCCGGTTGCCTCTTCTCCTTTCACCCTTTAAAAAAAACATGAGCCATGAAAACCAAAGCCACTGCTTCGGGCACGATGGGTGTATTGCTGCTTACCGGCCTGCTGTGCGCCCTCACCCCTGCCATGGGGCAGACCACCCCCACGGGCACCACCACCACCATTGAGTATTCCACCCCCGGGGGCCCCTACCCCTTCAGCGTGCCCCCCTGGGTCAGCTCCATCACCGTGCAGGCATGGGGCGGCGGCGGGGCGGGTGCCAGCCTGGCAGCAGGCACCACGGGCACAGCCCCGGGCGGCGGCGGGGGCGCCTTCGTGCAATCCGTCATTGAGGTGGCCCCCGGCGGGCAATACCAGGTGCAGGTGGGCCGGGGCGGCCAGCCCGGCATGGCAGGCACCCTGGCAGGCGGCTCCGGCACCCTCTCGATGTTTTACCTGGAAACCACCAACCTGCTGGTCAGGGCGGCCTATGGCGCAGGGGCAAACACCGCCCCTGGCAGGGGCGGGCGGACTATCGACTGCCTGGGCCAGATCATCCATGCCGGAGGCGATGGCAGCTTTGGCGGCGGCGGTGGCGCCGGCACCACAGGTGCGGGAGCCCATGCCTCAGGCAACACCGGAGGGGCAGCCACCCCCCTGGGAGGAGGCGCCGGAGGCTCGGTGCCCGCCGGCACCGGTCACGGGCATGATGGCGACGCAGCCGGTGGCGCAGGCAGTGGCGCCAGCGGAACTTCAGCCACCCTGCTGACAGGCGGCAACGGAGCGCCCGGCAGGGTGACCATCACCTACCTGTCGCTCATCGACATCCAACCCGCCAACCAGACGGTAACCTATGGCGAGGATGCCACATTCAGCATCAGCTGCCAGATGACAGAGGCCTCCCTGCAGTGGCAGCAACATACAGGCACCGAATGGACCGACATTGCCGGGGCCACCACCAACCAGCTGATAATAACCAGGCCCATTGTACTCAGCAGCGGAACCACCTACCGTTGCACAGCTACCTACGAAGGGATTCAGGAAACCAGCAACACCGCCACGCTTACCGTAAACCAGAAGATTCTCTCTGCCCTGCTGGAGGCATCACCCAAATGCTACGACGGCACCACCCAGACCACCATCACCACCGAACTGACCGGGGTGATTGGCTCCGACCAGGTGACCCTCACTTATGCCGGGGCACAGTTTGCCGATGCAGGCCCCGGCCCCACCCCGGTCACCATCACCACCCTGGCCCTGCAGGGCAATGATGCCCACAACTACCAGCTGGCCGGCCCGGTTGACGTCACACTCCAGGACATCCTGATCCATGCATTGCCTGAAGCAACTATCAGCTCCCCGTCGGCTCCCTGCATCAATCAGCAGACTGAATTGTCCGTTTCTTTTTCAGGAACCGGACCCTGGACGTTCGATTGGAAAATGGATGAGGGGAATTTGACATCAGCAACCATCCACACAAACCCTTTCACCCACACCTTCATCCCAACGGGCCATCAAACCTACACCATCAACAACATCACCGACCTGAACTGCACCAACACCACACCCACCAACTTTGCCATCAATACTGGTCCTGTTACCTATTTCAATCAGCCACAGCTACAGGATCTATGCGATGGCAGCGTATTTTGGGTTGATATCCTGGTCGATAATTTTAGAGATGTAGGAGCAGTCAGTCTAAACTTAATGTACGATCCTCAAAAACTCGAACTCCTAAGCGATACACTCATGCAACAACAACTGTCCAACTTCCAGCTTACTACTTCACCACAGGGAGACTCTGCTGTCATCACTGCTTCCGGTTATGTGGGGGAAAATGAGCCTGGTATAAATCTGGTTGATTGTTCAGTATTGCTCTCACTGGAATTTAAATATCATTATTCAGGGGATGGGTCTGCTGTTCTCGAATGGTATTATCATTCGGATGACCCGGTTCATAATCAGTACTCATCAAACGGGCCCGACTACATTCCTTTTTGCTCCGAACCACATGAAAGCTATTTCCATAATGGAAGCGTTAATGGACATCCTTTACCTGGAGTGGGTTTAACAATCAATAACATGCCACTCTCTGCCACAACAAATTATTTTTGTCATGACACTGAGGTTTCCCTTGTTTTAAATGAGATTGCTTCCGGAACGGCACCCTTTTCTTTTTCATGGTCCCTGGAAGATTTAAATCAGGTTAGTACTGATGGAAGTATTGCTGATATAAACCTTAATGACGCTCTAATCAACAAAACATTTTTAGAGGGAACATATTTATTGGATGTAACCTCAGTGGCTGATGCCTATGGCTGCCAAATGCCTGATCTTTCCGGGTTAAATACTACATTCACGATTTTTCCTGAGCCTGAGGTTGATCTTTTAGTAAATATGCCAGGGCAAGAGACAGAATTTGAAAACTGTTATGACGGGGACTTTGAATTCACTGTTTCCGGACGAGCGGGTGTTCCAGACTGGATTTTTTCTTATCAGATTGAAGGTCCTGAAGAATATACTCATTCAGATACTATAACCGTTGGGGCAGATTCCTCTTTAGAAATCATAGAAGGTCCTTTTGCTCCCGGCATTTATCACTTCTCAGTAATCTCTTTAACAGACGGAAACGAATGTTCCGCTAGTTCTTCGACCCTAGACGGATATGCTTTTTCCACTGAGGTGCTTCCTGAACCAGTTATTGAGCTATCAGTAAATGGCCTTGTAAACAGCGGTGTTCATGAGTTTCTATATGATAGTGTGGTGATAGTTTCCATGATAGAAGTCATTTCGGGAACGGCTCCTTTTTCCCTGGAGTGGATTATCAGCAAAGACTCAGAGAATATTAATTCCGGATCAGTAACAGATATTGATACAGGTGATAACATTATCAGTCAATCCATGACTTCCGGCAATTATCAGCTCTCATTCACCTCTATTACAGATGCGAATGGTTGCTCTGTGAGTGCCGATTCCCTTAATAATTACAATATCAACATTCTCATCCATCCTGCATTTTCTATTCAGGGAAGTGTCTATTACCATCATAATAATTTTCAACAAGAGAATATTGATCTACCCATGTCGGGAGTAAAAATCAAACTGATTAACAATGCTGTTGTAGAATATGAGGCTACAACAACAGAGAGTGGGTCATACCTATACCCAAACGTTCTGCCTGGAACTTATGAGGTGTCATTTGAAACCACTTCCCTTGCAGGAGGGATAAATGTTACAGACGCTGCTTTAGTCAATTACTGGAGTGTATACCCTTCAGCCATCGAACGAGTGCAGTTTATTGCTGGAGACGTCACTGGTTTTCAGCAGCCAGATTACTTGCATCCTGACAACAGGCTGATGGCCAGTGATGCCAGCATGATTCAGGATTATTTTCAGTCCTTCTCTGGTTTTAATTTTCAACGGGGCAAGTGGTGTTTCTGGCCTGCGAATGATCTCATCGGGGAGAATCCTGCCTTACCGGATTTTCAAATCCATAAACCTTTGTTGGAAGTCATTTTTGGAGGAATTTCTATTGAGAAAAATTTTTACGGAATTGTTACCGGCGATTTTAATCGTAGCCATCGGCCAAGGGTTCAAACATCCGTTCATGAAAAAACGGTGGCCTTGATCTTGCAAGAATCATCAACCTTAAAAACCGGTGAGGTTTTCAAGGTGCCTGTATTTGCCGATATGGATATGACTCTGGGAGCACTGTCCCTGATTCTTACTATTCCTGATGTTGAGGCCGAAGTCACCGATATTTTTTTACAGGGTAACCCCAATACTCCTGTACATTTTTCCCGTTTGGGAGATGATCTGAGAGTTAGCTGGTTTTCATTGGAACCAGTAACTCTTTTTGAAGGAGATGTCTTGCTGGAATTAGAGGTTAAAATGGCGGGTGATATGCCAAAGGATCCATTTCTAATAACTTTGGCTGATGACCCTCTTAATGAATTGGCAAATGCTTCCTTTGAGGTTATCTTTCCGGCACTGCTGCGCACTGTGATGATACATCCCTGGTCAACAGGAGACCATGATCAGGGACAGGTTCTGCTGTCGGTGAGTAACTTTCCTAATCCTTTCGGTGAGACAACTACGTTTCAATACTTCACTCCGACCTGGGGGAAGGTGACTCTTTCTGTTTACACCCTTCAGGGGGTGTTATTGGGGCATTTGGTAGATCAGCATCAGGATGCAGGTCATCATTCATTCACCCTGGAAGGAGGTGATCTGGCAGCCGGGGCATATCTGGCAAGGCTCACTTTTGATGGCGATGCTGGCGAATCACAACATACCATCATGATCATCAGGACCGCCAAGGGCCGATAAATATAATTATGATGAAAACAAAATCATGTCCCACGCCCAATATCATCATGATGATGCTATGTTACGCAGTTTTGCCGTTAGGTCTTTTTGGGCAGGATGCCCCTATTGTAAAGATCGTGGAGAAATCCACCACAGATAACACTTGCATGGTGTCGGTAACGGCAAGTCAGTTTGCGGATATCAGGGGATGCAACCTACAAATATTGTATGATCCGGAAATTGCTTTGGCCTCTTCCTTTTCCAGAGGACCTTTATTGGGAGGCACGCTAAGTGCCAACTTACTGACTCCGGGAGTGATTACTCTGGCCTGGTTTACCAGTCCGGGCATCACCCTGCCCGACGAGGTTGTGCTCTTTATGATAAACTTCAATCGTCAGGCTTATGGCACGACCCCTATTACCTGGAATGCTGAATATCCTTTGCGCAGTTGGGTGTACACCAACTATTTCCACCTGAACGACAACCCTCCTGAAAACTTCTATCGGTCGGGCGCGCTCACCTTCGTGCCTCAGGATGTGAACCTGACCTTGTTGCTGGAGGGCCTTTATGATGCCGGCACCGGGCAGATGCGCCAGGCACAGGATGTGGATGGCAGCCGGCACCCCGGAAATATAGCCGACATGGTAACGGTGGAGTTGCGTCAGGGTGTTGACTACAACCAGATGGTGCTGCGCCGGGAGGACGTTCCACTAAACTGCGATGGCACCTGCAGCTTCATGTTGGGCAAGCAGCTGCACGACACCTATTATCTTGTGGTAAGGCACCGCAACCATCTGACGGCGGTTTCGGCCACCCCGGTGCAGGTGGGTGACGGGCAGGTGCATTACGATTTTACCAGGGGGCCGGATCAGGAAACAGGAAGTTTGAGAGAACTCAGCCCGGGAATCTGGGGTTTGGTGGCAGGTGACATTAATCAGGATGGCAGGGTGGATGACCTTGACCGTGATGCCATTGAGCGGGGCTTCCGGGCAACCCTGCAAGGCTACCTGCCCGAAGACGTAAACGGTGATGGCCTGGTAGACCTTGCTGACCGGGAGCTTACCAACGACAATCTACTGCATAAAAGGATGGCAACAGAGCCATCCGGCTTTTTTCGTAAGATTAACCTTAAACTGCTGCAACCATGAGGAATATAAAGTTTCTGTGTGGGGCCATCCTGATGACACTATCAATACAGGTGGCAGGCCAGGGATACCAGGCACGACTGACGGGTTTCAGGCAACTGTCGGAGTTTGAGGTGGGGTTTGATATCCAGATAAGGAATGCCGGGCAACTGCCCTGGGCCTATAATGCCGGGCAGTACCAGGCGATGTTCGACAGCCTGTCCTTGCAAGGCGGTATCCTGCAAGGATCGTTCAGGCCAACGGGAAGCTCTCTGCCCGTGGGGCAACAGCTGAGGGATGAAGAAGTTTTCTGGTCGGCCCCATGCGGGGCACTTACCTGCAGCGCTCCGCCCATGGTGGCTGGCAGCCCTCTGATGCTGCTTGACCATCAGGAATGGCTTACCATAACCACGCTGGTGGTTTGTTTGAAGGATGCCGCGGGCAGCACCTTCATCCCTTTTGCCGATGTGTTTCCCCAATGGAGTTTCCGGCAGGCCGGCACCCGGGTGTTTGCTGCCGACTATTACCTGGAGGATACCCGTGCCCTGCGAGGCCATACCCTGGGAATGCCAGGCTATTCGCGCCAGCTGACTGCCACCTCCGGCAACCTGATCGCCATCGCTCCCACCCGGCAGCTTGCCGGATGCTGGTTTTATGGTGAGGGCCGGTGGGATGATCCGGAACGGTGGAACGTTTCACTGCGCAGCCATTCGCCAGCCTGGCAGCAACAGCTGCCAGCAGGAACAAGCAACGTGCAGGTTGCCGGAGCGGTGACCCTGGCTGGCGGGCTGCTGGTTGCCTTGCAGCCGGCACCCACAGGCCATGGCGGCCAGCTGGTGGTGGGTGAGGT
>JAWOCF010000185.1:0-3388 GCA_046483935.1 Bacteroidales bacterium | reverse complement strand
CCCACCATCCAAAACAAGCTGATTAACAAGTGCATGCTCCGCAAAAAGGCAGTGATTGTTGCCACACAGATGCTTCACAGCATGATCACGAATCCCCGGCCCACCCGTGCTGAAATTAGTGACGTTGCCAATGCGATCTTTTCAGGCACTGACGCCATCATGCTCAGCGGGGAAACGGCCTATGGGGCCTATCCGTTGGAGTCGGTGAGGATTATGACCAAAACAGCCTATGAAGCCGAGAAAAGCAGAACGGCCCTGCTGGATCATAAGGTGATGCCCCACGAAAATCAGATATCGGTATTTTTGTCCAAGTCGAGTGTGCGTTCCATCCAGAAGCTGGGCACCAGGGCCATCATTACCGATACCGACACAGGGAAGACGGCCATCTATCTGTCGGCCTACCGGGGTAAGGTCCCCATCTATGCCCAGTGTTATGATCCGCGGGTAGTGCGCGAGCTGGCCCTGAACTATGGCATTGTGGCAGACTTTATGGATGTGGAAACCTCCAAGAAAGATTTTATACGTGCCACGCTCACCCGGCTGATCGATCGCCAGGAAATCAAACCTGAGGATCTTATCGTGGTGCTGGCCGGGAATTTCGGCAAGAAAGCAGGCCCCTCCTTTATGGAGATCAGCACAGCACAGAACATGCTTACCGAAGAGAAATAATTACCCGCCGGTTTGACATTCCACGAATGACAAGCAGTTTATTACAAATTTACCGGGAATACCATGAGCTGGGAATTCAAAGACATTAACATCGACGACGTTCGTGAAGCCATCAAGGAGCAGCACGCCGATTACCTGAAAGAGGTACTGGCCGACCTGCACCCTGCCGATGTGGCTGAAATCCTGGATGAGCTGACTCTGGAGGAGGCCAAATACATCTACACCTTGCTGGACAAGGAAGAAGCGGCCGGCATGCTCATGGAGCTGGAAGAGGATGTCAGGGAGCGGTTTTTGTCTACCTTCTCCACCCAGGAGATCGCCCATGAATTCATTGACAATCTTGATTCGGATGATGCTGCCGACCTGATCAACGAGATGCCCGACAAGCTGCGCGTTGAGATCCTGGCTCATATTGAAGACCGCCAGCAGGCACAAGACATTGCCGACCTGATGATCTACCACCCTGATACCGCAGGGGGGCTGATGGGCAAGGAATTTATCAAGGTCAACATCTCGTGGCTGGTGGTAACCTGCATCCGGGAGATGCGCCGGCAGGCCTCGGAAGTAGAGAAGATATATACCATTTATGTGGTGGATGACAATAACATCCTCATGGGGCTGCTTTCATTGGAAAGCCTGCTGATAGCCTCGCCCCGCGATAAGATCGCCGACCTCTACACCCCCGACATCATCGCCGTGACGGCTTCCCAGAAAGGGGAGGAAGTGGCACAGATTATGAACAAGTACGACCTGGTGGTATTGCCTGTGATTGATGTGATCGGAAGATTGATAGGCCGCATCACTATTGATGACGTGGTGGATTTTATCAAGGAAGAAGCCGAAAAAGATTACCAGTTGCTCTCGGGGATCAGCCATGACATTGAATCTTCCGATAAGATCTGGGAAATATTCCAGGGACGCTTATTCTGGTTGATAGTAGCTTTGTTCGGAGGGATCATCGGCTCGCGGGTAGTGGCCAATTATGAGGAACAACTTAGCATCAACCCGGAGCTGGCCTTTTTTATGCCTCTGATTGCTGCCATGGGTGGGAACGTGGGGATACAATCCTCCGCTTTGATTGTAAAAGGCCTGGCCAACAACACCCTGACGGGTGGCATCATTCCCAAACTGTTCAAGGAACTATCGGTAGGGCTGATCAACGGCCTGGTATGTTCGGCCATCCTGATGACTTACAGCTTTCTGTTTGCCCCTTCCCTGGCCCTGAGCCTGACGGTGAGTGCTGCCCTGATGACCGTCATCCTGTTTGCATCGGTGTTTGGCACTTTCGTGCCCCTGGCCCTGAACCGCTTTAAATTAGACCCGGCCCTTGCCACGGGGCCCTTCATCACCACCTCCAACGACATCATCGGTTTGTTTATTTACTTCATGATCGGAAGAATGATGTATGGGTTGTTTATTTGAAATAAATAGCGGCAGGAGAAACAAACAGTGATTTGTGCTGAGAGGAATAAAAAACATTTCCCATTCCTGCTAATCCAGGTTTTTCCATTCAAGGGTAGTGAGAAGATGCAGGATATCTTCTCTGATAAAATCAATGACCGGTGCCAGTGAATCATTATCAGGTGCTACATTGAAATAAAGAGCTCCCCGCAGGAAATGATCCAGGCTGTCGGTAACATAAAACTGAACTGGCGAGGCCACTTCACGACCCCTGATTTCATGGTAGAACCCATAGACATCCCTTTCGGGAATGTTTACTATATGATCATCCAGCGAGGAAGCCTTAGGAATGTGCTTATTCACGAAAGTCCGGGCATCTTCAAAATACATCTCAAGATCGTCGGATGAATTCACCGGCTTGTAACTCAGATAAATCACCCCCTTGAAGTCAGGAAAGATCAGATTGCCCCAGTAAGATTCCGCTTCCTGACGGTTATCGTTCATGAACCTTGTATATACCGGGTATTCAAAAGAATAGGGAAGCAAAGAATCCAGAGATTGGTATTGTTTTTCGGGAAGGTCGATGCGGAAGAAACCCCTCGGCTTGGGGCTATATGACTGCCCGCAGCTGATGGTTGTAATGAGCAGAACGAAAAATATCAGGTTTCTTATCATAAAATAAAGGCTTAAACAAAGGGTGACGGGGACTTACGGAAAGAGGAGCGGATCAGCTCACTGGTTTCTTCCTGAACATTACTTTTACCTTTTTGATGCGTCGTTTATCAACGCTCTCTACTTCAAACTCAAAATCCCTGAACTTTATTACTTCTCCTTTATGAGGAAGGTCATGTTTTATTTCCAGGATCAGCCCTGCCAGGGTATCTGATTCCCCTTTAACCTCTTCAAAGAGTTCATAATCCGTTTCAGTAATCTTGCAGAAATCCTGCAACTGGGTCTTTCCTTCAAAAATATAGGTGTGATCATTGAGCCTGGTGTAGCTGGCTTCTTCAATATCGAACTCATCATTGATTTCCCCAACAATTTCCTCCAGGATATCTTCCAGCGTCACAATGCCTGAAGTACCACCATATTCATCAACCACTACGGCCAGGTGAATCTTTTTTTCCTGAAACTCTTTCAGCAGGTCATTGATCTTTTTGTTCTCCGGCACAAAAAAACAGTTGCGCAGCAGGCTCTGCCAATGAAAATCTTCTTCTTTATCCAGGAAAGGCAGCAGATCCTTAATATACAGGATGCCCTCCACATTGTCAAAGTTTTCACGGAAGACGGGGATGCGGCTGTATCCGGCCTCGGTAAT
>JAWOCF010000151.1:0-11395 GCA_046483935.1 Bacteroidales bacterium | reverse complement strand
TCGTGCAGAATTTGTAGTCCATGCTTACGAGCCAAAGAAAACTGATAATGAGATCCTGGATCTTGCTCAGAACAATCCTTCCGAACTGGATGTTAAAGAAATGTTGTATGCTGCTACCCTGACCGACGACCTGCAAATTAAACTGGCCATTTATGAGGCTGCACAGGAAGCATTTCCAAGAGATTATCGTGGCTTCAACAATGCTGGTGCCATTTACCTCGAAATGAATCAGGTAGATCAGGCTGCAAAAGCCCTGGAAAGAGCAAATCAGCTGCAACCCAACAATGCTTATGTACAAAACAACCTGGGTGTTGTTGCTGCCAGAAACGGTGATTTTGAAGATGCCCGCTCGTTGTTCGAGTCTGCTGACCAGCAGCAAGTAAATACTGACTACAACATGGGTATCATGAGAATTCGTGAAGGCGACTATCAGGCTGCTGTGTCTAATTTCTCAGACGTTACCTGCGACTATAATGTAGCAGTAGCCCAACTGATGGCAGGCAACGAACAGCAGGCAATTAACACCCTGAATTGTGCACCTGAATCAGGCAATGTATATTATCTGAAAGCTATTATTGGTGCCCGTCGCAACGACACCAACATGATGTATGAAAACCTGCGTCAGGCAGTTTCTGCAGATTCTGATTTTGCTGACATGGCCAAAAGAGACCGTGAATTCATTCAGTATCACTCAAGTGAGGAATTTCAGCAAGTGGTAAACTAAAGTACCCTTGCTCTGAAAAAAAAGAGGCTGTCTCCAAAAGACAGCCTCTTTTTTTTACATCCACTTTTCCCTCAGAGCCTTTAAGCAGCCTATAACTATCGGGGAGTAAGAATAACCCGGTTCATCCCCTTCTCATAAGGTTGGTCAATCACATTGAGGATTTTCTCAAAATGTTCAGGATAAGCTACGAAATCCAGCTCATTAATATCAATCAGTAAGATCCTCAGCTGGGGTTGTTGCTTGAGGTAGTTGAAGTAGCTATCCTGTATCTTCTCAAGATATTGATCAGGAATGCGCTGTTCATAGGTCCGCCCCCTTCTTTTAATATTCTGCTGCAGCCTGCTGGTATTTACATAAAGGTGCACCAGCAGATCGGGCCTGGGCAGGTTGGCATTCATGATGTTAAACAGGGTGATGAATAACTGGTATTCATCATCATTGAGCGTTTTGCGGGCAAAGATCAGCGACTTGTTCAGGAAGTAGTCTGAGATGGTGAAGTCGGCAAAGAGATTCTGGTTGGCCAGCTCCCTGCGCAATTGCTGATAGCGTTCAGCAAGAAACGACAGCTCCAGGGGGAAGGCAAACTTCTCGGGGTTTTCATAAAACCCCGCCAGAAAGGGATTGTCTTCGAAAGATTCCAGGATCAGCTTTCCATTGAAGCGTTCTGCAATTTTGGTGGCCAGGGTGGTTTTCCCTGCTCCGATATTCCCTTCAATGGCAATGTAATTATAACGCATGAGCTGGTATTTTATCAAACTTGTGAAGGATCATCCAGCCGGACCACCTGCGTATGATCCGGACAAACATCCAGTAATTCCTTAACACTTTTATTCAACCCGGGATGCACCTTCTCAGGAGTAATCTCAGCCAAGGGCAACAGGGTAAACCGGCGCAGATGTAACCGGGGATGGGGCACCTGCAGATGGGGCCGGTCAATCACCAGGTCATTAAAAAACAAAAGATCCAGATCAATAAACCGGGAGGTCAGCTTGCCTTTTTCCCGCTGCCGGCCCAAGGCCTGCTCAATGTCAAGAATCTGTTGCATCAGGGTTTCAGCATCCATGTCGGTAACGATCTTCAGCACCTGGTTTAGAAACATATCCCTGGATTCAAATCCCCAGGGCTCGCTTTTGTACAAACTGCTGGCCGATAACACCTCCCCCAAACGTTCAGAAACAAGCGTTCTGGCTTTATTGAAGGTAGCAGCCACATCTCCCAGATTGCCTCCCAGCAATAAAAATGCTTCATTCATCATTTTCTGGTTTTTAATAACCCTCCACCTGATTACAATGCAGCAAAATTCCACAAAAAAAATGTGACTGCAAAATGTTATATTTTCAGGATAATATACCGTTGATGCGGATAATTCACTATTTTTGGAGAAGTTTCCCTGATTTACACCTACAAATCCTTCAAATAATCCTCTTATGAAACAGTTTTTTAAATTCATGTTTGCCTCCATGCTGGGGTTTTTCCTGGCTTCCCTGGTCATATTATTCATCCTTTCAGGCATGATTGCAGCAATGGTGAGCCTTTCAGGAAGAGAAACCGTGGAGGTAAATCCCGAATCGATATTACATCTGAAGCTGAACACCGAAATTGTTGACCGGGGGGGTGCCAGTCCTTTTGAATCATTGAACGTCTTTTCGATGGGACTGACTCAACCCATTGGGCTAAACGACCTGCTGAAAGACATCAGAAAGGCCAAAAACGATGAAAATATTGAAGGTATCCTGCTTGATGTAACCTCTATGAGAGCAGGCCTGGCCACGGTATTTGAAGTGCGCAGGGCCCTGGAAGATTTTAAAACATCAGGCAAGTTTGTAATCAGCTATGGGGAATTCTTCTCCCAGACAGGCTACTATCTGTCGAGCATTGCCGACAAGGTGTATCTTCATCCTGAAGGAGTGGTAGATTTCCGGGGGATCAATTCGGAGATCATGTTCTTTTCCGACATGCTCGACAAGCTGGGCATCGAGCCCCAGGTAATCCGTTACGGCAAATTCAAAAGTGCTGTAGAACCTTTTTTGCTCGAACAAATGAGCCCCGAGAACCGCAGGCAGACCCTGGCTTTCAGTAGCAGCATCTGGAATAATGTTTTGGATAACATTTCGAACACCCGTGGTCTTAGCGTGAATCATCTGAATGAGGTAGCCAACGGCCTGAAGACCCGCACAGCACAATTAGCCATGGAGACCGAGATGATTGATGGTTTGTTGTATCAGGATGAGTTGCAGGAAGAATTGCGTATGCGCATAGGAAAAGAAGACATTGAAGATCTCGAATTAATACCCTACCGCAAATATCAACTGGCGCCCGGCGATGCCCGCGAGCGACAGATTACGGGAAGGCAGAAAATTGCCGTGGTATATGGTTCAGGAAACATCATGTCGGGTGAAGGCAATGAGATGATCATGGGGAGTGACCGTATTGCTGCAGCCCTGCGCGAAGCACGACTTGATGAGTCAGTAAAGGCCATCGTGTTCAGGGTAAATTCCCCGGGGGGCAGCGCCCTGGCCTCTGATGTAATCCTGCGCGAGGTAAAGCTGGCCGCTGAACAAAAACCCGTGATTGCCTCCCTGGGTGATGTAGCTGCTTCGGGGGGGTATTATGTCGTTTGCGGGGCCGACAAGATCTTTGCCAGCCCCAACACCATTACAGGGTCTATCGGCGTGTTCGGGATCATCCCCAACATGAAGGAATTCTTTAATGACAAGATCGGGATTACCTTTGATAATGTAAAAACCAATGATTTTGCCGATCTGGGCACCATTACCCGCCCCATGACACGCACCGAAAGAGACATGATGCAGGATATGATCGATCAGGTATATCAAACCTTCATCACCCATGTGTCGCAGGGCAGAGACATGCCGGTAAGCCGAGTCGACAGCCTGGGCCAGGGAAGGGTGTATAGCGGCTCGGAAGCGCTCAGAAACGGCCTGATTGATGAATTCGGCGGGATGCGTGAAGCCATTGAGGAAGCCGCACAGATGGCACAGCTCGATGATTACCGGGTGGTGGAATATCCATCCAGAAAAGACCTGCTGACCCGCCTGATGGATGATTTTGGGGGCATGCAGGAAGCCATGATTAAAAAGAAACTCGGCCAGACATACATCTATTATGAACGAGCCAACCAGGTGAAGGAAATGACCGGCATCCAGCTGCGAATGCCGTTTACAATCATAATGAATTAAAAAAAGGGGGCTGTGCCCCCTTTTTTTTTAAACCTGTGGATACCGTTTCATGATCTCGAAAGGCTTCATGAGCAGGTCGACATACTGTGCCCGGTGATAAGCATAAGGATCTTTCAGGCGAATCCTGGAAAGATCGCCTTTGAAGTCACTCAACTTTCCATATCCTTTCTGATCCATAAAGTGGTTGATATCATTGAGCATTTTGCCAAGGTATTCTTCCTTATTACGGTAAACAGTACTTACTACCTGCACACTATCGGCTCCGGCCAGCACCATCCGGATTACATCATCGCCGGTAAAAATCCCGGTATTGCTGCAAATATTGGCCTTTACCTGCCCGAAAAGCAGGCCAGCATAACGTAGTGGAAGCCGGTAGTCGCCAATTTGACTCAGGTTAAACGGGTAAGTGTGCTCTTGTTTCTCAAGATCGATGTCAGGTTGAAACAACCGGTTGAACAGCACAAACCCCTTCACGCCAACCTGATCCATCTGTTTGATGACATGAAGGGTATTGGAATAAAAAGGACTTAATTTCACACTGATGGGCAATTTCACTTTTGCCACAATTTCTTCCAGAATCTGAATTTGTTCGGCTTCAATCTCCTGGGCGGGTGTGTCATAATTACGCATGGTGGAATAGAAATTCAGCTCCAGGGCATCCACCCCGGTCTTTTCCATTTCCAGGGCATAATCAGCCCAGGTTTCCCTGTTTACGCAATTCAGGCTGCCAATAACAGGTATGCTCAAGTGTTTTTTCAACTGCGAAAGCATATCCAGGTGCCCTTCAGGCCCTGCATGCTCCAGATTGGGATGCTGGGTAATCATCTCGGCATGCCGTTCATTATATTGATCCAGCTCCTCCTGCATTTCCAGACTTTCCAGGTTGATCTGTTCTTCAAACAATGACTTAAAGACAATTGCCGCCGCCCCACCATCTTCCAGCTTACGGGCCATATCAAGGTCCAGCGAAAGATTACATGCACCAATAATAATAGGGTTTTTCAATGTTAACCCAAGATAGGTAGTTTCAAGATTAGCCATTATTTTCCTCCATTTTTTATGTTATGCTATAAATATAGAAAAATAATTGCTGTAATACAACATTTTTTCTATGCGAAAATAGATTCTTTTTATTTTGCCGCCCCAGCCATGATGGCACAATCCTTCTCAAAGAACATAATGGAGATGAATTTTCCTGAAAAAGACCACCTCAGGTCCCGATTAAGTTCGCATCATGTTCGGACTATCTTGGGACCATGTTCGGACTAACTTCGGACTAAGTTCGCTAATGACCGAACTAAGTCCGAACATGGTCCGAATATGGTCCGAATTTAATACGGTCGTGATTCAGAGAAGGCTGGTTGCTGCTAAAGCGAATTGGCAAGTTGTGCATAAGCAACATCGAACCAGGAAGGTTATTCCGGAAGGCATTGGCAAATATTTGGCAAATAATAAGAAAGAAAAACCCTTGAACAAGGGCTTTTCAAATCATGGATGTTCGAAAGAAAATGAGGGGGAAAGTATTTCAGGTGTTTTGTTAAAAGGCAGAAGGTGGTACGGTTCCACCTTCTGCTACTTTTAACCACCAAAACAAAGACAACATTAACCAATAAAAACAACTAAAAACCATGCAAAACTTTGAAGCAGGTTCCGTCTTCATAATAATTCCACCAATTTAAACATTACTCCAATAAAAACCAAAAATATTTGAACATTTTTTCTGGTTTTATTTCAGGGAATATTTAATTAAAAGCAAATCAGCTCCTTTGCAGGCATCGCGTTATTATGAATTTCTTTCGGAGGAACAAAAAAAGGATGGCACCGCATCCTTTTATTGTCATTCGGGCAAAAACACCGAAAAAGAAAACCAAAACGGCCTGCCGTGATCAGAAAGGCAGGTCATTGTCCTGGGGCGGCATTTCAGTAGGACCAGGATCATCGTCCTGGCCTGGCAAAGGTGGATTTGCTGCCGACACCTTATCAATTTTCCAGGCTTTGACATCTGTGTACCAGCGACTGTTGTATTCGCGGCTTTCGATGTTGACCGAAGCATTCACCTCTTCTCCAACCTGCAGGTTATATTGGTCAATGCGATCGCCCCACAGGGCGATACATACTTTTTTCGGAAACTGATCCTGCGTTTCCAGGATAAATTCCTGTTTGCGCCAGGTGCCATTGCGGCCCTCTCCGGTGGCTTCCGGTAATAACTCTATTACTTTTCCCTGGATTTCCATAAGTTGAATTGATTTTACTGTACAAAAGCTGCGAAGATACAGGTTTTTTCAGAAAGTTCATGAATGACAGCCTGCCTTAGCCCCCAAAAAGATTCATGATATCGGCTAAGAACTTTACCACCTCCCTGGCTGAAAGACTGAATTCCTGCCCGGGTTAAAAAAGGAGGGGCTATAAGGATTAAACCCTGACGACATGCGCACTTCGGCGCCAAAGCGCAGGTTTTCGTTCAGGCGGTAATCCAGGCCGATCATCATGCCTTTGCCATTGCCACCGAAAGCCATTGGATTCATCTGTGCTTCAAATCCCTGGGGCATGTTATTGTGCTCCAGCCAGGTGCTGCCGGTAAGGGTCAGCTTATTATTCACCTGATAAGCCCCTGAAGCATATACTGTGTTGCTGAACATGCGCTGCGGCATGGCCTGAGCACCTGCCTGAGAGTTGAGCAAAGGTGAAAAGCTATTGATTCCATTCATCTGTGAAGATGAAAATATAGTGCCTACAACCAGCTCCCAGCGTTGCCCGGGGCTCCATTGCAGGTGAGGGGCGATAGACTGGGAAAACATCCCACCACCATTAAACCCGGAAGAAAAACTACTGCCCAGCGACATGCCAAACGAAGGGCTGTTAAACGGGCTGTCATTCACCTGCTGGGCAGAAACCGGCATCCATGCCGACAAAGAAAGCATGGTAAAGAGGGCAAACAGAAGCAATCGAACTTTCATAATCATCCTCATTTTAGAATGAACAAATATAATCAAAAAACCCTACCTTATCAACCATAAAAAATGGTACTGCTTTGATTTTGGTTTATTTAACCTATTCAAATTGCTCGAACAACTCGATTGGAATGGGGAACAATTCAAGCCTTTGCTTTGTTATTCTGCTGCAATGACAACCTGCCGGGAAGAGAAACATATTTACACCCCTATAATGAATAAAAATGATGGATTATGCCTCTGAAAAAAAGTATGGTTACGGACTGGCCCTGAGTGGCGGGGTTACCCGTTGCTTTGCCCACCTGGGCGTTCTTCAGGCCCTGGAAGAAAGAGAAATCCGGCCCGACATTATTTCGGCGGTCAGTGCAGGGGCGATTGTGGCAGCATTATATGCTGACGGCCGATCTCCCCGTGATATTCTGAAGGCTATTACCAGCAGGAAGTTGTTATATTACCTGCAGTTTTCTCTGGTAAAGAAAGGCCTGATGCAGATGACCGGTTTTGAAAAATCAATGAAAGAGCTGCTCTCGGTCACCCGTATTGAAGAACTAAAAATCCCAATGATCATTTATACCGTGAATTTGAATAAGGCAGAATATACCGGTTTCAGCACCGGTGAACTGATTCCTGTCATCAAGGCGAGCTGTTCGCTGCCCATTATCTTCCCGCCGGTGAAGATTGAGGAGGATTATCATGTAGACGGGGGTGTCATCAACAATTTCCCGATAGACCCTCTAATCGGCCACTGCCAGACTCTGATCGGGGTGAACGTCAATCCTATTGGAAAGGTGGCCAGGATAGGAGGTGCTCTTTGGATGGCCGAACGCATCTTCAAGCTCCTGGTGCGCAGCCACACCCTGGGCCGCAAACTTGAATGCGACTATTTTATTGAACCCCCCGGGCTTATCACCCATGGGCTTCTGGAAATGTCAAAAGCCCAGGAGATCTTTGATCTGGGTTATGATGAAGCAATGCGGGTATTGGAAAACCCCCCCTTAAAGGTTGTCTCGCACGATCATCAACCCCAGAGTTTCAACAAATAGAAAAATTCTCGTGTTTCTGGCAAAGTATTTACCTTTGTGCTTTCCGAAAAAGACAATTATGACCCAGCCAGCCATCCACATCTTCAATACCCTAAGCCGGAGCAAGGAACTCTTTACCCCCCTCTCCCCACCCCTGGTGGGTCTTTATGTATGTGGACCCACTGTTTACGGTGATGCCCACCTGGGCCATGCCCGCCCGGCAGTGACCTTCGACCTGGTGTTCAGATACTTGCTCCACAGGGGTTATAAGGTACGGTACGTTCGCAACATCACCGATGTGGGGCACCTGGAAAATGATGCCGATGAAGGGGAAGACAAGGTAGCCAAAAAAGCCCGCCTGGAGCAGCTGGAGCCCATGGAAGTGGTACAACACTATTCCAACCGGTATCATGAAGATATGGAGCTGCTGAATGTAAAAAGCCCCAGCATCGAACCACGCGCTTCAGGGCATATCATCGAGCAGATCGAAATGGTGAAAGAAATCCTTGATGCCGGTTTTGCATATGAGGTGAATGGTTCTGTTTATTTTGATGTGGAAAAGTACAACAAAGCATATACTTACGGAAAATTAAGCGGCCGGGTGCTGGAAGACATGATGACCGGATACCGTGAGCTGGAAGGACAACAGGAGAAACACCATCCGGCAGATTTTGCCCTTTGGAAAAAAGCCAGCCCCGAGCACATCATGCGCTGGCCCTCTCCCTGGAGCGAAGGATTTCCGGGATGGCACCTTGAATGCTCAGCCATGAGCAACCGCTACCTGGGTGAAGTATTTGATATTCATGGAGGAGGCATGGACCTGATGTTTCCGCATCACGAATGTGAGATTGCCCAATCCAATGCTGCCCATGGCAAAGAGGCTGTCCGCTATTGGATGCACAATAATATGATCACCGTCAATGGACAGAAGATGGGAAAATCGTTGGGCAACTTCATCACCCTGCGAGAATTTTTTAGCGGCAATCATGAAGGCCTGCATCAGGCATACAGCCCGATGACCATCCGGTTTTTTATTCTGCAGGCTCACTACCGCAGCACCATCGATTTCAGCAATGAAGCCCTGCAGGCAGCCGAAAAAGGATTCCGTCGGCTGATGCAAGCCATGGATACCCTGGCACAATTGAAGCCTTCACCCCAATCGTCGACCGAGGTTGCCCTACTTGACGAAAAATGCCACAAGGCACTGAGTGATGATTTCAACAGCCCCGTAGCCATAGCACATCTTTTTGATGCGGTAAGAATTATCAATGCGGTGAATGACGGGAAAGACACCCTGACCGCCCCTGATATTCAGGTACTGAAGTCCACCTTTACAACCTTTGTGGTGGAAATATTTGGCCTGAAAAATGAAACCCCTGCCGCCAACCAAAAGATGAATCAGGTGGTAGAAGGTCTGATGGGAATGATTCTGGATGCCAGGCTGCAGGCCCGTCAGCAAAAAGACTGGGCCACCTCCGACAAGATCCGCGACGAACTGGCAAGGCTGAACATTATTGTCAAAGATGGCAAAGATGGCTCCAGCTGGGAGATAAAGCAGTAATCGGGCAGTTATTCTCCGCATATCCAGAAAAGCATAAAAATGCGGCGTTACCTTGAGGTAATTGTTCCTCGGGAAAGCCCATTAGCTGTCCAGAAACTCCCCAGAAGCTTTGTGCAGTTCAAAAACAGACCTCCCACCTTCAGGTCCAATCGCGTTGGCAGGTATCCCATTATCATAAGCTTATGCCTCGATCTTATTTGTCTTTATCTGATAAAATCACAAATAAAAGGTGTCGTTTTTTATTTTTATGTAAAATTTTATCTAAATTCGGTTAAAAACCGGAGACTTCCTGAAAAGAATAATCGTTGTTATTAAATCGGGATGATCCGTTCCGAAAAACTATGATTCAGCTTAAAGCCTTTAAACAACCTGTTGCACAATGGAATGAACATCTCAGAAAGCATGAAGGCAGCATGTTCCTGAGCCATGAATGGCTTGAAGCATTAAAAAGTGAAGCAGGTCAACCTCTATATTTTCTTTTTTCTGATCAAGACAATATCAAAGCCATGATTGCCGGCCTGGAAAGACCCGTAGGCAATGGAAAAAGAAGGCAACTGTTTTTCTTTGCAGGTATCGCCTCGGCAGGCAACGATCCTCATTTACTGAAACAATGCAAGCTTCTGTTGCTGGGGTATGCCCGCAACAACAGCTACTGGCGGGTCATCATGAAGTCGTACGATTGTATGAGATGCCATAATGCGAAGATTAAGGATTACGTTGCTTTCCAACGCAAGGAGTTTATAATTGACCTGACCCGCGAGCTGCAGGAAATCTCTCAGGCTATCAGCCCTGAAGCCCGCCGAAAAATCAGAAGAGCAGACCGTGAAGGTCTGGTTTTTAAACAAGGTTATTCTGAAGAGCTATTAAAGGCGTTGTTTCAGCTGATAGACTCCACCTATCAGATCAGGACAAGAAAAGGTTATGGGAAATATTCACCCTACAGCATGCCTTTTCTGAACCAGGAAATAGCAATGCACCTTCTGAAGCAAAAACGGGCCATCATTCATTATATTGAAAAAGGGGGTAAACCCCTTAGCATGGCATTTACAGTTATAGTGGCTCAGAAGGCTTATGGCATCTGGATGGGGTCCAGCCCGGAAGGTTATAAAGCCGCGGCACCTTCTTTACTCATCTTTGAATCAATCAAGGCACTGAAAGCCAATGGCAACACTTACCTGAATATGGGAGGGGTGCCCCTGGGCAGCAAGAACCAGGGGGTTAGGAAATTCAAGTTAAGCATGGGGGCCACTCCCGTAGATTCCGTCGAACAAACAACCGATTTCCTGATGCCCCCGCTTTCTTATCTGAACCATGTAATGAAACTTAAGCGGGTGGTGGAGCAATTAAGGATGCCCTGGAAAGCAAAAAAAATCCTGCTGCAAGGATTTGGGCTGATATTGAAAGACCATGACAAATATTAGCAGGCTTTTGTTCTTCTGCATAAAACACATCGGGAAATCTTTTGATTGTTCTGATGCTAATGGATACTTGATTTATTAGGAAAAAGATGCCCTGCCCCAGGTCAGTAATACAATCCGGTTTTTCGGGCCACTTTAACAAAACAATAAAAAAGGACCTCCTTGAAAAAATTGCGTACTGACTTGCCGTTTCTATATATATCCAGGGTGCCGATGTCTATTTCCCGCTGAAGCCTGCTTTCCAGATCTTTTCTTCCATATAGCTGTGCCAGCTTGAGATTCTCGCGGGTAAATTCCAGTGAATCCGGAATATAGGTCCTCAGCTGGGTGTAATAGTGCCTGGGCAACTTGTTGGGAAAAGTCGTTGATTCTTTCAGCACACCCAGGATTTCAAGGGTTACCATCGTGCGGATACATTTCCAGCATTTCCCGCAATTGTACCCCCCACCATCATTAGAGACACATACCCTGAGATGATTCAGGGCAAAGGAGTCGTAAACAATCAGGTCAGCAATTTTT
>JAWOCF010000075.1:0-14426 GCA_046483935.1 Bacteroidales bacterium | reverse complement strand
CGTGGTGGCTGATAGTAACAGGGCCATATTGTTAGACCCCGACAATAAAAATGCTTACTTTCTTCGTGGATTGGCGCGATACGAACTGGGTGAACAAGAGCAGGGATGCGAAGACTTCAGCAGGGCCATTGATTTGGGTTTCTCGGTGTTGAGAGTTGCTGAACAGGAAAGATGTGTTGAGTATTGGGATAAAAAATAGTTTATCCACTAATTACGAAAATTAGAGACGTTGACCCCGAGATGTTGCATGCAACGTCTCTTCGATAGGGTTGCGGAATGTTGCCGGGTGCCGTGATGCGATGCAGGGTGGTACGTTGTAGAGACGTTGCATGCAACGTCTCGATGACGAAGTCGCAAAACGTTACAACCTCTCGATGACGAAATCGCAAAACCTTGCAACCTCTCGATGACGAGGTCGCAATCCTTTATGGGGCATTATATAGCATTTGTGCGGCTGCAGGCTTTTGGCTGTTGGTCTCGTTGTCTCAAAACGAGAGCAATGAATAATTTGTGAAAATTTCCTTCCAAAAATTTGAGGAATTTGTGAAAATCTGTCTATCAGAGGGAAACATTTTCCATCAACCTATCAATTTATCCATCCACTTTTTCCAAACCTCTCAACCTCTCAACCATTTCGCTGATCCGTGAAATCCGTGATCCGTGCAATCCGCCCAAATCCGTGTAATCCATCTCCCTCAGGTTTAAAATAATGCTTAATTTCGCAGATTCACTTTCCCCCGCATCAAGGGGAAACCAAAACAGCACTATTTTGATAAAATTAAACCTTACGCGGCCGCTGGCTTTTTTCGATCTGGAGTCTACGGGCGTAAACGTGGTAAAAGACCGCATTGTAGAAATTGCCATTTACAAGGTACACCCCAACGGCACTTCCGAGACCTTCAGCCGGATCATCAACCCGGGCATCCGCATCCCTGAGGAGGTGATCGCCATTCACGGCATCAGCAATGAAGACGTGGCCGATGCCCCTACCTTTGCCCAGCTGGCCCCTACCCTTGATCAGTTTCTTGCCAACTGCGACCTGGCAGGCTACAACTCCAACAAGTTTGATGTGCCCATGCTCATCGAGGAGTTTCTCAGGTGCGGCATCAACTTCGATATCCGCAAGCGCCGCCTGATCGACGTGCAGAACATCTTCCACAAGATGGAGCCACGCACCCTGAAGGCTGCCTATAAGTTCTACTGTGGCAAAGAGCTGATTGATGCCCACGAGGCTGAAGCCGACACCCGGGCCACCTACGAGATCCTGCTCTCGCAGCTGGAGCGCTACGATGGTGTGGAGCATACCGATCATGACGGCAAAACATCGTGCCCGGTGATTAACGACATGGAAGCCTTGTTCAAATTCTCCTTTAATCAGCGCAATGCGGATTTGGTAGGCCATATCGGGCTGAACCGCCAGAACAAGGAAATCTTCAACTTTGGCAAGTACAAAGGCAAGGTGGTGGAAGAGGTCTTTAAGATTGAGCCCCACTATTACAACTGGATGATGAATGCCGATTTTCCGCTGTCGACCAAGAATGTGATCACCACTGTTTACCTCAGGGGCAAGAATACCGGGCAATTCACCATCAAAGAATAATTCTGCTTCAGGCATATTGCAAAAGAAAAGCTAATCGTTTTACCCGATGAAGATATTTTGTATCGGCCACAACTACCGGGCCCACATAGAAGAGATGGGGCAAGAGCCCCCGGCAGAGCCTTTGTTTTTCATGAAGCCCGAAACGGCCCTGATCCGCAAGGGATTCCCGTTTTTCTATCCTGATTTCAGCCGCGAGGTGCACTACGAGGCAGAGCTGGTGCTGCGCATCTGCAGGGTGGGCAAGAACATACAGCCGAAGTTTGCCTCACGCTATTACAAAGAGATTGGCGTGGGCATCGACTTTACGGCACGCGACCTGCAGCGCAGGTGCATGCAGCAAGGGCTGCCCTGGGAGGTCGCCAAGTCGTTCGATGGCTCGGGCCCGGTGAGCGATTTCGTGCCCCTCGACACACTGAAAGATCCCAAAAACATCCGTTTCTCCCTGAAAATGAACGAGGTGACCATGCAGGAAGGCAACTCGGGAGACCTGGTCTTTTCTTTTGACCAGATCGTATCGCATGTATCGCATTACTGCATGCTGAAAACCGGCGACCTGATCTTCACGGGCACCCCTAGCGGGGTGGGCCCGGTAGCCATCGGCGACCGCCTGGAGCTCTTCCTGGAGGAGCAGAAGATGATGCAGATCGACATCAAGTAACCATGAAACCCCTTCCGCTATCATATTATCAGCACGAAGATATTGTCTTCCTGGCGCGCGACCTGCTGGGAAAATCCCTGATGACCAACATCGGGGGACAGGGCATCACCGGAGGCATCATTACCGAGACAGAAGCTTATGAAGGGCCTGTTGACAGGGCCTCGCATGCCTTTGGCAACCGGCATACCCCACGCACCGCCACCATGTTTCAGCAGGGGGGCATTGCCTACATCTACCTGTGCTATGGCATTCACCACCTGTTTAACGTGGTGACCAACATCGGGGGCGTGCCTCATGCAGTGCTCATCAGGGGCCTGGAGCCCACCCACGGGCTGGATGTCATGACCCGGAGAGTAAACCCCCGGGGAGGCATCCTGAAGGACCTCAGGGGCCCCGGAAAGCTCACC
Organism: Bacteroidales bacterium; assembly: GCA_046483935.1. Lineage (GTDB taxonomy): Bacteria > Bacteroidota > Bacteroidia > Bacteroidales > UBA7960 > JAWOCF01. The sequence goes on along the minus strand of JAWOCF010000075.1, from coordinate 11,761 downwards.
AGAGCCTTGGGCATCACCACCCAACTGAATGCCACCCCCCTGACAGGCGACACCATCTGGATTGCCGGCAACAACCTGCAGGTGCCCTACGACCAGATCAGCGCCACCCCGCGCATCGGGGTAGATTATGCCGGCGATCATGCCTTGTGGCCCTATCGTTTTGTGTGGTGCTGCCCTCCCCGGGCAGATGCCCGCTGATAGTGACCTTCAGGCAGTGAACCTGCTGACAACCCGGCCGCAAGAGTCTTCTCTGTAAATCCTTCGTTGATTTACAGGATAAGATCCATTATCTGTATTAATTTTGCAGTCCCATATTTTTAACAATACAACATGCAAGAAATCATCAAGATTGTCCTGAACCCCGGGAAAGAAGAAGCTATTGGCCGCAGGCACCCCTGGGTGTTCAGCGGGGCCATCCGCAAAAAGTCGGGCCCTGTAACCAATGGCTCACTGGTGGAGATCTTCTCCAGCAAACAGGAATACCTGGGCACAGGCATCTATCAGGAGGCTACCATCGCCATCCGCATCATGGCCTTTGCTCCTGAGCGGCCCGGGGTGCTTGACCAGGCCTTCTGGAAAGAGAAACTGGAAGGCGCCTACCTGTTGCGCCATGCCCTGGGTCTTGCCGACAGCACCCACACCAACGCCTACCGCCTGGTGCATGGCGAGGGCGATCACCTGCCGGGGCTGATCATCGATCATTACGACGGTCACCTGGTTATCCAGGCCCATGCCACCGGGCTGTACCCATACCTGGAGCCCATATCGGAGGCCCTGAAAGAAATTTACGGAGAGCGGCTGCGCAGCATCTACAACAAGAGCAAGGATTCGCAGCCCGGCAGTGCCGCCAGCCAGGAGGTGACAGCAACCCCGCAGCCCCCTGCCCCTGCTGTGCTGGTAAAAGAACATGGGCATCAATTTTATGTAGACATCGAGAAAGGCCAGAAAACAGGCACCTACCTGGATCAACGGGAGAACCGTAAGTTGCTGACCCGCTATTGCAAAGGAAAGAAGGTACTGAACACCTTCAGCTACTCGGGCGGCTTTTCGGTGTATGCCCTCAAGGCAGAGGCCAGCCTGGTACACTCGGTCGACAGCTCGGCCAATGCCATTGAGCTGACCGACCGCAACGTGGCCCTGAACATGGGGCCGGATGCTCCGCACCAGTCTATAAAAAAAGACACCCTCGACTACCTGCATCACATGGAGGAAGAGTATGATGTGATCATTCTGGATCCTCCGGCGTATGCCAAACACAACAGTGCACGCCACAATGCCGTGCAGGGGTACAAGAGGCTGAACCTGGAAGCCCTGAAGAAGATCAGAAAAGGGGGCATCCTGTTCACATTCAGTTGCTCGCAGGTAGTCGACAAAGGGCTGTTTCGCGCCACCATCATGGCAGCAGCCATCGAGAGCGGGCGCCAGGTGCGCATCCTGCACCAGCTCACCCAGCCCGAGGACCATCCGGTAAATATTTTTCACCCTGAAGGAGAATATCTGAAGGGATTGGTTTTGTTTGTAGAGTAGAATAGAGAAGAAGAGCAGACCGCATGCAACCCGTAAAAGCTACATACCGCAGCATCTGGAAGATCTCTTATCCGATCATCATCGGACTGATGGCCCAGAACCTGATGGTGGTGATCGACACTGCCTTCCTGGGGCGCCTGGGGGAGATTTCGCTGGGGGCTTCGGCCATTGGCGGGTTGATGTTTTTGTGCCTGGTGATGCTGGGCACGGGCTTTTCGGCCGGCACCCAGATCATGATCGGCCGCCGCAACGGCGAAGGTCGATACCGCGTGATCGGCAGGATCATGGATCATGCCCTGTACTTTATGATCGCCCTGGCCATGGTGCTGTTCCTGATTCTTACTTTTGCAGGCCCTCCCCTGCTGAAGCTCTTTATCAATTCGGAGGGGGTGCTCAACGAAAGCATCATCTTTCTGAGTTACCGCCGGTACGGCTTTTTGTTTGCCTTCATCAACCTGGCCTTCCATGCCTTTTATATCGGGGTGGCCCGTACCATGGTGTTGTCGGTGAGTACCATGATCCTGGCTCTCACCAATGTGGTGCTTGACTACGGGCTGATCTTCGGAAACCTGGGAATGCCCCGCATGGGCATCGCCGGGGCCGCCCTGGCTACCAATATTGCCGAAGGGGTGACCTTTCTTTTCTTCATTATCTGGACCTGGCGCTCGGGCAGCATCAGGACCTTCCGGCTGTTTCAGTTCTTCAGGCCCCACCTGGTGCTTTACAAAAGGATGTTCAGGCTGGCGGTGCCTGTCATGTTTCAGTTTTTCCTTTCGTTCGCGGCATGGTTTGTCTTTTTCATGGTCATCGAAAAGATTGGCGAAACGGCCCTGGCAGCCTCCAACATCACACGCAGCGTGTACATGCTGCTGATGATCCCCGTATGGGGACTGAGCTCAGCGGCCAGCAGCCTGGTGAGCAACGTGATCGGCCAGGGCAGGCCTGGGGAGGTGTTTCCCTTGCTGGGCAAGCTGCTCACCACCAGCGTGATTGCCAACCTGATTGTGGTGCAGCTGCTGATTTTCTTTCCTGCCCAGATCGCCTCATTTTTTACCTCCGACCCACAGCTGATCCAGGAAACCGTGGGCATCTTCCGCGTCACCACCCTGGCCCTGGTGGCCTTCTCCATCGGCATGGTAACCTTCAGCGCCCTGTCGGGCACCGGGCATACCCTGGTGGCCCTGCGCATTGAGGTGGCCTGCATCATGGTGTATCTTACCACGGCTTTTATCCTGGCGGTAGGTTTTCAGGCCCATGCGCCCACGGTCTGGTTTGCCGAAGTGGTCTATTTTTCTCTGATGGGAATCATTGCCTTCCTCTATCTGAAGAAGGGAAACTGGATGCATCATCAGATATAAAAAGTGTGCCTTATACCGGACAATTAATTTATTACTGTTTCACATACTTTTCCTGTGAAAACAAGGTTTATAGAAGTGTAGATCGTCAGGATTATTTTATATTTGCATCCTATTACGCACAGAAAATCACCCCTGTTTCTTATGAAGAATATTGCCCGGTTTTTTATATTTTCCCTGCTTTTTTCCTTGGTACTGCCCCTGCATGCCACCACCCGTAACACAACTGATTCTGACAGCCTGTTTGCTTCCGGAAAATATTCGACACCATGGGTCGACTCGGTGTTTGCTTCCCTGAGCCTGGAGCAACGAATTGCCCAGCTTTTGATGATCCGCGTGCACACCGATCAGGGCAGCGATTACTATGAGACCATCACCCGGCAGATAAAAGATTACAACCTGGGAGGGATTGCCTTTTTCAAAGGGGGACCGCTGCGGCAGGCCCACTTCACCAATGAACTGCAGCAGCAGGCACAAACGCCCCTGCTGGTAGCCATGGATGCCGAATGGGGCCCTGCCATGCGCCTGGACAGCACCATCGTATTTCCCCGCCAGATGACCCTGGGGGCCATCAGTGGCGAGAGCCAGGTTTACCAGATGGGCATGGAGGTAGGCCGGCAACTTAGGCGCCTGGGGGTGCACATAAACTTCGCCCCGGTGGTTGATGTGAATAACAACCCAGCTAACCCGGTAATCAACTCCCGCTCGTTCGGCGAAAGCCGTTACAATGTGGCGCAAAAAGGAGTGGCCTATATGCATGGGATGCAGGACGCAGGCGTCATGGCCTGTGCCAAGCATTTTCCCGGGCACGGAGATACCGACACCGACTCACACCATGCCCTGCCCCTGCTGCGGCAGACGGCCCATGAAATTGACTCCCTGCACCTCTACCCTTTCCGGCAGCTGATTGATCAGGGCCTGAAATCGGTGATGGTGGCACACCTGCAGATCCCCAGCCTGGAGCCTACACCCGACCTGGCGTCTACCTTGTCCGAAAGGATAGTCACCGGCCTGCTTCAGGAAGAGATGGGATTCGGGGGGCTGGTGATTACCGACGCCCTAGACATGAAGGGGGTGAGCAATTATTTCAAGCCCGGTGAGCTGGAGCTGAAAGCCCTGCTGGCAGGCAACGACATCCTGCTGCTGCCTGAGGATGTGAAGGCCGCGATTACTACCATCCGTGAGGCCATTGAGCAAGGTGACCTTTCGGAGGAAACCCTCAACAACAAGGTCAGGAAGATCTTATATCATAAACAACAGGTGCGGCTCGACAAATACCAGCCGGTGGCCCCGGAGGGTTTGGTGCAATACCTGAACAATCCCCGGGCCTTGCAGCTGAACAAGAGTATGATCCACTCGGCCATCACCCTGGTGCGCAATGAGGAGGAGATCATTCCGGTAAGAAACCTGGCCAACCGCCGCATTGCATCCTTATCGATTGGCGGACAGCGGGGCAATGCCTTTCAGGCCATGCTCGATAACTATGCTTCAATAGATCCATACTGGATCAGCAAGAATCATGACCCGGCCCACCGCGCAGAGATCCTGGAAGCCCTGTCGGGTTATGATCTGGTGATCGTTGGGGTGCATGACAACAGCATGCAGGTATCGCGCCGTTATGGAGTGGATGAGCCCACCGTGAGCCTGATCAATGAGCTGTCGGCCCGCCAGCAGGTGATCATGAGCCTGTTTGCCAATCCTTATAGCCTTGACTACTTCGAACAGCAGGTGCTGGACCTCAAAGGCATTGTTGTGGCCTACCAGGAAGGCAAAAACTATGAAGAGGCCGCTGCACAGATCATCTTCGGAGGGTTGCCTGCCCGGGGCCGGCTGCCTGTATCTGTTCCCCCATACTTCCCGGCCTACAAAAGCATCCATACCCCTGAAGGATTCAGGGTGCGTTATGCCGACCCTGAAGAGGTAGGCCTGAACAGCGAGCTGCTAGGCAGGATCGACAGCCTGGCCCTGTATGGCATCGCCCAGAAAGCATATCCTGGTTGCCAGATCGCCGTGATCCGCGATGGGGCGGTGGTGTACCACAAAGCCTTCGGATATCACACCTACGACAGTGTCAGGGCGGTCACCATCAGCGACCTTTATGACCTTGCCTCGGTAACAAAAGTGGTGGCCACCACAGCTGCCGTAATGCGCCTGGCCGATGAGCACAAGCTGGATATTGAACAAAACATTGGCCGCTACCTTCCATTTCTTAAAAATACAAACAAGGAAAACATCAGGCTGCGCGAGATGCTGGCCCACCAGGGCAAGCTACAGGCATGGATCCCCTTTTACATGGAAACCCTGCAAGACGGAATGATCAACCCCGAAATCTATCATCCGGGCTATGCACCCGACTTTTCCCTCCCGGTAGCCCACGACCTGTTCATGAAGAATAACTTCCGCGATACCATCTATTCGAGGATCATCGATTCGCCTTTGCTCAAGCGCAACGTATACCGATACAGCGACCTGGGGTTTATCATGCTGACCGACATTGTTGAGTTGCAGTCCGGGCAACCCCTCAATGAGTTTGCCCGCGACATATTTTACAAGCCCCTGGGCCTGAGAACCATGACCTACCTGCCGTTGGAGCATTTCCCTGCCGAACGCATCGTGCCCTCGGAGGTAGATACCATCTTCAGGCGCCAGCTCATCAAAGGATATGTGAATGACCCTGCAGCAGCTATGCTGGGCGGGGTTGCCGGACATGCCGGCTTGTTTTCAAACGCCATGGACCTGGCTGTTTTCATGCAGATGATTTTGCAAAACGGCGAGTATGGCGGCACCCGCTTTCTGAATGAAGCAACTGTCAGGGAGTTTACCACCGTACAGTTTGCCGGCAATCAGAACCGAAGGGGCCTGGGCTTCGACAAGCCCAACATCCAGCCTAAAGAAGCCATGCCGGCAGGGCTCTCGGCCTCGCCTTTCAGCTATGGACATAGTGGTTTTACCGGAACCTATACATGGGTTGATCCGGCAGAAAACCTGGTGTACGTATTCTTATCCAACAGAACTTATCCCGACCCCAATAACCGTAAGATCTCAGAGTTAAACATCCGCACCGACATCCACCAGGTCATATATGATGCCATTCATGTGAACCGGTTTGCGGAGAAGGACCGTGTAGCAGATCCCGAACAACCTATGCCTGATGACAGATACCGCGAACATTTATGAAATTATAGGATTTATTGGCTCGGTCATCGTGGCCGTGTCGCTCACCATGAGCTCTATCGTGAAGCTCAGGTGGTACAACCTGGTTGGAGCCAGCATCTTCAGCATTTACGGCTTTCTGATCGGCTCCATGCCGGTGGCCCTGCTGAATCTGTTTATCACCATCACAGATGTATACTTTCTGGTGTCTATTTATTCAAAAAAAGAGTATTTCAAGGCCCTGGTGCTGCGGCCCGACAATTATTACCTGGAGTTCTTCCTTGAGTTCTACCACAACGACATCCTGAAATATTTTCCTGACTTCCCGGCCCAGCGCCATGTGCTGAAAAAGGAAACAGAGAATCCATTTGCCCTGATCATTCTGAGAGATGCCGCCGTGGCTGGTGTAGTGCTGGGAAAAAGATCGGGTCAGGAATTAAAAGTCATTCTTGATTATGTGATTCCGCAATACCGGGATCTGAAACCCGGCAAATTTCTTTTCCAGAATCATGTTGAGTTGTTCAGAGAATATAGCATAAAATATATCCAGGCCTCTTCCAACAGTTCCCAGCATTCAACCTATCTGAAAAAGCTTGGATTTGAGCAACAACCTGGCGATGGCCAGAAGGCCCGCTTTGTGAAGAGAGTATATTAATATTTCAGGACATGAAGAAAAACGGACTATTGTGGATTGCCGCCATTGTATTCACCCTCTCCAGTGCTTTTTATCAAAGGCTCACCGGCCCCACCCACCCTGTTACAGGCACCACAGTGCTGGCAGAACAGCCTGTTTCCTTCCATCTGATCCGCTCCTTCGCTGGGGGTACGGATGCCCCTGTAAGTATTGAAGTGGCCGACCCCCAGGTGAATGGCATGATGCGTTACCGGCGCACCCCAAGCAACGACTCATGGGGCCAGGCCCCGCTGGTCAGAGAAGGGGAACATCTGGTGGCCTATATCCCCCAGCAGCCCCCGGCAGGAAAGGTGCAGTATCAGATCTCTCTGCAGAAGGACAACCAGCAGGTGACCCTGACTCCCGAGCCCATCGTGATCCGCTTTCGCGGTGATGTGCCTGCATGGGCCATGATACCCCATATCCTGTTCATGTTTCTTGCCATGCTGCTGAGCACCCGCACGGGAATGGCGGCCCTGTTTCACGAAAAGACCAGCTCACTGACAACATTAACCCTGGTGAGCCTGCTGCTGGGTGGTCTGCTGCTGGGGCCCATCGTTCAAAAATTTGCTTTTGATGCGTACTGGACAGGCTGGCCTTTTGGAACCGACCTGACCGACAACAAAACGGCTGCTGCCTTTCTGTTTTGGGCCATCGCCTTTATCAAAACCCGCAAGAATCCGCACCACCGGGGGTGGGTAATTGCCGCCTCCATTGTTTTGCTGATGGTATACCTGATCCCACACAGCATGATGGGCTCAGAAATTGATTATACCCAGCAGGCTTCCACCTTGCCATAAACACAGATTTCTTTATCACCTGCCTGTTTGTAGAGACGCAATGCATTGCATCTCTACACCCGGGGCATTTTTTCACCTCCTCCGTTGTCAGATCAGCTCCTGAGGTTCTCTGAACCAGATCCATATTAAATTCACACTAAATTCACATCAAACTCGCACTAAACTCGCACCAAATTCGCGAATTCGCGAATTTGGTGCGAGTTTAGTGCGAGTTTGATGTGAGTTTGATGTGAATTTGATACACACCTGCAGAGACGCAATGCATTGCGTCTCTACAGGTGCATTGATGGCATCAGTGTCAATGAAACAAACTGCCAGATAGCTTCAAACAACATTTGCCAACTACCTTTTACATAATGATCATTTTCTTTTATTAATTTAAAATTAATTCAGACGAACCACAAAATTTAAAAGGAAAAAATACGTATCTTTGCTGCCTTCAGATGTGTTGTTTTACACCTTACCTATTTCCAAAATTTATGATCTTTTTTTGATCGTTATGAGCTATATCAACTTTGACAAAACCCAACTGGTCAATCTGGAATATTCTTTAAAGAGAGAGCTGATCCGTTCCAACCGGGCGGGTTCCTTTTCCTGCACCACCATTATCGGATGCAACACCCGCAAATACCATGGGTTGCTGGTATGTCCACAGCCCAACCTGGATGGCGAAAAACATGTATTATTGTCGAAGGTGGATGAAACCCTCATACAACACGATGCGGAATTCAACCTGGGGGTCAATAAATTCCCCGGTACTTATCAGCCTAAGGGGCACAAGTACATCAGGGATTTCTCCACCGACATCTCCCCCACGATATCCTACCGCATCGGGGGGATGATCTTTTCAAAAGAAACAGTATTCGTAACCAAGGAGGAGCGCATCCTGATCAAGTATACCCTTGAGGAGGCTCACTCGCCCGTGACCTTGCGCCTGCGTCCTTTTCTGGCATTCCGCAACATCCACCGGCTGAGCAAGCGCAACTTCGACCTTGACACCAGCTATGAAGAGGTGCGCAACGGCATCCGGATACGCATGTATGCAGGCTATTCCAACTTGTACATGCAGCTCTCCAAAAAAGATGCACAGTATGTTCACATGCCCGACTGGTATCTTGATTTTGAATACCCCCATGAGAGCGAACGAGGCTATGAGCATCATGAAGACCTGTACCTTCCCGGATATTTTGAAATGCCCATCCGGAAGGGGGAGAGCATTACCTTTTCGGCCGGTTTGAGTGAAGTGAATCCCTCTAGCATCAACCTGCTGTTTACCACCGAAACAAAAAGGAGAATCCCCAGAAGTTCCTTCGAGAATTGCCTGACCAATGCAGCAGAGCAGTTTTTTTATAAACAGGACAACCAGATGGACATTGTGGCAGGATTTCCCTGGCATGGGCGCCTGGGGCGCTATACTTTCATATCCATTCCCGGGTTATCGATGGGCATTCGCGAGAAGAAGATCTGTCGAACGGTGATTGAATCGATGAAAGCGGCCATGAAGGGCCCCTTTTTCCCTGAGACAGGCAGAGGCATCAATAGTTCATTTGATGCCGCTGACACCCCCCTGTGGTTCTTCTGGGCCCTGCAAAACTGTTCGCCGGAGGGCGTCAGTCACACCAAGCTGTGGCGTGATCACGGGGTGGCCATGCAACTGATCCTGGAGAGCTTTGCCAAAGGCACGCCCAATGGAATCAAAATGCGCGACAACGGGTTGCTCTATATTGACAAGAGCGCACCCCATCTTACCTGGATGAATGCCACCGTGCAGGGCAAGCCGGTGACCCCACGCTATGGCTATGTCGTAGAGATCAACGCCTTGTGGTACAACGCCCTGAAGTTTGCTGCTTCACTGGAGGAAAAAGACAGCAAACTGGCCCGGCGCTGGAATGCCATCAGCAAGAAGATAGAAGAAAACTTTGAAATGGTATTCTGGAATGAAGATCATGAGTGCCTGAACGACTTTGTGGCCGACGATCATACTGATTCTTCCATCCGTCCCAACCAGATTCTGGCTACCTCATTGCCATACACCCCTCTGAAAGAACCCCTGCGTCACAGCATTGTTGAGATCGTAAAGCAACAGCTGCTTACTTCCCGGGGATTGCGCACCCTTTCGCCCCAGGACATACTCTACAAAGGGCGCTACCAGGGCAACGAGCATCAGCGAAATCAGGCCCTGCATCAGGGGACGGTATGGCCCTGGTTGCTGGGTCATTTTGCCGAAGGCTATTTAAAAATCTTTGGCCCCAAAGGGGTGCCCTTTATCCAGGAGCTGGTTGATGGCTTCAGGGATACCCTGGATGAAGATGGCATCGGTACCATCTCCGAATTCTATGAAGGCGACCCCCCGCACGGAGGCCGTGGCGCCATCTCCTTTGCCCCCAGCGTGGCTGAGATCATCCGTATTCAGCATTTATTAAAAAGCATGACCGATCAAAAAGAAAAAAAGGAACCAAATACAAAAAAGGAAAAAGGAAAAGTATGAAGGTGTTAATGTTTGGTTGGGAGTTTCCTCCCCATATCTCAGGAGGACTTGGTACAGCGTGCTATGGGTTGACCAAAGCCCTGCTGAAAACGGATACTGAGATTATTTTCGTGGTACCCAGGGCTTATGGTGATGAAGAACAAAGCAGCATTCGCCTGGTGAATGCCTCCGATATCACAGTAGATATTCATGAAGAGATCTTTAAGGAACACTGGAAGAAAATTTCCTTCCTGGAAATCAATTCTACCTTGTTGCCTTATGCTTCCGAAACAGAATATTTCAACCTGATGGAGCAGCTCGAGCATGGCATGGAACCAGAGGACATCGCCGTACATTCTCAACAATATCAGTTTTCGGGGGGATATGGAAAAAACCTGATGGACGAAGTAAAACGCTATTCATTGGTAGCCACCGCAGTGGCTGCTTCCCACGATTTCGACATCATCCATTCGCACGACTGGCTGACCTACCTGGCGGGCATTGAAGCAAAAAGAATTAGTGGCAAGCCTTTGGTAGTGCATATGCATGCCACTGAATATGACCGCTCGGGCGAAAACATCAATACCTCGGTGTATGAAATTGAACGCCAGGGGATGGAAGCTGCCGACATGGTCGTTGCGGTCAGCCACCTGACACGTCAGATCGTGATAAACCGCTATGGCATTGACCCTCAGAAGGTCGTCACCGTTCATAATGGGGTGGAACCCACTGAGATGGTGGATATTAAGGACGAGCCCCGGCACCTGGACGAGAAGATTGTCACTTTCCTGGGCCGCATCACCTTTCAGAAAGGACCTGAATATTTTATTGAGGCCGCCCACAAGGTGCTTCAGCATGATCCGAATGTCAGGTTTGTGATGGCCGGCAGCGGCGACTTGCTCTCGAAGATGATCAGAAGGGTGGCCCAGCTGGGCATTGCCGACAGATTTCATTTTACCGGATTCCTTAAAGGCGATGACGTGGACAAGATGTTCAGAATGAGTGATGTTTATGTCATGCCCTCTGTGTCGGAGCCTTTCGGAATTTCACCCCTGGAGGCCATGCGTTCAAACGTGCCGGTAATTATCTCCCGGCAGTCGGGCGTATCGGAAGTGCTTGAATATGCCCTAAAAATTGACTACTGGGATGTGGATGCCATGGCTGATGCCATTTACGGACTGCTTCACTATGATGCCTTGCCCGGGATGTTCAGGAAGTATGGCAAGCAGGAGGTCGACAATATCAAGTGGGATCTGGCGGGAGAGAAAGTCAGGGAGATATACGACAAGGTGCTTCAAGCTCCCACAGGATAAAAAACAGGTTTTATTTTTCATGTAGTATAAAGTTATAATCCGTTAGGCTGAGACACCAACTCGTTCAGCATTTAAAAAAGAAACCCTATGAAGTCAATTTGTTTATATTTCCAGATCCATCAACCCTATCGCCTGAAACCTTACCGGTTCTTTGACATAGGAAAAGACCATGATTATTTTGATGACTATGCCAACCGCTTCACCATGCAGCAGGTGTCGGAAAAATCGTATCTACCGGCCAATAAGGTATTGCTGGGTCTGATGAAGAAGTACGGACAGAAGTTCAGGGTGAGTTTCAGCATTTCGGGTACTGCCCTTGACCAGATGGAGCAATATGCCCCGGAGGTTCTGGAAAGCTTTCAGGAGCTGGCTGCCACGGGTTCTGTGGAGTTTCTTGCCGAGACCTACAGCCATTCGCTGGCCTCGCTGATCAGCCCCCGGGAGTTTGCCAGCCAGGTAGCCGCCCATTCAAA
>JAWOCF010000193.1:0-5593 GCA_046483935.1 Bacteroidales bacterium | reverse complement strand
GTATTAAGTTGCCGCTGCTGCTGAGCAACCAGGGCAGGAAGCCCTGGGAGACCTCCCTGCTGGATACCATGGAGTTGTGGAAGTTTGGTGATTATAAAAACTATACATCGCTGGCTTTGCTTGCTGCCTTGTTCGACATCCCAACCCCCAAGGATGATATTGATGGCAGTGATGTGGCCCGTGTTTATTATGAAGACAACGACCTGGAGCGCATTGCCATCTATTGCAGCAAAGATGTGGTGACCACCGCCCGGTTGTACCTTAAATACCTGAACCTGGGGGTGCTGGATGATGAATATGTCTCCTTCCTGTAGCCTGTTTTATTCAAACCTTTTATAATTACTGATGCCCGAAAATAAACCTCCCCGTGCCGTTCTATCCAAATCGACCTTTATCCGTGGGGTGCAATGCGAGAAGTCGTTGTACCTGCACAAAAAAAGACCCTTTCTCAGGGACAAAATCACGGCCCGGCAATTGGCCATCTTTTCAAGAGGAACAAAGGTAGGAGTATTCGCCCGGCAACTGTTTCCCGGTGGGGTAGATGCCTCCCCCAAAAGTCATTTCCAGATGGCTGCCTCAGCCGAAAAAACCCTCGAGTACATTGCTTCAGGAGAGTCTATCATTTATGAAGCGGCTTTTCAGCATAACGGGGTGATCATCGCCCTTGATATCCTGGTGAAGGATCAGCAGGGCTGGAAGGCCGTGGAGGTGAAAAGCAGCCGGGGCATCTCCGACACTTATATCTGGGATGCTGCCCTTCAGTATCATGTAATTGCCGGCAATGGCATCCTGTTGAAAGATTTTTCCATCGCTTATATTGATGAGCATTATGTGAAGGATGATATCCTGGATCCCCTGCGCCTGTTCCGCCAGCAGAGTGTGCTGGATAGAATACAGCAAATGCAGGAGTCGGTGGCTGAGAAAATCACCCGTTTTCAGGAAGTGATCAACCTGAAAAGTTCTCCCTTAATACCATTGGGGCTGCAGTGTACCAATCCATATGCCTGTGATTTCACGGGTCATTGTTGGAAGAAAATTCCTGAAGGATCAGTATTTCAGCTGCGGGGATTGTCGGATGAGAAGAAATTCGGGTTTTATGCCCAGGGGATTGTTCAAGCCCGGGAGATTCCTGCCCATGAGCTGGATCAGCGGTTGATGCGGCAGGTACAAGCCATTACCGGCGATACTATCATGGCAGATCAGGACCGAATCCGTGAATATCTGGCCCGGGTAAAGGAACCTCCTGTATTTCTTTCCATTCTGTGGGGTCAGCCTGCCATGCCCTCTTTCAAAGGAATGCGTCCTTACCAGCGCCAGCCTTTTTCGATGGTAGTAGATTATCCTGCAGAAACGAAAAGAGAAAATTTTCTGATGGTAATCCCTCCTGATGAAGCCATGCAGGTGGCTCACCTGGAGATGCTGCTGGCCGCTCTTGAAGGCAGTAGCAGCATTCTGGTGTTCAATGCCTCTTCTCATATTGAGGTGCTTCGGGTTGCCTCCCGGGGTATTCCCCACCTGGAAGAGGCAGTAGATGCACTGTGGCCCCGGATGACCGACCTGCAGTCTCCCTTTCAGGATGATACCGTGGTGTGGCCCCGGATGAACAATTGGCAGATGCCGGAAGATATTTTATACTCCATGAAAAAAGAAGTGACCAGCCATGAAACGAAACCGGCTTCTCTGCTGGAAGCTTCCTTGCTTTATCAGCAATTGATTGTTAATGAAGATGCTATGGAAAAAACAGAAGGTATACAGGCCATTGGGCGATACCATCAGGGAGCAATGTTGGCCCTGAAGAAATTGTGGCAGGTGCTGAAAGAACTGTCTCAATAAGCGGGTCGGAGGATGTTTTCAAACCTTGGTCTAAATTGTTAATATCATTTTTACTTTTCTATTGCCGGGTGCAAGGTGAATGTTTATTTTTGAGCCATGGAACAAAAAGATCAGAAAACACGGGAAACAACTTTCAGGAGAGGCAACAAGGCCTCCACTTCGTTAGATTATTCTGATCATGGCAGGGTTCCACCCCAGGCTCCCGATCTCGAAGAGGCCGTCCTGGGTGCCATTATGCTTGAGCAAAATGCGCTGAACAACGTCATCGACCTACTGAGTGCTGAGGTGTTTTACAAAGAGGCACACCAGAAGATCTTCGGGGCCATTCATGGCCTGTTTGAGAAATCCGAACCTGTCGATATTCTTACTGTTACCCAGGAACTCAAGAAACGTGGGGAGCTGGATCTGGTGGGAGGGGCTTATTACATCTCCATGCTCACCAACCGAGTAGCATCAGGTGCCAACGTGGAGTTTCATGCACGCATCGTGCTGCAGAAGTTCATTCAACGCGAGCTGATCCGTATATCCTCCGAGATCATCAAGGAGTCGTATGAGGATTCTACCGACGTGTTTGACACCCTCGACCGGGCCGAGAAAGAGCTCTTTGCCGTGAGCGAAACCAATCTGAGGCGTAACTTCTCCGACATGCACTCCCTGGTGAAGGAGTCAATCCAGCAAATCGAGAACGCCAAGAATCAGGAAGGTCATATCAGCGGAATTCCCAGTGGCTTCTCTGCCCTCGACCGGGTAACGGCCGGATGGCAACGCTCAGATCTGATTGTGCTGGCAGCACGCCCAGGGATGGGGAAAACGGCATTTGTTCTTTCCATGGCCCGCAACATGGCCGTTGACTTCAAGAAGCCTACTGCGGTCTTCTCTCTGGAAATGTCAGGGGTGCAGCTGGTTACCCGTTTGATCGCCAGTGAAACAGGGCTGCCTGCCGACAAGCTCAAGAAGGGGCAGCTCGAACAGTACGAATGGCAGCAACTGAACGCCCGCATCGGCAACCTGACTGATGCTCCCTTGTTTATTGATGACACGCCTGCCTTAACGATCTTCGAGTTACGGGCCAAGTGCCGCCGGCTCAAGGCACAGCATGGCATCCAGATGGTGATTATCGATTACCTGCAGCTGATGTCGGGTGGGGGCGACAACCGTGGCAACCGCGAACAGGAAATCAGTAACATCTCACGTTCTATGAAGAGCCTTGCCAAGGAACTAAACATCCCGGTGATTGCCCTCTCACAGCTAAGCCGTGCCGTGGAAACCCGCGGGGGCTCCAAGCGTCCGGTGCTTTCCGACCTTCGTGAATCAGGTGCCATTGAGCAGGATGCCGACATGGTGATGTTTATCTACAGGCCCGAATATTATGGCTTGCTGGAAGACGAACAGGGTAACTCAACCGAGGGGCTGGCTCAACTCATCATTGCCAAACACCGGAACGGCGGCCTGGAAGACGTGCCGCTGCGATTCATCAGCAAGCTGGCCAAATTCACTGATTACCAGGTAGGCGATTATGAGTTTTCCGGCGAAATGAAGCCTTCAACCTCCTTTGAGCAGGGGGCCAACACCATGACCCTGCCATCGAAGATGAACGATATGGATAAGGATGATGTGCCTTTCTGAGAAAACGGATAACAGAAGTTAATTATCCATCCCTGTTGGTTTATTTTCTTTACTGCAGCTTTATTATCTCTCTCATAAATACTGCCTTTCCTGCTATTACAGGCATGCGGATCAGCCTGTGTCGTTTTTTCTAAAACCGGCTTCATTCTTTACTTTTCACTAAAAAAATTCCTATCTTGTAGTAAATAAGTATATCATGAAGCGACTGCTGTTTTTCGTGGTGGTAATGATTTTGCAAGCCCCTTTGTTTGCAGCTCATGTCCTGATTCCTATGGATGATGCGCAGCGCAACCACCTGAAGGCCTATGGCATTGCCTATCATGTGCTGACCTATGATCGCGAAGTGAGCTGGCTGCTCAATTACAGGGGAGGAAGCTTCATGTTCGAACATCATCCTGACCTGGAGCAGGAGTGCCAGGTGCGGGGCGTTTCTTTTGAGGTGATCGCTGATATCCAGGCACAGGCTATCCTGCAGGAAATATCCGATACCGAGGTAAACATGGAGGAGGTGCGCCTGCATAAGTTGCCCAGAGTGGCCGTGTATACACCACCCAATAGCCTGCCCTGGGATGATGCCGTCACCCTGGCGCTTAATTACGCCGAGATTCCTTACGACGAAGTTTATGACCAGGAGGTGCTTTCCGGCCTGTTGCCTATGTACGACTGGCTGCACCTGCACCATGAGGATTTTACCGGGCAGTTCGGTAAATTCTGGGCTGCCTATCGCAATGCCCCCTGGTATCAGGAGGATGTGCGCCTGGCCAACCAGACAGCCCGCAAGTTGGGCTACGCCAAAGTGGCCGATCTGAAGCTCGACGTGGCTCGCCGTATCCGTGAGTTTGTGGCTGGGGGAGGCTACATGTTTGCCATGTGCTCGGCCCCCGAAAGCATTGACATTGCCCTTGCCGCCGAACACGTGGATATTGTCCATCAGGTGTTTGACAATGATCCTATTGATGCTGATGCCCAGTCTATGCTTGATTTCAGCAACAACTTCGCCTTTCATAACTTTGTTATTAATCCTGATCCTACCATCTACGAGAAGTCTGATATTGATGTGGTCAAGACGGGCCGTGATGAACGCAGCGACTTCTTTACCCTGTTTGAATTTTCCGCCAAATGGGATCCCGTGCCCACCATGCTCACTCAAAACCATGCCACGGTGCTCAAGGGTTTTATGGGGCAGACAACTGCTTTTCGCCTGCAGGTGGTTAAGCCAACAGTCACCATCCTGGCCGAGAACCGCTCAAAGAATGAGGCACGTTATGTTCATGGGGCCTTCGGAAACGGCACCTTTACCTTTCTGGGCGGCCATGACCCCGAAGATTACCGGCACTTCGTGGGAGATGCCCCCACCGACCTGAACCTCTTTCCCAACTCCCCGGGCTATCGCCTTATATTAAATAATGTGTTATTTCCTGCTGCCCGCAAGCAGAAGCAAAAAACCTGATGTGTTCACTGTATTGAATCCCAATATGCATCATTGGCTTTTCCCGTTTCGCTCTTCTTGCATTTCCCCTTCATATGCCATACCTTTGGTTGGTTAAAACAGATTATCCTATGCAACAATACCACCAGCTCCTGGAGCATGTAATTAATAACGGCATACGCAAGGAAGACCGCACCGGCACGGGCACCCTTAGTGTCTTTGGGTACCAGATGCGCTTTGACCTTCAGCAGGGATTCCCCTTGCTGACAACCAAGAAACTTCACCTTCGCAGCATCATCCATGAGTTGTTGTGGTTCCTAAAGGGCGATACCAATATCGCATATCTGAAAGAAAATAAGGTACGCATCTGGGATGAGTGGGCTGACGAACAGGGCAACCTGGGCCCTGTTTACGGGGCACAATGGCGCAGCTGGCAGTCAGGTGGCAACACTGTCGACCAGATCAGCCAGCTCATTGAACAGATCAAGTCCAATCCCGACTCACGCAGGTTGCTGGTAAATGCCTGGAACGTGGGGCAGATCGACCAGATGGCCCTGCCTCCCTGTCATGTGATGTTCCAGTTTTATGTGGCCGACGGAAAGCTCTCCTGCCAGCTCTATCAGCGCAGTGCCGACCTGTTTCTGGGAGTGCCTTTCAATATTGCTTCGTATGCATTGCTTACCCTGATGGTGGCGCAGGTGTGCG